>NZ_JBLFBO010000017.1:0-50644 GCF_047338595.1 Nitrospira sp. BLG_1
CCTCTTCAAACTGTTCCTGCACACGTTCTTTGGTTACGTTTCGCCCTAATTACCAATCGGAAATAGATGAACTAATTACCTTGTTATCATCCGTCAGCAGTAGACAACCCATAGCACTAGCGAACTTCAAGGCTGCACCCACCACCTCAATTGAAAGCGTTCTTAAATCGAAACGAGCGTATATACTACCGACAATATGATTCTCTTTGTAAAAGGTAACGCAGGTTGATCCAAGATCTCCAAGTACTTCGAGGTCCTTTGACCAAGATCGCCCAGCAGGCAGAAACATACGTAGCTGGCAGAGTTCTTCTGAAGGGAGCGTTGAATTATCCCATTCTGAAATTAGGTCACGCACCGCAGCAGAGACTGTCATACCAGGAACAATTCGGCGTGTTTCTGCTACCGCGTTTGCAATAAGATACCCCCCAAATTGCCACACTGCCATACCGCCTCCACATCTCTCACATGGTTTATTTTTCGCAAAAAGATGTCATCGTCAACAAGCTCAAAGGGATCAAATTATTAAGACCTCCAAGCACCTGATGCATACGGTACGTTATCTGACACGAACACCTTGTGATTCTTGGGCCGTTGCAGTTCAACAATCTGTTGGTAAATCGTACACCTGAACCCACAGAGAGAGAGCAACGAATTACTGAATCACCTCTTTGCTCCCCACTCATGTCTCCGTTATAATCCTTCGTTCCACGGAAGACCCATGGCTACAGCGACCACTGAATACAAAGAACGCCTTCGCCAACTGGCCGAATTGATGCTCGCCGTGTCGGGCGAATCGGTCACCATGATGAAGCGCAATGCGCCGGAGCAGGCGCTGAAGCTCAAACGCCAGGATGAGTGGGGCATCTACCTGGAATTTCTCAAGATTATGTTCAACCTCACAGACCGGCTGGTGGCCCTGCACATTCCGCTGAAGGATCAGCTGGAGTTCATGAACGGGCTGGAAGATGCGGTGACCCAACAGTTAAAGCAAGCACTGGAACCGGCCTTCGGCAACAATGCCGATCAAATGGAAATCATGATGACAATCGGCACGACGGTGGCCGAGAGTCGCCAGACTTACGAACACTACAAATTCCTGATCACCGAAGACTCCAAAACCAAGAGCGAGATGTTCCGCAATTTCGGCGAGAACGTGGCCGAGGCGCTCGGTGCGCCACGCAACGCACAGCTCAGCGCCGCCGCATCACTCTGTGCCAGCGCCGTTGTCCCGGCGCTCAGCGCCGTGCTTCAAGGACAGGCGCCTCCCTCTCAGGAGGCGCCGCAGGTCGGAGCTCCAGCCGTTGGAACGTCAACAGAGCAGAACAAGTCAACCGGCCAGGAGATCAAGCTTGTCAGCTTGATGTCGAGTGTGTCGGGAGAAGAAGTCGAAACCCGCTGGGGCCTCCACCCCCGGTTCCGAGACGACCTCACACTGTCCGAACTTCAACAACTCACCAAACTCTTGAACCGGGTCGCAAAAATTCTTGGCGAACGGTATGCCGCCGTGGCATTCTCTAAAGAGTGGGCCACGTGGCATAAGGCAGGGCACGCCTAATTCCCACCGGTCGTCGCCCATCATTCGCGCATAACGCATTGCTCGCCTTTGACCAAAGGAGTGTTTGTGGATTCTCCAAATTCGACGAAGACTGCTCTCCCCCAGAACCTGAATCGGCTCCCTGAACTGGCACGGAATCTCTGGTGGAGCTGGACCCTGGAAGCTCGCCAGCTGTTTGAAACCATCGATCCGACCCTGTGGTTCCTGACCAACCATAATCCCGTCAAACTCCTCGCCGACATTCAGTCTGACCGGCTGACGCGCCTGGCAGAGGACCCCTCGTTCCTTCGCCAATATTCGGCCGTCTTCCGCCTGTTTGATGAATATCTGGCCAATAAGAAAAGTTGGACCGGCACTCACCATGCCGACTTGGCAAAGAAGACCATCGCGTACTTCTCAGCCGAGTTTGGGCTCCACGCTTCCGTGCCGATTTATAGCGGCGGGTTAGGAATCTTGGCCGGAGACCATTGTAAAGAAGCGAGCGATCTTGGGCTGCCGTTTGTCGGCGTTGGATTCATGTACCCGCAGGGCTATTTCCGTCAGCGCATTACACCCGAGGGCTGGCAAGAAGCAGCCTACGCTCCTTTTAACCGCGATGAGTCGCCGATACATTTAGCTCAGACTCCGTCCGGTGAATCGTGCCGGTTTACCGTCGACATGGGGAACCGGCGCGTCACCGCTGCCGTGTGGAAACTGTTGGTGGGCCGAATCACGCTGTTTCTCATCGATACGGACGTGCCTGAGAACAGCCCGGAAGACCGCGCCCTCTCCGCTCGACTCTATGGCGGAGATCAAGAAATGCGGATCTGCCAGGAAATTCTGCTGGGAATCGGCGGTGTGCGCATGTTGCGTTCGCTCGGGATCTCGCCGTCCGTGTGGCATGCCAATGAAGGACACTCGGCCTTCCTGACCTTGGAGCGAGTACGTGAGTTCGTTCAGAAGGGTTCGTCTCATGCGGAAGCCTGCGAATTGGTCCGTCAGAGTACCGTCTTCACCACGCATACACCTGTCCCTGCCGGGCATGACGTCTTCCCACACCATTTGATGGATCGCTACTTTACCGGATACTGGGAACAGCTCGGTCTGTCACGTGAAGAATTTCTGCGCCTGGGTGAGACTCCCGAATCGCACGGTGGATTTAATATGACCGCATTGGTCATGCGCCTCTCCGCCCATGTCAACGGTGTCAGCCGGGAGCACGGCCGCGTGACACGCGAGATGTGGCAACACTTCTGGCCTGGATTGCCGACCGATCAGATCCCCATCCGGAGCGTCACGAACGGCATTCATGCCCCGACGTGGATCTCCCCGGAACTCCACCATCTCTACAGCAAGTCACTCAGCCCGACCTGGACACAGACCTGCGACGATCCCGCCATGTGGCAACGGGTCATGGATGTTCCTGACCATGAATTGTGGGCGGTTCGCCAAGCCATGAAACGGAAACTGATGGGCTTTATTCGCGAGCGGGCCAGAACCGGGTGGATGCATGGGCATCTCCAACCCTCACAAGTGCTCACACGCGGAACGCTCATGGACCCTGAAGCGCTGACCATTGGGTTTGCCAGACGGTTTGCAACCTACAAACGCGCCACTCTGCTCTTCCGAGACCTTGAACGGCTCAAAGTCTTGCTCCAAGACCGATGGCGGCCGGTCCAACTGATTTTCGCCGGCAAGGCCCACCCGGCCGATGAGCCGGGCCGGTATTTCATCCATGAAGTGCTGTCGTTCTGTCACGATCACAAGCTCGGTGGTCGCGTCGCATTTCTTGAAGACTACGAAATGCATATGGCAAAGTACCTCGTGCAAGGTGTCGATATTTGGTTGAACACGCCTCGCTTCCCCCTGGAGGCCAGCGGCACCAGCGGCATGAAAGCCGCCCTGAACGGCGTGTTGAACCTCAGCGTCCTGGATGGATGGTGGGTTGAAGGGTACAACGGAGCCAATGGATGGGGTATCCAACCGTTGAGCGAACAGGCGGACGCGCAGGCTCAAGACCATCACGATGGTGAACAACTTTATCGCCTGTTGGAACAGGAAGTTGTTCCACTGTTCTATCAGCGAGATCGTGACGGAATCCCTCGTGGCTGGCTGCAAATGGTGAAGGAATGTATTCGCACCACCGCGCCCCAGTTCTGCACCACGCGCATGTTGAAGGACTACGTCAGCCTGATGTACCGCGCCGCCACGGTGCGCATGCCTGCGACATGGTAATGTGGTTCGAGCGATCGAACCGGAGGCTGTTGCGCACGCGGGTTCCTCACCTGGTTACCGTTGCGATCGCGATTGTCGGACTGATCGTGTTGCTTGGTGGACTGCCTGTCGTGGCGGCCACCACAGGGGCACCGTCTCCAATTGAATCGAAGGCTGGCGTCTTCTTCAAAGCCGGTGAGTACCCGGAAGTCACAGCGCTCTACCGAAGTCTTCCACCAGATGCGACCCCTTCTAAAGAATTTCTCCGCCTCGTCTTGCAGAGCTATGTCCGCCTTGGACGAACAGACGAGGCCCTCTCCATTTATTCCAAACTGATCCAGCCGGGGCAGTCTCACGATGCTGCGCTGCTTCGCCCCTTGGCGCTCGGCATGATCACCAGCCACGTACGAGACCGCAAGGAACATATTCGGATCGCCGCGTACTCAGCCCTGGCGGAGTTGGGACTGCCGGAGACCGCAGCCATTCTGGAGGATGGATTGCTGGATTCATCCGTCGTCGTGCGGGCACGAGCCGCCGAGGCGATCGGAAAATCCGGCCTCTCGGCACAATCCGGTCCCTTGCGCCGTGCCTTGCGAGATGCAATGCCGACCGTCCGCATTGCCGCCATGACCGCCCTCGGCGAAGGAAACGCCACCGATGTTCGACAACGATTGATGGACGTGGCTCGTACTGAGGATGGCCCTGAGTCCGTTTTTGCTTCCGCAGCCTTGGTGAAATTGGGCCAGTCCGAACAGCTGGCTGAAATTACCAGTGCCGCAACGTTACCGGACGCTGAATCCAGAATGGCGGCATTGGGCGTCTTGGGGCGCCTCAAACGCCCGGCGAGCCTCGCCGTCCTTGCGCAAGCCGTCTATGATCCCGATCCATCAGTCCGTGCCTTTGCGGCCGGTGCGCTGGGGGAATTTGGATCTCCCGATGGCGCCGCCCCCCTGACACATGCTATCGGAGACGAGAGCGCGATGATTCGCGCGGTCGCGGCCGCAAGCCTCGGCAAACTGGGTATCAAGGATACCCGGCCGCTGCTCTCGGCACTGACTCGCGACCCCGATGCTCACGTCCGTGCCAATGCTGCAGAAGGACTACTTCGCCTTGGTGATACCTCAGCCATCGCCTTGGCGGCCGAGCTGGCCCGACATCCCGATCCATCCATACGTGGTACAGCAGCCCAAGCCTTGAGCGCCTCACCGGATGAGGAGCAGGCGCTCACAATATTGCAGGCGCTCCTGTCAGACCAACAGCCGCTCCCTCGGCTGTCGGCCGCCAAGGCATTGCGAAAAAGCAACGACAGAGCCATCCCTATTTTGCTACAAGGGTTACGTGACACCGATGAGGCGGTACGCATTGCGGCGGCAAACAGCCTCCTCCAGCAACTCGCCAAGCAACCGACATCAAAACGACGCCGCTAACGCAGGACCACCATGGCCAAATTTCTGACAGTTTTGTTGCTTCTAGTCGGCGCGTTCGGGGCAGGCTATTACGTTGGACAACGCCCCGTGGGCACATTACAGCAGTCCGTCTCCAACCTCCAGCAATCGTTGAAGGAGGTGTCGAAAAACGTCATGGATACCACGCTCGGAATCGAGCGCGATCTCCGTCGTCGTCAGGGACTTGTCGAAGCCAAGTCTCGTTTCGTACAGGCAAAGGTATACGTAATCGACCAAAAGCATGCCGAGGCAGCGAAGGAGCTCACGGCTGTCATCGACGCAATAGAGACCATGACAAAGGGAGCGAAGGGTGATGACGCAACCGCAGCGCTGCGCCATTTAGTCGATTCGCTGCGGGACGTTCAATTGGAACTGGCGACGGGGAAACAGGTCGCGTTCAAGAAGATGGAGGACCTGCAACAACGGATGGATCAACAGTTGAACAAATAGTTCAGGCGTTGGCAGGTTCAGAGGTCGGCTGCTTCTTCCACTTCGCTAAAATCCGCTCGACCCGCATTTTCACGACCATATCGGAGTCTTTGAGCAACGGCTTGATCGCCTCACGCCCGCGATCGTCGCCGATTGATTCCAGGGCCGCGGCTGCCGTCAATCGTGTAAACCAGTCTTTGTCACCAAGCATCTGAATGAGGGGGTCGATGGCTTCGCTACTCTTGATCCGTCCCAACGCGAGCACGGCGCATTTCCGAACGTTCTCATCCTTATCGCGAAGGGCAGGGATGAGCTTCTCGACGGAGGGCGCACCCAATGCGACCAAGGCATCGATCGCATCATCTTTAAACTCATCGTTCCGCAGCTGCAGCATCAGGGGATCCAGCACCCGCTCGTCGCGTATTTTCCCAAGGGCTGCGATGGCGTACTTGCGCACCTCCCAGTCACGGAGAAGTTTAAGCAGCGTCTCGACCGCAGGCGGTCCCACCTGGCCCATCGCTTCGATGGCAACCTCGCGAACCTGCCAATCACCGTCACGCAACGCACGGGCCAACGGTTCGACACACCGTTCGTCCCCCATTTCCCCGAGCGTGATCACGGCTTCTCTTCGGACTACCCAGTCGGGGTCGGCCAATAGATCGATCTGGATATCGATCTCGTCCTTGACCTGCTCTTCTTCAAGCGCAACCATGCCTGGGCCAGCCGTTTCCGGCTCGACGGAGGGAGACTCAGCCTGCGGACGTTCAGCGACGACCTCAGCGGCCGACTCATCTCCGGATTGCTGGCTGAGAGGATTGTTATCGAGAGAGGGGCGTTTGGTCTTCGAGTCCATAAGAATCAGTCCGTCTTTGAGACGATTTTTCCACGAGAGATTAGGCTGATGCAGAAGCGACGGCTTTGCTTCCGGCTGCCCGCTTTTTCCGCTGCACTAGGGCCCGCCGCTTCCGCTGCTCCCGTTTCAATCGTTTTTTCAACGAGCGGAGGGCGGTATCCCCTTCCGGATTACCCTGATCAGTCGTCTTTGTGGCAATTTTCTTCTTTAGTTTCACTTCATCCGACTCTTGCGCGCGCTTCTTGGCCATCGAATCATGCCTCCCCTTAATATTCACACGTATGATGGTCTTGGGCTGATAGAAAGAGTGCAGTCTAGTGGAGAGCTTTACACACTGTCAACCTGAATGGGGCGATACGAATGTTCCCGAGATGAGCCTAGATTATTAGGGGGTGCTTCCCGCAAGTTCCGCCTTTTCAATGAGCCTCTACGAGTACCCCGTTTACAAGGCAAGCAAGCGTCATCCTGAAAGGGACCCATCTCGAGGCTCTCAGGTAAGGACCAGCGAAGCAACCGGAAGCTGGATTGGGTCTACCACGGACAGCATGGCAAGGGCCCACCGATTCCTCCTGGCAATCCAGAGATCGCCGGGAAAATTTCTCGCGTGAGATGTCATCCCCTGCGACGTCCGGCCAACCGGAAGCATTCGGTCTGTCAGAACGGACGACATTGGCCCGGAAAATTGCTCTGCCAGCAGCAGCAGCTCGGGACGGCGTGCGCCGACAACCTCGATCTGCACATGTGCAACCCCTTCACGCTCCATTCCCAGAAGGACGGCCGCCCCGTGGGACAGGTCGAGAATCCGCCCCTTTTCGTAGGGCCCACGGTCGGTCACTCGCACATGAAGATGTTTGCCGTTCGACAAATTAACGACGCGGACCACACTCCCGAGCGGGATCGTCCGATGCGCAGCCGTCAGCCCTTCCATATCGAATATCTCGCCGTTCGCAGCCTGTCTTCCATGAAACTGTTCGCCGTACCAGGAGGCAACCCCGCGATCCTTGATCCCGACATCCAGTTGCACCTCCCCTTTAGGGACCCAGGAGCAGGCACCCAGGGACAGACACAGTGCCAGGGCAAAAGAACTCTTCGAGAAGAACCGATTGTGGGGAACGTCCGTGTGCATACTGGATTTACCTCCCTCTGAATGCTGACGTACTCTGATTTTCGATTGACTCAGAGTATGAAAGGTCTCCCATTTCGACAACACCGACGGGAGTATCCCTCTCCCCCCACCTCCGTATAGCTAATCCCTATTCAAAAAAGTACCTGATTGGACTATCGAACGGAGCTTCTATATAACCGAGGCACAGTATAAGTTCAACACCTTATAGTATTCGAGACAGGCGGTAAGAACAGGAGCTGTGATCCCCGTACGGCTTCAGTATGCTCGCGATTTCTGGATGGATTCCGGGAGACAGCCGTCTGCGTCGTGCGTGCTGATTCCAGTTCCGCAGCAACACCCGGCAGACTGTATTCCACCGCCATATTGACTGCATCAGGCAGAGTGAGTAAGATCCCCCGCAGTAAGAACTGTTATCCCGAGAGCAGTACTGCTCCACATTCTCCACAGCTGTTCGCACCGATATCACTTTCGTGATTGACGTTCACAACATTACAAAGCGGTACGGCCATCATACGGCTATTGATCGCGTCACCTTTTCCGTCGCCAAAGGGGAAGTGCTGGCCTTTCTCGGTCCCAACGGGGCCGGTAAGACCACGACGATGCGAATTCTGACCTGTTTTATGCCTGCAACGGAGGGCACGGCGCGCGTCGCGGGGTTCGACTGTACCGATCACCCTTTGGAGGTGAAGCGGCAGATCGGGTATCTACCGGAAACACCGCCGGTCTACCAAGAACTGACCGTCACCGAATACCTGACCTTCGTCGGACAACTCCGTGGCATGGCAGGACCAACACTCACCTCGGCACTTGACCAATCCATCGGGCGACTTGAGCTGGGTGCCGTGCGGCACCGACTGATCGGAAATCTCTCCCGTGGCTATCGGCAGCGTGTTGGATTGGCACAGGCCCTGTTGCATGATCCTCCGGTCCTCATTCTCGACGAGCCCACTGTGGGCCTCGACCCGAAACAGATCATTGAAATCCGGGAACTCATCAAGAGTTTGGCCGGTTCGCATTCCGTCATCCTCAGCACACATATCCTTCCCGAGGCGACGGCCGTCTGCCAGCGGGTGGTCATCATCAACAAGGGTCGGATTGTCGCGGAAGACACCCCTGAGCAGTTGTCGGCGCGCCTGCGTCAATCGGAAAAAGTCTCGCTGACGCTGAAATCCCGCCCAGCGGACTGTGAGTCAAAATTACAGGCAATCCCAGGCGTGCTTCAGGTACTTCCAGGACAGGGTGGAGGCACTTTTCTCATTGAATGTGAGTTAGGTCGTGACCTACGCGACGAACTTGCACGTGTCGCCGTGATGAACCAATGGGGGCTGCTCGAACTCCGGACGGTCTCTATGACATTGGAAGACGTCTTCCTCCAACTGACACGTCACGAAGACCACTCCACTGAAGCAACAGAGACCACGGTGAGCATGGCCCCCTCGGAAAGCATGGACGGGTAGACGCCGTATGACCCCGGTACAGGCCATTATTGGTAAGGAACTGCGCATCTATTTCGTCTCGCCCATTGTCTATGTGGTCGGAGCGGTCTTTCTGCTGATTTTCGGACTGCTGTCCTACCTGTACGTCGGATTCGCGGGCGCGCAGGCCATCCAATTGATGCAAATGCAAGGCGGGCCGGCGCAGATCAACCTGAACGACCTGGTCTTTCGAAACCTCTTCGCCAGCATGCGAATCGTCCTCGTGATTATCTTGCCCATATTGACCATGCGGTTGTTCGCGGAAGAGCGCAAGTTGCGAACCTTCGAGTTTTTGCTGACCTCGCCGCTGCGGGTCACAGATATCGTCGTCGGCAAGTTTGTCAGCGTGTTTGTGATCTATCTTGGGCTGGTCGGACTCACTACATTAGTCCCGACAGTCCTGATGCTCTTCAGCGACTTTGACTGGAATCCCATCTGGACCGGGTATCTCGGCATGGTACTGCTGGGAGCCCTGTTTCTGTCCGTCGGACTGTTCGCCTCGGCGGTCACGGAAAACCAAATCGTCGCCGCCTTCGTCAGCTTCGGCATGTTGCTCACGATTTGGTTGATCGCCGGACTGGGCAGCCTCTTCGGCGATACCACCGCGGGTCACGTCATCTCGTACGTATCCTACATGGAGCACTACGAACGCCTCGTTCGGGGACTGATCGACACAAGCGACCTGGTGTACTTCGGAAGCGGCCTTGTGCTCATGCTGTTTTTGACACATCGAGTCGTGGAATCGACACGCTGGAAATGAAACTTCAATCGTTCCCCCTCGGCATTGTAGGAATCCTGCTCGGCATCGGTGGCATGGTCGCCTACAGCCTTCGACCGGACTGGCTCTGGGCCGTGACCGTTTCCGAAGGCTTGGCGCTGGCCTGCCTGGTCTCGTTCTTTGTCCTCCATTTCGAGACCGTCAAGGCCTTCTCGGGCCGGCGCTCAACGAAGATGGGGCTCAACAGCCTTCTGATGGTCGTATTCTTCACGAGCATTCTGGTGATCGTGAACTTTCTGGCAGCCCGGCATTCTGTCCGGTGGGATCTCTCGGAGAACCAGAACTATACCCTCGCACCCCAAACCTACCGGGTGCTTCGGACCCTCCCGCGAGACGTCAAGATCACGGTCTTCACCAGAGAAAAGGACCCTGGCTATCAATCCTTCAAAGAGCGCTTGGAGAGTTATCGGCAAGCCTCGACCAAGCTGAGCGTGGAATTCATCGATCCGGAAAAGCAACCAAAGATGGCCCAGACGTACGGCATCTTTCGGACCGACACGGCCATCTTCGAGAGCAACGGGCAAACAATCCGCGTGACCTCCCCCTCTGAAATCGAACTGACCGGCGCATTGATCCGGATCTCCAAGGACTCGAAAAAACGGATCGTCTTCGTTGAAGGCCACAGCGAGCTGAACGTCGAGGATAAAGACCGGAATGGTCTGTTTAGTGCGAAAGAGGCCTTGATTCGTCAAGGCTATGACGTTGGAACGGTCTCGCTCCTGAAGGAATCTGCCGTGCCGGATCATACGTCCGTGCTGGTCCTTGCCGGCCCACGTCGTCCCGTCATGAAAGAGGAACAAGATCGCATTCACTCGTATGTCGAGAAGGGCGGCCACCTGTTGCTGTTGGCGGATCCCGATACCCAAACGGGACTCGAGACACTGCTGGCCCGCTGGGGAGTAGGCCTGGGCCCCGGCGTCCTGGTGGATCTCCAAGATCGATTAGCGCAAGGTGACCTCACCGCGCTGCTCGTAAGAACGTTTACGGAACATGAGATCACGCAAGATCTCACCTCGGCCGTGCTGTTGCCGCTGTCACGACACATCACCTTCGATGAGCAGACCGGCACAGACTGGGACTTCGTCCCCCTCGCCAGAACGTCGCCCAACAGCTGGGCCGAAACGAATATGCAAGGCCGCGTGGTGAGCCTCAGTGAAAAAGAAGACGTCAAGGGACCACTTCCCATGGCCGCCGCCCTGTCGCCCAAGAAGGCCCCGGAGGAGGGCAAACCTCGCCCGGCCATTGTGGTGATCGGCAATTCCACCTTCGCCTCCAACGCCTTCTTTAATTTCCCGGGCAACAGCGACTTTTTCCTCCATACGACCGGATGGTTGGCCGAGGAGCGGGACTTGATCTCCATCGCCCCGAGAGAGCCGGCGTTGCACCCCTTTACGCCCAATCCCACGCAGGAGCGCGCACTGATTTACATCCAGGTTGTTTTGCTGCCGCTCATGACCTTCCTGACCGGTCTCATCGTGTGGAGAAAACGGCGACGCTTGTAAGAGGCATAAGCATGCACGACATGTTCGTCATCTGTCATTCGTCTTCCGGCAAACGTGAGGAGTACAGAGCCGATTCCCCTCGATTCACTTGTCACCTTTCACGTTTCACCTTTCACGCTTCACCCTTCACGCTCTGACCATGCGTTACTGGCCCACAGTGCTCATGTTGATGATTCTGGCTGGACTGGGTGGCTATCTCTACCTGATCGAGTTTCCCGCCAAACAACAGGAAGACAAACAGGAGACGGCACAGAAACAACTCTTACCGTTTCCGGAAACCGCCATCACGGGCCTCTCCATCACCACCGCTCAAGGCCCGGTTGAGCTCAAGCTGACCGAACCGGCGAAGTGGTCCATTGTCGCTCCGCTTCGGACCGAAGCCGATACACGCGAGGTCCAAGCCCTCATTCGCGCGCTGGTTACCGGAACCGTCACCAGAACCCTGGACGACCAAACCACACAGCTGATCGCATTTGGCCTCGAACCGCCGGTCACCACCCTCACCGTGACAGCCGGCACGCGACAGGAGACCATCGCCATCGGCAACAGCGGGCCCCTGTCCAATACCCTCTATGTGCTGCGGGGATCGGATCATCGCATCCTCTTAACCAGTCTGGCGCCGAAGGATTTTGTCAATAAGTCCTTGATGACCTTTCGGCGGAAGGAGCTGTTGAAGTTCGTGCAGAACGACATCGAACGGGTTCGCTTGACCTATCCGACGACCGAAATCGTGATCTACAACATGGCGAAGGATAAGCCCAAACCTTCGTGGAAGATCCGGTATCCGATCGAAGCCGAAGCGGATCAAAACGAAGTGCGGTCTTTGATGTTTCGCCTGGAAGACCTGAAGGCGCTCGGCATCATTGATCCAGGCCCTGAACGAGATACCATTGCCAAGAGCTTGACGACACCGAAAGTGAAAGTCACCCTGCATACCGCCGCCGGAGACCAATCGGTTCGGCTCTATCAACCGGACCCGCAGAAGGGCGAAGCCATCGCAGAAACCGCACCGGACGCACCGCTCTATCGTATCAACCCGGGACTGATCAAGGACCTGACGAAGGACCTCTTCATTCTTCAAGACAAACGACTCTTCGGCCTCGACTATACGGATGTGGCCATGCTGTCGGTCAAAACCAGAGATCAGGAGTACGTGTTGATCAACCAAAGCGGTGAGTGGATCCTGGAAGACCAGCCCACGGAGAAAGTCAGCCAAGAGGTGGCAGACCTCTTCGTCAGTCGGGTGGCCAATCTACCGGCGGAAGAACGGGTCATGAAACAATCCGCACCGCTCGCCCCCTATGGGCTCCTGTCGCCGGCCGCAGAGTTTGTCGCGACGGCAAAGGACGGCAAGGCCACAGGCAAACTGACATTGGGTAGCCAAGCGGGGAATCTCCTCTACGCAACCGGCCAACGAATTCCCGGGTTGTTTCAAGTGCGCCCGGATCTCCTGACTCAGATCCCATCGAAAACCGAACTCCTCGGGAAAGCGCCGAGCGCGGCACCGTCAAAACGTTAATGCGATTACGACATATTCGTTATCCTATTTAGGTACTTGGCTCAGGTACTTGACCTGACTAGTACAATTCCGCTATAGGTTCAATCCGTACCCATCGGGACATCGAAACGGTACTCAACCAAGGCCGGACGGTCTCGTCATCCCGAAACGCGAACGCGTGGGTTCACAACACGTGACCAACTACATCCTGAACGATCTGCCCCAACAGAAAGTGAGCGGTTCCACCATGAAGCATCCACACATCCGTACCGGACGATCTCTCGTTGGACTGACCCTGATCCTCTTCGGGCTGAGCGCCTACGGCTGTGGGGACTCCGCAACCGTGACCGAGCCGGCGTCACTCGGAAACCTGTCGGTCTCCGAAGGAACATTGACGCCCAGGTTTAGCCCTGACACAACAAGTTACACGGTCCAGCTCTCCACCGATGTCTCAACTACTACCATCACGGCCACTCCTCGAGTCGCTGGAGACACAATACGGATCAACAACCAGCCTGTATCAAGTCAGGCCATCACGCTCGACTCACCAGGGGCAGAGGAATCTGTCAATATCGTTGTCACAGAAACAGGCACAGGTGGCACGTCGAGATCATACACGGTCCGAGTCAAACGAGCGCCCCTGGCTGGAGATAATTCCTTAATAAACTTGACTGTTACACCAGGAGCGCTCGCTCCCCCATTCGACAAGAACTTACTTAACTATACGGTCAGTGTAGACAATAACATCGGACGCATCACGGTCACCCCCACACTGTCAGACCCCTTGGCGACCATGACCGTGAATGGGCAAGCGGCAGGATCTGGTCAACCCCACCCGGTTGATCTCAAGGGTGGTGGTCAAGTCACACCAGTCACGATCACCGTTACGGCACAGAATGGAAGCACGAAATCCTACGAAGTTACCGTGAGCCGGGGAGCGTCAAGAAACAACAACTTGTCAGGACTGACCGTCTCCTCCGGGAGCTTAGACCCTTCGTTCAGGGCAGATCGCACCGCCTATACCGTGAATGTGGGCAGTGGTGTATCCAGCGTCACAGTGAGACCAACCCTGGCAGATACCTCGGCAACCATGACCGTCAATGGGCAAACCACCACCTCCGCCCAATCACAGACCTTTCAGTTAAACAACCCTGGTTCGCCTACCATCATCACCATCATTGTCATCGCCCAAGATGGGTCACCCAAAGCATATTCGGTAGCTATCAATCGGGCCGGGAACAACAATCTGTCAGCATTGACCGTCTCCTCCGGGAGCTTAGACCCTTCGTTCAGGGCAGATCGCACCGCCTATACCGTGAATGTGGGCAGTGGTGTATCCAGCGTCACAGTGAGACCAACCCTGGCAGATACCTCGGCAACCATGACCGTCAATGGGCAAGCCGCTACCTCCGGCCAATCTCAAACCATTGGGTTAAACAACCCTGGCTTACCTAGCACCGTCACCATTATCGTATTCGCCTCAAATCAAGCCCCCAAGCAATATACGGTGACCATCAATCGGGCCGCCCTCTCGGGCAATAACAACCTATCGGCGTTGACCGTGTCGCCGGGCACCCTAAGCCCCACGTTCAGTGCAAGCACTTCCTCTTACACCGTGAATGTTGGGAGCACCGTCACGAGCGTGACCGTGACCGCCAGGCTTCAGGATACGAATGCCACGATGACGATCGAGGGACAGGGCACCAACTCGGGCCAAAGTCGCTCCATCAGTCTGGGCGAGGCGGGAACGAACACAGTCATCGACATCCTCGTAACTGCTCCGAATGGGACCCCAAAGGCCTACACCGTCACGGTGAACAAAGCCGCCCTCTCGGGCAACAACAACCTATCGGCATTGACCGTGTCGCCAGGAACCTTAGATCCTTCATTCAGGGCAGATCGCACCGCCTACACCGTGAATGTTGGGAGCACCGTCACAAGCGTGACCGTGACCGCCAGGCTTCAGGATACGAATGCCACGATGACGATCGAGGGACAGGGCACCAACTCGGGCCAAAGTCGCTCCATCAGTCTGGGCGAGGCGGGAACGAACACAGTCATCGACATCCTCGTAACTGCTCCGAATGGGACCGCAAAGGCCCACACCCTCACGGTGAACAAAGCCGCTCTCGGTGCAAACAATAATCTATCAGCATTAACTGTCTCACCAGGCACATTCGACTCGCCCTTCAACGCGAACGATCTCAGCTATATAGTAACTGTGGATAGTGCTGTCGGTAACGTCACTGTTTCCGCAACCAAAGCCGATTCAAATGCCACGATGGCGCTAGGCAGTGTAACCGTCCCACCGGGTACTGCGTCAGGGCAAGCGAATTTCCCGCTGAATGGTGCAGGAGGGGAAAATACAGCGATATCGGTCACCGTGACTGCTCAGAATGGAGTTGCCATCAACACCTACACCATCTCCGTGTTCCGTCCGGCCACGCCCACCCCACCGGCGAAACCGGCAATCGCCCCGGACCTACTGACAGCGGATGACTCCTGTCCGCTTAGGACTGATCTTACGGGCCCTCCGACCGGCACTAATGCGGACTGCGCCGTAGACGATCAAGGTATACCGTTTGGCACCAGAGACGACAACTTCACCACCGTCACAACGCCAAGATTCACAATACCCCAGCCTGCATCGGGACACACACCAAACCTTTACGTGGATGGGAACAAGGTTGGCTCTAATTTTAATGCGGCGAATAACACCCTCCAACCAACAACACCGCTGAGTGGGAATAACAATGGAATCCCGCACTCGATTACCAGCACCGTAACCAATACGGCGACGAACCTTGAGTCCCAGCAGAGTGACCCTTTGCCCGTAACTATCAGCACGGGGCAAACCGGAACATAGTTCCGGCCATCAAATACGACTTTGATGTAACGCGCACTTAGGCCTGTCGCACATTATTGAGGTCATCCCCGGTGCCACCAGAGGGTGGCCAATACTAGGGTGAGCATTTCGGCAGCCAGGCTCGCCCTGAATGTCGTAATGTCGGTCTGACGTCGCTACTAAGACAGATATTGCGACGGCGTTATATGCCGTTCTGCTGAACAGCCCAGTACCCGCAACATCATGCCGTTCATCTCATCAGCCTCGGTTGATACTGTAGAGACTCCCTCCATCACTCCGAACCACTAACGTGAGTCAGTTTCTTAGCTACATACGCTGAACCTCCTCCACATGTTGTTCGATCCCCTCTGTTATCCTGACCAGATCCCGCCTTCGCCCGGAGCTCCCTTACCTTTGTAGGCCTAGACCGTTTTCCCATCCTCTCCTAGCATCAGGACTCTGTTGTTCGGGATGGGCAAGACCCAAGACGCTACGAATTCCTGTACCAAAAAATAACCGGGACCATTATGAAACACCTGTTGACCTTCACCAAGACCTATTGGGCCATCATCCTGGTCGCTGCAATCAGCATCGGGAATTACGGATGTTCGGACAGCGCCTCGATTTCAGAAACCACCGTAGAAGTACCCCTCTCCAGCTTGACGGTAACCCCAGGATCGCTGCAGCCCGTGTTTTCAAGCAACACCACCAGCTACAGAGTCGATGCCCCGACAGGCGCTGCAACGGTCACCGTGGTCGCCACCCCAAAAAGCAGTACAACACTCGTCACTATTGATGGCACGGTCACCACGCAACGCTCCATATCACTTGGCCCTCCAGGATCGAGCAAGATAATCCCTATTCTCTTAGAGTCACAGAATGGGTTGGAAACCACCTATACCGTCACGGTCACAAGACTCTTATCGAGCGATAACAATCTCTCGGCATTGAGCGTCAAAGTAAATAACGCGATTCAACCCTTGGTTCCTGGCTTTGATGCGAACACCCTGGCCTACACAGTAGACGTTCAGACCAACGTCACCTCCGTGAACGTCACTGCCACCAAATCAGACCCAAATGCCGCGATGCTGATCGGGTCTACCACTGTTCCGGCAGGAACAAATCCAGGACAAGTGCCCATCACACTCGGCTCTCCCGGGACAATCACACCGGTGACAATCGAAGTTACCGCCCCCAATGGCAGCAAGAAGACCTATACCTTATCCATAAAGCGACTCGCAGGAGATACCAATCTGTCAGCGTTGAACGTCTCAGTCGGTACCTTGAATCCTGTCTTCACCGCAGGCACGACATTCTACACAGTAGACGTGCCCACCAATGTCACCAGTGTGGCTGTCTCGGCAACGAAATCCGATCCGAATGCCGTGATGGCAATCGCGAGCGTCACCGTCCCAGCAGGAACAGCCTCCGGTTCCGCAACAAATCTTCCCCTCGGCGCGCCAGGCTCAGACACGCCGATATCAGTCCTTGTCACTGCACAGAATGGGATTGACAGTAAAACCTACACCGTCACGATTCATCGCGCGTCATCGGACGACAGCAACCTGTCGGCATTGATCGTGACCGCAAACTCCTTGGCTCATCCTATTGATCTCAACACCCCACCGCCCTACACGGTCAATGTGGCCACGAATGTGACCAGCGTGGATGTCTCGGCAACGAAATCCGATCCAAATGCCGTGATGGCAATTGGGAGCGTCACCATCCCGGCAGGAACGGCTTCCGGTTCTGCGTCCAATCTCCCGCTAGGAGGGCCAGGCTCAGACACGCCGATATCAGTCCTTGTCACTGCACAGAATGGGATTGACAGTAAAACCTACACCGTCACGATTCATCGCGCGTCATCAGATGACAGCAATCTACTCGCATTGAGTGTGGCAGCGAATGCTGTACTTCTTACCTTAACTCCAGCTTTTGATCAGAACCACTTGGACTACACAGTAGAAGTACCATTTGGCATCTTCGAGGTGACCGTCACTGCGACTAAGTCCGATCCTAATGCCATCCTCTCTGGCTCGGTCCCCGACCCTGGAACAGGAGTCGCAACTGGCCAAGCAACCGTTTCTTATATATTCCTCCCCCCCCCACAGATATCGGTTATTGTGACCGCACAAAACACAACGACCATCAAGACCTACACCATTACCGTGAGCCAAGCACCTCCTCTAGCTCCCTAGTACATTAGGTCGTTCGCCGAGGCCTTTCTGTCACCGGATAGGCCTCTTGCGACATACCATCCTTACACAGACCTACTTCCCATAACCGGTCACCCACCGCTTCTTAATCTGAAGCGTTGCCCTAATCAGTTAGGAACGCCGCTTCTCTCACTCGGCTGATCCATACACAAGTAGGGATAGACCGATCAGGAAACCCTTCCGTAAGATCTGCACCTCCGTTTTGGTTCATACGGGTGGCTGGGCCCAACAGGATTTCCAGCAAGCGAATGTGGTGGGTCCATCATGAAACACCTTTTCACCATGCCTGCACAGTACCTTGCCCTCGCGCTTCTTGTCGGGACCATCGGGTTTGGCACCGCTGGCTGTACGGACACAGGGTCGATTGATCCTGGCCCGCAACTAGCCGGCCTTTCAGTTTCCGGCGCGTCACTCCAACCGCCCTTCACCAGCGACACGACCGACTACACGGTTGATCTGTCCGGCACCCAGCAAGATGTCACCATTTCAGCAACGAAGTCTGAACCGAATGACGTCTTGTCTGGTGGGATCACCGCTCCGGCAGGACAAGTCACTGGTCAGGCCACGGTTCAAGCCCCCGGGCCTGGATCAACGAAGGACGTCTCCTTGACCGTCTCATCCTCCGATGGAAGGGCGAAGATCTACACGATAACCCTGCGGGCGATCACCCTTGCCGGGGACAACACCCTGAAGAGTTTGACTGTCTCGCCGGGCACCTTAGCTCCCGTCTTTTCTGCCGCCACTCAAAACTATACGGTGAATGTGGCCAACACCGTCACTGAGGTGACCGTCGTGGCCACCAAATCTGACCCCAATGCCGTGATCTCGGGTGATGGGCCTAACGAAGGGCGTGCGACGCTCACACTGGACGGGCCCGGAACCACCAAGGTTGTCTCGTTGACCGTGACCGCACCGAATGGAACCTCAAGGAGCTATACCATCGCCGTCACACGTGCGAGACCCTCGAGCGACGATGCGCTCGCCGACTTGACGGTCACTCCTGGCTCCTTGGATCCTGCGTTCTCTTCAGATACCGTGAGCTACCGGGTGACCGTGGCCAGTGACGTGGAACGTGTGACTATCTCCGCAACGAAATCCGATCCCAATGCCGTGCTGTCCGCACTTGGTTCCATCATCGCAGCGGCAGGGACACAGACAGGACAAATCTCCGTCCCTCTAACGGGAAGACGCACCGAGATGGATCTGACGGTCACCGCACAGGACGGTGCGACGACACGCTCATACGCCATCTTCATCCGGTCTCGTCGATAGACTGTGGACTCAGCTTCACCCTGACGCAGACATATTTCTGCCGCCATGTACTCATGAACAGCGGTTTCTCTGAATCACTGTCCTGACACTCTCACACATCGCGCCCATCATCCCTCCTCACTTCGTCGGTTGACCCGACCGGTCAGATCCGCTATATCAAATATCAGTCGCTGCTCGATTTGCGGACATCGTGAGAACCGATCTGAACCCTCTGTGACATTTCCTCGCTGACGGTTTGGACTCAGTAGACCAGATGCACCAGTTCCGGCGTGCAACACGAGACCATCTGCGATATTGCCATGAAACGCTTTTTGATCATCACAAGAGCCGATTGGGTTGCCCTTTGCCTCGTCGTGCTCTGTGTGACTCTCTACGGTTGTAAGGACTCGGCGTCCGTTTCAGATCGGCCCAATGTCCCACTGGCCAGCCTCGACGTGACGCCGGCCACCCTTCAACCGGCCTTTTCCAGCGATACCACCAGCTATGCGGCTGAGGCTCCGACGGCCGCTACCAGTATCACGGTCACAGCGACCCCCCAGGACAGCACAGTAACGGTATCGATCGACGGAACTGTCACCACACAGCGTTCCATCGCCCTCGACCAACCAGGATCGACCAAAACCATCTCTATCGTGTTGACAACACAGACCGGTACGGACAGCACCTATACAGTCCGTGTGACACGACTGCTCTCAGGTGATAATAATCTGAAGACCTTGACCGTCACGCCAGATCCCGTGAGTCCCTCCTTTACGTCCGACCGTTTAACTTACACTGTGGATGTGGCCACCAACATCTCCGCTGTCACCATTGCCGCAACCAAGTCTGATCCTGATGCCGTACTATCGGGTGATGTGTCCGATGAAGGACGCGCGACCATCCAACTCGATGGACCGGGGACACAAAGAATAGTTTCGATCACCGTCACCGCTCCGAATCAAGCCCGCAAAACCTATCGCATCACGATCCGTCGTGCGGCATCCAGCAACAACAACCTGTCGGCCTTGCGCGTGCAAGTCGGCACTGCTGATCAAACCTTATCTCCTGGCTTTTCCTCTGGCGAGACCAACTACAGGGTGGATGTGGGGACCAAGGTTACCAGTGTCACCGTCACAGCAACCAAGGCCGATCCCCTTGCGGTGATTTCCGGTGGCGTCCCCAATGAAGGACGGGCCACCATCCAACTGGATGGACCGGGGACAGAAAAGGATGTCTCCATTCATGTGGCCGCTCAAGACGGCAATGTAAAAACCTACACCATCACGATCAAACGAGCCGCTCCATCGAGCAATAACAACTTGTCGGCTCTCAGTGTGACATCCGGGACTCTGAGTCCCGCCTTCACTGCTGATCATCTGGCCTATGCCCTGGATGTGCCGACCAACGTCGACAGCGTAGATGTGTCCGCGACCAAAGCTGACCCAGACGCTGTGATATCCGGCTCGTTGTCCGCCGGGACTGGCCAAGCAAGCGGTCACGCATCGATTCCACTCGGCACGCCGGGGAGCACCACAGCGGTGTCCATCATCGTCAGAGCACCGGATGGAACCTCCAAACCTTACTCCGTCACCATTAACCGGCGTGCATCCAGCGACAGCACGCTGTCAGCCTTGAGTGTAAGTGCCGGCACATTGGATCCTCCCTTCGCCCCTAATATCGTGGACTATACGGTGAAGATCGGCCTCCTCACCGGCAGCGTCATCATCACAGCGACCAAGACCGATCCGAACGCCATCATGTCTTCCCTAGGCTCAGTCATCGCTGCAGCTGGGACACCCATCGGTCAGGTGACGGTCTCTCCGGTCTTGGGGGCTGGGACAACGGTAGATCTGACTCTGATCGCCCAAGACGGGATCAACAGAACGACGTATAAGATTACTGTGACTCGAGGACTCTAGAAACTAACAGCCACCGGTGAGACCGCCATATCCCTTGATCCTATCGATTGACCAGACCGAGCGGATTCGCTATAGGTGTCATATGTCGGTACGACGTTCTCGATCTTGGAATGCAGGCCTGAAATCAGCTGTACGCATCAGCGCCACGTGCGATGTTTACCAGATCAGATACAAACCAGCCTCCCTGGTACTGAGAAAGTGACCATATGTCCATGAAACACCTGCTCGTTGCTGCGAGCCACCGCATCGCCGCTGTCTGTCTCATCACTCTCTGCTTCATCGCCTCTGGCTGCAGAGACAGTGCATCACTTTCAGAGCAGACAGCAGAAGTTCCCCTTACCGGCTTGACGATCACCCCCTCCGGTGCGCTTCAACCGGCATTTTCCAGCAATACCACCAGCTATACCGCCACCGTGGCCACCGCCGTGACCAGTGTGACGGTGACGGCCAATCCCAAAAGCACGACGACCACGATCATCATCAACGGGACAATCACCCCTGCAGGGCAAGGCCACCCTGTCTCACTCGGCCAGCCGGGGTCGACCACACTCATTGAAGTGGTCGCATCCTCACAAAACGGACTGGAGAGCAGGTATACCATCACGGTCACACGGCGCCTCTCGGGTGATAACCACCTCTCGGATTTGAACGTGACAACAAGTTCTGTGCCACAGCCATTGTCGCCGGGATTTGATGCCAATGTTCTGAACTATACGGTGAACGTGGCAACCACCGTTGGACAAGTCACGATCACCGCCACCAAGTCCGACCAGAGTGCCACGATGCTGATGAGTTCAGCGGCGAACTCCGTCAGCATTGGGCCAGGGATCAATCCCGGGCAATTACCGGTCACGCTTGGTAATCCGGGGACAACCACCTCTGTATCGATTACTGTCACCGCACCTAGTGGAGCCGCGGCGACCTACTCCATCACCATCAACCGCCTCTTCTCTAACGACAGTCTTCTGTCTGCGTTACAGGTCAATGCGGGTTCTCTGGATCCACCCTTTGCACCCGACACAGAGAACTATACCGTGAAGGTAGGCCTGCTCGTGGGCGGTATCACAATCACGGCGACAAAGTCTGATCCCAATGCCACAGTGTCGGCGTTGGGATCAGTCATGGCCACGGCAGGAACCCCAACCGGCCAGGTGACCATCTCGCCGGGGCTGGGACCAAATCCACCGGTTGGAATAACTGTTATCGCGCAAGACGGAGTGAACAGCACGACGTACAACGTCACTGTTATTCGAGGGCTCTAGCAGGTCATCTCGCCCATGAAACGTTTGGTTTCTTTCCTGGCTTAGAGCCTGTCTCCAATCTTGATTGCGGCGCATGCTATCCGCTCGCAACTCTCATTGAAAGCGCAACATGCCGCCGAACAAAAGGCGGGTAAGCAATCGATCTGTCCGCAGAAGAGATCTATCGCTTTGGGTCCAATTCGATCAGGCCTTTGCGGATGGCAAGAATGGCGGCCTGTGTGCGGTCGTAGACTTGTAGCTTGTGAAAAATATTCCTCACGTGATTCTTGACCGTCTTTTCACTGAGGTCCAAGCTGTTGGCGATTTCTTTATTGGTCTTTCCGTCGGCAACCAATCGCAACACGGTAATTTCCCGTTCCGTCAAGTCATGTTCGGCCCATGCCGGCTTTTTCCCTTTTTTCTGCGCCATGAGCGAAAACTCCGCCAGGATTTTGCTGGCGACCGACGGGTGGATCAGCGACTCACCGCGATAGATCGCGCGAATGGCGGCCACAATCTGCGACGATTCCGAATCTTTCAGGAGGTATCCCGTTGCGCCGGCACGGACCAGGTCGAAGATATATTGCTGCTCTTCATACATGGTCAACGCGACCACGCCAATATGCGGGAACTCACGCTTGATCTGTCTGGTCGCCTCAACGCCGCCCATCCTCGGCATACTGACGTCCATCAGGATCACGTCCGGAAGCAAGGCGCGCGCTTTCTCCACCGCTTCCATTCCATCCTGCGCCTCACCAAGAACATGAATATCTTCTTTCGTCTTGAGAATAGCAGCCAACCCTTCTCGGACGACCCGATGGTCGTCGGCGATGAGGACCTTAATCTTTTCCATGCTGTTGTTCCTCCTTCTGGCCCAAGGGCACTTCAACGATAATCCTCGTGCCTTTCCCTGGTTTGGATTCGACTCGCCCCTCCCCTCCGACCAACCGCGATCGCTCTAAGATACCTTTAATCCCAAAATGGTCCCACTTTTCAGGGTCGCGCAGGACGGTTTCCATATCGAACCCGATTCCATTATCGGTGATCGTCACCCGCAAGAGATCGATATCAATATCCAACTTAATCGTCACTCGGTCCGCCTTGGCATGTTTGTGAACGTTCCCCAAAGCCTCTTGAATGATGCGAAAAAGAAACATCTTCGTCCGAGGAAACAGAATCTGTTCGTCCCCGGAGAAGGTAAACTTGGTGGCGATATGAGTCTGCGTCTGATAGGACTTGAAATAGTTGGTCAGCGCCGAGATCAATTCCATCTTGTCGTAATGCAGAGGACGCAAATTGAAGATGACCTGGCGGGCTTCTTGAATCGCCAGTTTCAGCTGAGCCTTACTCTCCTTGAGCGTGGCCAAACTCGCCCGTGGATTTTTCCGTAAGAGCTGCTGACACAGATCCAGCTTGAAGTTGACCCCCGCCAGGATCTGTACGAACCCGTCATGAATCTCGCAGGCGATTCTGGTCCGTTCATCCGTCACCGCTGCGCCGGTTTCCTTCACGTACAATCGGTAGAGGGATTGATACTTGTTCAACGTTTTCTCGATCTCCGCCGTCGCGCGAATTCTGGCTCCGATCAACTCCCACATGAATTTCGCGCTGGCTCCTCCGATGACGGTAACGCCCATTCGATGAAAATCCTGGAGAAATTGCCACACGTCCGGGTCTCCCGACACGTCGATGATCAGGTCGACACGCTCCATCGTAAGCAGCTGTTGATAGTCGTGCGTGACCGGGATCTTCAACTGCTTGGCCAACGCAAGTCCCGGCGCATCTGCATTGATCTCCGCAACACCGACGATCTGAACCAACGGATCATTCGCAAAGATCTCGATCAGCGCGGTGCCTCCACGACCAGCACCGATGATGGCAACGCTGGTTGACGCGGAAGTCGATGCGTGTCGTTTCCCACGCGAAGATAGAGGTTTGATCGTAGGCATGGTGGTTCTAGCGGGTTGCAAGAAAGCAGTATAAACACTGTTCAGAGACGCGTAACTGCATGATCCTGTCTGCGATCCGCATATGCTACAGGACGTTCAACAGAGCCTTCCCGTCGGTCCGCAACCGGCAAAGAGGCGAGGTGGACTCAGCGCCGTGTCGTAAACGGCTGAGGGAGGCCTTAACTATGCAGGAGAACAGGCTCACTCTCCGGCTCGTACCCGAAGCACCCGTCTGGTCACCGTGTGAGGTGTGAAACGGCCGAGACAGAACCATCCTGAGAAGAGAACTGAGCGACAACAGTCGAAGGTCAAGGCTCACTACGTTCCTGCGCCAGGGTCTTCAACTCATCCAAGAATTGGTCGATGTCCTTGAACTCTCGATACACGGATGCAAACCGGACGTAGGCGACCTGGTCCAACTGATGCAGTTCTCGCATCACTTCTTCCCCGACGATCCGGCTTTCGATCTCCGTCTCGCCCATCTCTTGAATGTGTTTTTCAATGCGGTCGGTCACGGCCTCAATGGTACTGATACTGATCGGCCGTTTTTCACAGGCTTTTTTTAGTCCCACCAGAATCTTATTGCGATCGAACGATTCGCGCCGCCCGTCCTTTTTCACCACGACCGGGAGGATCTCTTCGACACGCTCGTAGGTGGTATAGCGGCGTTTACACCCAAGGCATTCGCGACGGCGACGGATGACCTCGCCTTCCTTGGCCATACGAGAGTCGACCACCTTGTCTTCGAGTTCATCGCAGAACGGACATTTCACCGGCGGCGACCCTGTCCTCTTGCTAGCGGCTGGTTAGTACTGGTGGATGAAAGGAAACCGAGCGTTCAATGCCTTGGCCTCAGCCCGTACTTCCTCCAGCACCGCTGGCTCTTGCCGATGTTGCAGCACGCGGTCGACCAGTCCCACGATCTGCTTCATCTCGGGCTCACGCATGCCGCGCGTCGACACGATCGGCGTTCCAAGGCGAATGCCGCTGGCCACGGCCGGTGGCTTCTCATCGTACGGCACAGCGTTCTTGTTGACGATAATCCCGGCGGCATCGAGCGCCGCATCGGCATCTTTCCCCGTAATACCCTTGTTCGACAAGTTGAGAAGCATCAGATGAGTATCGGTGCCTCCGGAGACGATCTTATACCCACGCTCGACCAATCCCTGCGCCAAGGCCCTCGCATTGACCAGCACTTGCTGCTGATACCGCTTGAACCCTGGGGAGAGGGCCTCTTGAAATGCAACCGCTTTTGCCGCAATCACATGCATGAGCGGTCCGCCTTGTAATCCGGGGAACACCAGCTTGTCGACTCCCTTGGCGTACTCGGCTTTGCACATCGTCACACCCCCGCGCGGGCCACGCAGAGTTTTATGGGTCGTCGTGGTCACAAAGTCCGCATAGGGGACGGGATTCGGGTGAAGTCCCGCAGCGATGAGCCCGGCGATATGGGCGATATCGACAAGCAGATAGGCCCCGACGGATTTCGCAATCTGCTGGAACCGCGGGAAGTCGAGGATCCGCGCATAGGCGCTAGCCCCCACCACGATCATGCGCGGGCGGCATTCCTCGGCAACCTTTTGCACCGCATCATAGTCGATGGTTTCAGTCTGGCGATCAACGCCGTAGGAAAAGACCTTGAAGAGAATGCCGGAGAAGTTCACCTTGCTGCCGTGCGTCAAATGGCCGCCCTGAGCCAGATCCATCCCGAGAATCGTATCGCCCGGTTTTAAGACCGACAGATAGGCCGCCATGTTGGCCTGCGACCCGGAATGCGGCTGAACATTGACGTGGTCGGCACCGAAGATCTGCTTGCACCGCTGAATGGCCAGGTCTTCGACGGCGTCGGCATGCTGACAGCCGCCGTAATACCGCTTGCCCGAATAGCCTTCAGCATATTTATTGGTGAGCAACGAGCCCTGGGCGGCAAGCACCGCCGGGCTGGCGAAATTCTCCGAGGCAATCAAGAGTAACTTTTCACGTTGCCGGATCGCTTCCGACTCAATCGCGGCATAGACATCGGGATCTACCGCTTTCAGTACATCCAATGAGCCGATCGCGTCCTGCATCATGCTGTCATCACCCCTTTATTCCGAAGCGGAAGGTTCTTCTGCCTCTTGTTTCTTGACCACGCAAACCGTTACGGTCGCGACCACGTCCCTGTGCATCTTAATGGGTACAGACACCGTGCCCAACTCCTTGATCGGGTGCGCCAATTGGATCTTCCGCCGATCCACCGTCACACCTTGGGCCGCTAATCCCTCCGCGATGTCTTTCGTGGTGACGGAGCCAAACAGCTTGTCGTCCTTGCCCGCCTGCATCTCGATCGTCAGCGATACCGCCGACACTTCTTTGGCATGGGCTTCGATCTCCAGCTTCTCTTTCTTGGCCTTCTCGGCCGCCACCCTCTTCACATGTTCGAACGCCTTCATGCTTCGGCTGTCGGCTTCAACGGCCTTACGCCTCGGCAACAAATAGTTTCTCGCGAACCCATCGGCGACGTTGATGAGATCGCCAAGATGCCCAACCCCTTCCAGGGTCTCTTGAAGAATAACTTTCATAGCCCTACTCCTTCACATAATAAAGTGCCAGAGAATACTGAGCTGGCTGCGAAATGTCAATTCGGAGGGATACGGGTGGGGATGCCTATGGAATGATACCGAGGGCACGGCCCGCTGTGGCAAACGCCGCCACGGCCTGTTGCAACTGAGCGGGTGTATGGGCCGCCGACATTTGGGTCCTGATCCTTGCCTGTCCTTGAGGAACGACGGGATAGCTGAACCCGACGACGTAGACCCCTTCGTTCAGCAATGCCTCCGCCATCGAGGTGGCAAGGGCGGCCTCACCCAGCATGACGGGAATGATAGGGTGTTCACCCGGAACGAGCCGGAAGCCGAGCGTAGTCAGCTCATCCCTGAAAAAAGCAGCATTGGCGCGAAGCTGTTGCCTGAGATGGTCACCTTGCTGTACGAGCTCAAGCGCACAGAGCGCACCAGCCGCAATCGGCGGAGGGAGGGAGTTGGAGAAGAGGTAGGGCCGAGACCGTTGGCGCAGCAACTCCACAACCTCAGCCTTGCCGGAGGTAAATCCACCCGTTGCACCCCCGAGCGTCTTTCCCAAGGTGCTGGTCACGATTTCAATCCGGTCGGCGACGCCGAAGTGAGCCGGCGTACCCCTCCCCTTCTGACCAAGTACCCCGGTGGCATGACTGTCATCGACGATCACAGCCGCGTCATATCGTTCCGCTAGCCCGACAATTCGATCAAGCTTGGCCAGGTCACCATCCATCGAGAAGACGCCATCCGTGACAATGAGTCGAAGACGACAGTCACCTGCTTCCTGAAGCCGCGCTTTGAGATCAGCCATATCGGAATGGGCGTACCGAAGTCGTTTGGCTTTGCAGAGTCGGATACCGTCGATCAGGCTTGCGTGGTTCAACGCGTCGCTAATGACGGCATCGCGCTCATCCAGCAACACTTCAAAGAGTCCCCCGTTGGCATCGAAGCAGGAACTGTAGAGGATCGTGTCCTCAGTACCGAGAAACGCACTGATGGCCTGTTCCAGCTGCTTGTGCAGATCTTGCGTGCCGCAAATAAACCGCACTGAGGCCATGCCATAGCCATGGGTGTCCAACCCTGTTTTTGCCGCTTGGACGATCGCCGGATGATTCGCGAGGCCGAGATAGTTGTTGGCGCAGAGATTGAGCACCGAGCCCTGAGAGACCCGAATATCCGAACCTTGTGGGCTCAGAATGCGCCGCTCGGCTTTATACAGGCCTTTGGCCCGGATGTCGGTAAGTTGAGTATCCAGAACCTGTTTGAGAGAATCGTAGGCCATGATTTGCGTGAGAGGTGAAAGATAAAAAGTGAAAGCCAGGAATGGTACAGCCCGGAAATTTAGATTTCCATGTCTTGCTTCTTACTTCTCACTTTTCACTTCTCACCTTTTACCCTATCACGGGAATAGCACCACCTTTCCACATTGCCCCGACTGAATCAACTCAAACCCGGTTGCAAACTCGCTCAGTGGAAACGAATGGGTGATGACCGGCCGGATATTGAGACCGGCCTTGAAGAGACCGGCCAGCCGGTACCAGGTTCCAAACAACCGCCGGCCGGTAATCCCGTACACACGAATCCCCTTGAAGATCATTTCGTTAGGGAGATCAAACGTCACAGGGCCGGTGGGAATACCGAACAGTGTGACCCGCCCACCGTTCTTCACCGCCTGAAAGGCCTGGTGCAACGCCTCTGGGTTTCCCGACATCTCCAACGACGCATCAACCCCTTCACCGGCGGTGATATCCAGAATCGCAGCGGCCAGCTGTTCCGGGTGATACGCTTTTGGATTGAGGACGTGATCCGCACCAACTTGCTTGGCCAAACCAAGCCGGTAGTCGCTGACATCCGACGCAATAATGGTGGCCGCCCCGGCGGTTCGTGCGACAGCCGCGGCAAACAACCCGGTTGGGCCGCATCCGGTGATCAACACCGTCTGGCCGGTCAAGTCTTCAGCAAGGGCAGCGTCAACGGCATTACCGATTGGTTCCTGGAGACAGGCTAACTCAGGCGGAATGTTCGGATCCGTTTTCCACAGGACGTTTTCAGGTAAAATCACATACTGCGCGTAGGATCCGTCTCGGTCGACTCCGAGGATCTTATAATTCTTGCACACATGCGCCAATCCCGTCCGGCACTGAAAACAGGCTCCACAAGTCAGATGCGATTCCGCTGCGACATAGTCGCCGGTTTTGACGAGGGACACCTCGCGTCCGACCTCCACCACGTGGCCGCACAACTCATGGCCGATCACGCGCGGTGGATGGATCCGCCGCTGTGCCCATTCATCCCACCGATAGATATGGGCGTCGGTTCCACAGAGCGAAGTCGCCGCCACCTTCACCACCACGTCATGGAGCCCTGGGATTGGGTCCGCCCAATCAGTGAGGGTGAGACCCGGTCCCGCAACAGTTTTGACGAGTGCTTTCATGAGTGCATTCTATACCAACATCACCAGTGGACGCCCATGTTTCAGCGAAAGAAACACATTGCGCCACCCTCTCGTGGTGGATAGGATATCAAGCAGAAAGAACTGGATCGATCGAGAGGAAATACGCCCCATGCGGGGAGACTGAAAGGGGATGAACATGAACAGGAGCCGAGCCTGGACAGAGCGCATCATCATGATGAGTTTCTTGGCACTGTGTCCACTGAACGTCCAAGCCGAGACGGCTCGATGGAACATCGACCCGGATCACTCCCTGATTGAGTTCCGGGTAGCGCACATGGTGATCTCGAAGACTTCAGGACGATTTCTCGACTACCGCGGATTCGTCGAGATGGATGCGAACGCAAAGACCATCAACGCGATCGAAGCGACCATCAATGCGGACTCAATCAATACCAACCATGAGAAACGTGATGGACATCTGCGTAATGCCGACTTCCTGGATGTGAAGCAGTTTCCAACGATCATCTACGCTATGAAAACCGCTCGAAAAGAAGGAGAAACATACAAGGCTGTCGGCAATCTCACACTCCACGGCGTCACGAAGGAAGTGACCCTCACCGGGACGTTGAACGGCGTCACGAAGGACCCCTGGGGAAACACGAGAGCCGGATTCACCGCCGACGGTACATTGAATCGTAAGGATTTCGGCATGGTCTGGAACAAAACTCTCGATACCGGAGGACTCGTCGTGGGAGACGACGTCCACATTCATCTGGACATTGAGTGCATTAAGGCGAAGTAACTGAGAAGCCCCAGAGAAGTTTCATGTTTCCGGTTTCAAGTTTCACGTGCCCTGATCAGATGCAGATGGTCTTGATTGGCGTTCAGACCTGAGACTTGAAACTTGCAACCTGAAACTCCTCCCCCCCAAGCGACTATGAAATCCATGGTGCTCCACCATACTGGCAACGTCTCCCGCAATCCGTTGCGGCTTGAGGATCGTCCGGTCCCTATTCCACAGCCAGATCAGGTCCTTGTTAAAGTCCACGTCTGCGGCGTCTGCCGCACCGATCTTCATGTGGTGGAAGGCGAACTGCCCGACGTAGCCTTACCAATCATCCCAGGGCATCAAACAGTCGGTACGGTGATGCAGATCGGCGCCGGAGTCTCGGAGGTGAAAGAAGGCGATCGTGTCGGAATCGCCTGGCTACAAGGCACATGCGGACAGTGTGAGTTTTGTACAAGCAAGCGGGAGAACCTCTGCTTACAAGCCAAATTCACCGGCTACCAGTTTGATGGTGGCTATGCGGAATATGCTGTGGTGCCTGCACGATTCGCCTATCCAATCCCTTCAATCTTTTCAGATGATGAAGCCGCGCCCTTGTTGTGTGCGGGCATTATCGGTTATCGAGCCTTGCGTCTCAGCGGCATCAAGCCAGGCCAGCGGCTTGGTCTCTATGGATTCGGTGCTTCCGCGCATATTGCGATTCAGATCGCACGCCATTGGGGCTGTCGGGTCTATGTGAGTTCGCTCAAGCGAGAGCACCAGGAATTGGCAAAGCAACTAGGCGCCGTCTGGGTCGGTGGCGCGATGGAAATGCCGCCGGATAAGCTACACAGCTCCATCATCTTTGCCCCAGCCGGTGAACTCGTGCCGCTTGCGTTACAGGCACTTGAACGAGGCGGCACCTTAGCCTTAGCCGGCATCCACATGTCGCCCATTCCCTCGCTGGACTATGATCGCGATATCTTCGGCGAACGCGTCATCCGCAGCGTCACGGCCAACACCAGACAGGACGGCATCGATTTATTGCGTGAAGCAGCGGCCATTCCTATAAAGCCCCGCACGATACGATTTCCTCTTGAAGAAGCAAACCATGCCTTACAAGAACTCAAGGCCGGAAGCTTTCAAGGCGCAGCAATACTGGCAATGCAATGAGACACCGAGCCCATGTTTACGCTTCTGCTAGGCAAGCCCAAATAGGATCGACTATAATGAGGTCCGCAGTGATGAAGAATCTACTGAAGGTAAGGAATTGACCATGCCTACAAGGAGCTACACCGCCATCGTGGAAAAGGAAGGCACGGGCTATGTGGCGCTCTGCCCCGAACTTGACGTAGCTAGTCAAGGCGAGACCGTTGAATCAGCCACGGCCAATCTCAAAGAAGCTGTCGAACTCTTCCTCGAATGTGCAGACCCCACCGAAGTCGAACGTCGCCTGCATACACAGGTGTTCATCACACGCTTCGAAGCGGCCCATGGGTAAATTGCGTGTCCTTTCCGGACGAGACGCCTGCCGTATCCTCGAACAACATGGTTTTCAAATCGTCCGCCAACGGGGCAGTCACATCGTCATGCAGCGAAGCACGGATCTCGGTACCATCACCGTGCCGATTCCTGATCACCCCGAACTGAGGATCGGAACGCTACAGTCGATCATTCGACAGAGCGGAGTCGCTCGTACCGCGTTCAAGATCTAATCACCGATGAGCCTCATAATCTGGTCTCTCCCGTCTTGAGAGCACTCGACCGAAGCGATACCTGAGCCGGCATCCACATATCGCCCATTCCCTCGCTGGACTATAATCGCGATATCTTCGGCAAACGCGTCATCCGCAGCGTCACGGCCAATACCAGACAGGACGGCATCGATTTATTGCGTGAAGCAGCGGCCATTCCTATAAAGCCCCGCACGGTCCGTTTTCCTCTGGAAGAGGCGAACCGTGCCTTACAAGAATTGAAGGCTGGAAGCTTTCAAGGCGCCGCGGTGCTGACGATATGAGTCGAACAGAACCTCGGTAGGTCTCGCGATAGATGTGAGTGCCGGTTTAGAATGTACAGTAAGAAACAAGCTCCGCCCCCGTTGATTTATTCGTATCATTGACCTCGCTCAATTGACGCTCTACAGTCGCGAGGGAGTATGGAACGATTCCTACCTTCCGTAATTTGTCCCTATCCTTACCGCTTCCTCCCAAGAATATTCGCTGCCTGCTCCGACACTTCCTTCACCAGCACACCCAGTTTGGAATGTGACGGCTCGAAGTCGACCGGCCAGTCGAAATGGCGCAACCGTTCGCTGGCGGCAGGACCTATTGAGCCCACAACCAGTTTCTGCAACGCGTCATGAAACGGGATGACGTTTCCGTCCTGTTCCAACACCTGCATAACGTGGTCGATCTGCATGGCGTTGGTGATCAGCATGACCTCCACCCGCCCGGCGATGACGCGCTCGCAGGCAACGCGTAGCGGTCCAAGATCTTCCGGTAATGCCCATTGGTAGATCGGCACAGGAAAAACAGCTGCTCCACGCTGCTCCAAAGCCTTCACCAGCGCGTTGTTGGGTATGCCATATTCCTGCACGGCGATTCGTACGCCCGGCTCAAGGCTGTACTCATCCATCGCAGAAACCAGATCGATCCAGGTATTGGGCTCCGGCACCGTCACCGTTGGGACGAGCCCCACGGCCTTGAGCGCTGCAACCGTTTTCGCCCCCCTGGCAATGATCACAGTCCCCTGTACCGCCTCAACGATCGATGGCCAGGGATACTGCGGTTTCAAGATCTCGAACAACGCCTCGGTACCAACGCCGGTGAGCAAGACCAGCATGTCGATCTGTCCCGCCATCAAGCGCGTTCCCAATTCATAGGCCGCCTGGTTGCTCTCCAGCGGGATTTCTCTCAGCGCCGGAGCCATGAGTGGGAGACCTTCATACCGTTCAATCAAACGGGCCAGCTCCGTCTCCATCCGACTTTCGAACGCCACCACCGTCATTCCGTTGAATGTCATAGCCGTAACTACTCCTCCCCGATCAGGTGCCAATCATACTACACTCGTCGTCACGAGGGAGAGCCGGTTTTCCGTTGACGGCTGATCGCTCGTCTCCCTACTATACGGATGTGATCATTGTTCAACGAGTGCGAGACACCCCATGACGGCACCACTTCATCGCGGTCTTCGACATCTGGCACTTCGCGTTATGGATCTTCCTCGATCGCGTCGATTCTATGAGCAGATCCTCGGCATGCAGGTCGTCTGGGAACCGGACCCGGAGAACGTGTATTTCAGCTCCGGCGTCGACAACCTGGCACTGCATCAGATCTCGAAGCATGAATTGGACTCCTACGAGTCCTCGAAGACCCAACTGCTCGACCACATGGGCGTGATTCTTGAAAGTCCACAGGCCGTGGATCAGATGTACCGTGAGATCATGCCCTCGATTGAGTCCCTGGGCGGACGAATCACCAAACTGCCGAAGTTGCATCGTGACGGCAGCTACTCATTCTATTTCTCCGACCCAGACGGCAATGTGATTCAAGCGTTGTACGAACCGGCGATCAGTCGATTGACGATAGGACTGAGTAACGAGGACTGAGGGCTGAGATGGAACAACAGCGAGTAGATAAATTTGAGGATCTCATTGCTTGGCAGAAGGCACGGGAATTGACCAAAGCAATCTACCAAGTGACTACATCAGGGCCTTTTGCCAAAGACTTCGGATTACGCGACCAGATCCGACGAGCTGCCGTCTCGGTCATGTCCGATATTGCCGAAGGATTCGAACGAAGCGGGCGTTCGGAGTTTCACCAATTTCTGAGTATAGCGAAGTCATCCTGCGCAGAACTCAGATCACAACTGTACGTTTCGCTTGACGCGAGATACCTATCTCCATCGACATTTCGTCAGTTGATTCTTCAAGCGGAAGAAGTCGCACGAATCATAGGCGGCCTTCGCAAAGCAGTTCATGCACAACGAATACTGGCTCGCGCTTCTGGGCTCGAGAGGAAATCCGCAATACCTCGATCCTCAGTCCTCAGTCCTCAGTCCTGACAACCATGACCCAGCTCTGGACCAGCCTTCCCAAATCCCATTACGTGAGCCTCGTCCCCTGGTGCTGGGCACAACTGGAAAGTGCGGAGCCACCAGGCCCTTTTCCATTCATTGGCGGCGTCGCCCCTGAAGTGGTAATCAGCCTCCAAGAGGCTCACGGTCTCCTGGCCAGTGCGATCGATACTGCGATCAGCGATGTCTTCTCGAAACGGGCCCCGCTGGACGAACCGGAGCGTCGGCGACGGCTCGAAGATGCTTATGCGGAGCTGATCAACACCACCCCCCACCTCCAGCGACACATCCGCTGCGGCCGTCGACCCGACGGCGCCTTTCACTGGGAATTCCCGACAGGTCCGACTCGATCCGCAACCGTCACGAACGGCGGGCTCCGCATGTTTCATGCGATTAACCAGCAGGCCATCCCGTTCGGATTCAACAACCGCCGCCTGGGCCCATTGATCGGCAAACTCCTCGGTCTCCTCAATGGCACTCGCACCGCAGACGAAGTCGGCACCATCGTCTCCTCAATGCCTCGTGATTCCCAGGGCCTGCTCACCACATTTATGGAGCTCTTGCAGCGACATGAATGTCTGACCAGCTCGACGACAGCGTCGCTACGCCATCATTGGTTCGAGGTCGTTCAGGATCAAGATACCGTGCACCTTGGCCATGCGGCCTTACTCTACCGACAACGTGACACGGTGTTGCTCTTTGACCCATGGCTCTTGCCCTGGTTCGCAGAATCACCCATGCCGTCACTCTGGGGCGGGCTCGTCCCCAAGCCGGCAGCGGTCTTCCTCACGCATGATCACGATGACCATGTGGATCCCCGCACCTTGCTCCATCTGCCGAAAGAGATCCCCGTCATCGTCCCCAGCCGACGCAATCGCACCCAGCTGTTTTTTGACTATCGGTCACTCCTGGCGGAGCTGGGGTTTGAGCAGGTGATCGAGCTGGCCCATGGGGAGAGCTGGCCGTTCGAGGGAGGCACGGTCGTGTCGGTCCCGTTCTATGGCGAAGATCCCTGTGATCTCAATATGCCGCGGAATTGTTATCTGATTTCCGATCGCGGGCACAATGTGTTGGTTCATGCGGACAGTGGCCCCACCAACGACGGGCGATCAGCTCTCAAAGACTCAATTATTCAACGGATGGTCGGCAAGTACGGACCGATTCCCCTGGTCTTGGCCTCACAGCAACAACTGCGTGAGATCCGAACCCATGCAGCCCACGCACCGCTCTCTCACCCAGGCCAATGGCTGGACATCGGCGAGAACGGCTATCTCACAAACGCCTATCTTGCCGAGCTCTGCACAACTGCCCGCGCCCAACTGTTTGTGTCGTACGCCACCGGTGGAGCGGATTGGTATCCGGACCACCTCTCGTTCATGTTCAGTCGCCGGAACCCTGCCAGAACTGCACTGCTGACAGCCCACTGGGAACCGGCGGAAAAGTTAAAAGACCTTCTGGCTTCACAGGGATGTCGTTATCATCATGCCCACGCGCTGGACATCTATCGCCCCACAGCTGGAGGAACGATTGAGGTTCACTCAACAGGAGAATCCCTAACCCCACTGACTCTTTATCGGGTGGATCATGGCGATCCCCCGTTTATGAAAGCCGCGCCGCGGCGATAAGTCCTTATTTTGAGGAGCAGCTATGAGCGAAAGACCAGCGACGATTCTTGTCACCGGAGCCGCGGGATTCATCGGATTCCATGTGGCGATGCGCCTCCTGGACCGAGGCGACCATGTCATCGGCCTCGACAATCTCAACGATTACTACGACGTCCGACTGAAGGAAGCTCGACTGGCACAGCTCCGGCCTCGTGAACGATTCACGTTCATTAAACTGGACCTCGCCAATCGGCAAGGCATGAAAGACCTCTTTGCCGACCAGTCGATCCAGCGGGTGGTGCACCTGGCCGCTCAAGCCGGAGTTCGCTATTCGCTGGTCAATCCACACGCCTACACCGAGAGTAACATCGAAGGGTTCATGAATATCCTGGAAGGCTGCCGACATAACCAGATCGAACACTTGGTCTATGCATCTTCGAGTTCTGTCTATGGCGGTAATACCCACATGCCGTTCTCAATCCATGACAATGTGGATCATCCCGTCTCGCTCTATGCCGCCAGCAAGAAGGCTAATGAGCTCATGGCTCATTGCTATGCCCATCTGTATCGGCTGCCTTGCACCGGCTTGCGCTTTTTTACCGTGTATGGTCCATGGGGGCGGCCTGACATGGCCCTCTTCATCTTTACCAAGGCCATTTTGGAGGGCAAACCGATCGATGTCTTCAATCAGGGCAAGATGAAACGCGACTTCACCTATATCGATGATATCGTCGAAGGCATCATCCGGACACTTGATCATCCGGCAACCGCCAATCCCTCCTGGTCGGGAGAACGACCGGATCCCGGAACCAGCTCCGCCCCAGCCCGTATCTACAACATCGGCAATCATCAGCCGGTGGAGCTGCTGGATCTCATCGGAGTACTGGAACAAGCTTTGGGGAAAAAGGCGGAGAAGCGACTTTTGCCGATACAGCCGGGCGACGTGCCCGCGACCTATGCCGATATCGACGATCTCACCAATGACGTCGGCTTCAGGCCAAATACCCCGGTAGGGGTGGGCATTCCTCGCTTCGTGAAATGGTACCGAGAATTCTACGGATTGTGAGGACAACTGACCAAGTTGTGCTAGTAGCACCCCACCGGCACGAACCCGGTCCCGAACAGCCTCGATAACGCGATGTAGCGCGCGTTATCGTAGAAGGAATGGCTGGCCCCTCGCTGATTCCTCCCCGTGAGGTCCCCTCCATAGGACGGATCGGACCCGAAGAACATCCCTCCCCTGGTCTTCTGCACGAGGTGCATCCATTCCATATACAACGTGCAGGCTTCCGCCTGGACTGAGCCAGAAACCGTGTTGCTCGCATACCAGTCGCGTGCCCATTCCGGAACCTGCCGTCCCGCCCCCACTGACTCACGATCTCGCGCGGCAGACGGCTCAACCTGTGACTCCCTCATGAGCTGCGTTCGAGGAATCGTCGGCATATTCACCAAATCAGGCACAACCGAGAGCGGTTTCAGATCCATCGCTTCACACCCGGCCCGCTCCTTATTGGTATACATCGTGCTCCCGTCTGCTTGGAAACACTTCCAGGTTGTCGGACCAGCTCCCGTGTCTCCCCAAGCCATTCCCGTGGACAAAGCCACCAGGATGGTCGCCGAGAGGAACGTTCCTTGAACCTGCCGCATGGGACACCTCCAGATCATGTAGCCAAGACACGCGGTGCGTGAGCACCCTGGTCGCTCTCTATAGTTGGTGCGCACACCCTACTCAATACTTTGTTTTTCGTCTATGCAGCTTTGGAGGGGGGAGCCACAAACCGTAGGATCTCGACCGACTGACGCTTGCCGTGGTTGCGCCCGTCGCCCGCCACAAACCGATGAGGGGCCGGCGCTCAATAACCACACTATTCATACCCGGGCTCCCTCATCCCAAATCGCTCCTGTCCCACACCCTGCATTACCTTGTCCGCTATCGAAACCTCAGGTATCCTGCCTGTCATATTGCCGATGGTCTGTTGGGTAAAACAGCCTAGATGTGTCATCTCAGCCCATCAGCAGTGGTTAGGTCGATTCATCAACAGAGAACGTGCACTCGATAGCTGCACAACATGACCGACTATAATGTCCTCACGAATCTGCTCTTCATCTACACCGTATCGATCGCGGTGGTGTTTCTGTTTCATCAGTTCCGACTCCCCTCAATCGCCGGGTTCCTAGTCGCGGGTGCACTGATCGGCCCTCATGGGCTCAATCTCATTTCCGATATCGCCACCGTACAGGTCTTGGCGGAAATCGGCATCGTACTCCTCCTGTTCACCATCGGCATTGAATTCTCGTTGGTCCAACTCGCCTCGCTCCAACGCCTGCTGCTGATTGCAGCCCCGATCCAAGTGGGTGGAGTTATCGCCATTACATGGCTCGGCGGCACGCTCGCAGGATTACCAACCTCTCAGGCGATCTTTTGGGGGTTTCTGCTCTCACTCAGCAGCACCGCCATTGTGCTCAAGGCATTGACGGCCAGCGAAGCCAGCGACTCACCACACGGGCGGGCCACGATCGGAATCTTGGTATTCCAAGACATCGCGGTCGTACCAATGATCTTGCTCACGCCTATTCTCGCCGGCCCAAGCGATGGGGCGATTGCCCCGGTGTTGCTCTCTCTGGGGAAATCGTTGGTCGTGGTGGCCTGTATTCTGGTCGGCGCGTGGTATGCGGTCCCGATCTTGCTCGAACACATCGTCCGCAGTCGAAGCCGGGAACTGTTCTTATTGACCATCATTGTCCTCTGCCTCGGCATCGCCTGGCTGACCTCTCTCGGCGGACTCTCGCTGGCGCTCGGCGCCTTCATCGCCGGCCTCGTGATCTCCGAGTCGGAGTACAGTCACCAAGCCATCGCCGAAGTGTTGCCCTTTCGTGACAGTTTCAATAGCCTCTTCTTCGTTTCCATCGGCATCCTGATGGATTGGCATATTCTGCTGGAGTACCCCTTCGTCGTGACCGGCCTTCTGCTGATCGTCCTCTTGGTGAAATTCTTCGCGGGCGCCGGCGCAGTACTTGCCGCCTCCATGCCGCCCCGATCCGCAGTCATGACCGGCATCGCCCTCGCACAAGTGGGAGAATTCAGCTTTATCCTGGCACAAGTCGGCCAGGAGGATCAGCTCCTGTCAGGAATTCAGTATCAGATATTTCTGGCTGTCTCGGTCTGTTCGATGATCATTACCCCGATCCTCATTCAGCTGTCGCCGCATCTTGGCCGACGAGTCGAGGCCGTCCAGCGACTCCACCGCTGGTTCCCTGGACAAACCACGGCACATGTTCTTGAAGCGGAGGGGCGTCATCTTCGCATCAAGGACCATGTCATTATCGTGGGATATGGGCTGAACGGCCGCAATCTCTCTCGCGTCCTGGGCGAGACGGAAGTTCCCTATATTGCGTTGGATTTGGACGGTGAAACCGTGCGCCGCGAGTCGGCCCACGGATTACCCCTCTTCTACGGAGACGCAACCAATCCGACCGTATTGCGACACGTCAAGATCGAACAGGCTCGAGTCCTGGTCGTGGCCATCTCTGATCCCTTCATGGCACGCCGAACCGTGCAGGTTGCACGAGGATTGAATCCAAAGATTCACATCGTCGTCAGGACTCGTTATTTGCGTGAATTGGAAGAGCTCCATCAGCTCGGCGCCGACGATGTCGTGCCGGAAGAATTTGAAACGTCGATCGAGATTTTTGCGCTCGTCCTCCGTACCTATCAGATGCCACAAGACTTCGTCATGCGCAAGGCGGAGCAGGTGCGTCGGGAAGGATACGCGCTTCTTCGCCGAAGCGAACTGCCTGAACTGGCGCACCACTTGCGCGGCGGCACCCTCACCGATGTGGAAGTGGAAACATTCCGGATTGAGGAAGCCGCACCGGCGGCAGGGAAAACGCTCGCCCAGCTGGCGTTGCGTCTGCGGACCGGAGCCTCGATCATTGCTTTGACCAGAGGCGGAGTGACCGAATCAAACCCGTCGGACAAAACGAAACTCTTGGCCGGCGATATCGTGGTCCTACTCGGATCACGCGATGAAATTCGTCGTGCGATGGAATTCATCCTCACCGATCAACCTGACCGATAACTTCGGAATCTCCTTGTTGTCTTGTCGTTTCTCCGAGACTCAGCTTCGCCAGCGAAGCGTGACTCGTTCTTTGAGCGGGTGATCGAAGGGGCGTCCGGTCTGAACCGATTCGAGATGGGCTGCTTTCAGCTTATAGTACCATCTCGCGGGCATATCGGCGTCTCCCAGAAACATGGAGGAGGGCTTATGACGGAGACCCACCGCCAAATGCTTCATCGCCCGCTCATCCTGGCCCAGAAACATCTTGGTCAACGTACGAAAAATCAAATTGCCGAACGGCAGCCAATGCAGGCCGCACCAATAGGCTGAAAAATCAATGCGACACTCCATATCGGAGACAGGTGTGGACATCAACCGATTCGCGAGCCAGACACTGCCACATTGCATCAGTTCCACTCGCTGGTTCGGCAGTAGAAAGTCGATGGTGGTGCTCAACGGTCCTCCATAGATACGCTCGATCCAATGAAACGGCCCGCTGTTCTTTGCCGGCCGGTGTGCAGTCATCCTGAAACCATAGGGGATCGGCTCAAAGACTTTCGCCTTCTCGTGCATCCGCGCATCGCTACGCCACCACGAATGGACATAGGGACCATGGACCGGATCGATGAGCCCGATGACACCATCATCGGGCGTGCAGGTGTAGGTCAGCGAAATGTGGAATGATTGCCGAGGCTCCGAGGGAAGCGGCATACGCGGAGCCGGCGGCAACGGATCAGTATTCCCTCGCTCATCAGCCAAATACAACCAAATCATTCCGTCCGTCTCTTCGACCGGATAGGTTGCCACGCCGATCTTGTCGCATTGGAAACTCCCGCCTTCGGGAAGGGCCGGGATCCGCTGACAGCGCCCCTTCGTATCAAACTGCCACCCGTGATACGGACATTCCACAAGCTCACCATCGAACCGACCGAACGACATCGGCATCCCTCGGTGAGGGCAGAGGTCACGCATCGCTGCCAGCGCACCCGCTCGATCTCGGCATAGAAGAATCGGGAGGTCCAACATCTTGAGTGCGGTCATCGTCCCCGGACGGAGTCGATGGCTAGGAACGGCCGGATACCAAAAGCCGAACAGGGGCGCACTCCTGGAAGCGAGGACCTCGGGTGATAATAGTTGGCTCATTGCTGAATAGGATGGTCGCAGGAAGACGTCGTATAAATAGAGTCCGGACTATAACGGGGGGCAGAGATCAGGTCAAGCAACGAACGGACCAGGAGGATGGCCCTGTTCCTTGACACCCCAAAGGACCACATACTATTCTGTTCAAGTACCGAGCGCACTGAGTCCTGCCTATGGGGTAGAGGTGATACGATGATTGCCACACAGATTGAGCCGGCGGCGACGTTGGCACAGCTACAAGAATCCAAGCCGGAAAGTGTCACCATCGTCTTGTTGAGCGGTGATCTCGATCGGGCGATGGCAGCTTTCATCATTGCGACAGGCGCAGCCGCCATGGGCATGAAGGTCACCATGTTCTTTACCTTTTGGGGGCTGAATGCCATCCGAAGAAAGGGTGCCACCAGTTCGGCAAAGGACTGGCTTCGCCGGATGTTTGGACTGCTCAATAAAGGCGGGGCCGACAGCCTTCCGTTATCCCGTTTCCATATGGGCGGGTTGGGCACGAAGATGATGCAAAAGGTGATGAAGCAAAACCGCATGCCCGATGTACCGGAATTGATGCAGACCGCCCTTGATCTTGGCGTACATTTTATCGCGTGCACGACCACCATGGGCCTGATGGGCATTACCAAGGACACCTTAATCGATGGAATCGATCAGTTCGCCGGTGTCACGACATACCTGGCGGAAGCGAAGCGGGGTAGCGTCAATCTATTCATTTGAACTGACAGCTCTCATCCGGGAGCGAGGGATATCTTCATGATGCAAGCCGATGTCAAACTCGATACATTAGGGTACTTTTGTCCCATGCCGATCATTCTGACGTCGAAGAAGATCAAAGAGCTGGCCTTGGGCCAGGTGCTGGAGGTCGTCTCCGATGATGAAGGCATCAAGAAAGACATGCCGGCTTGGTGTGAAACCACCGGCCATCAAATGGTGGGGCTGGAAGAAGAGCAGGCAAAGTCTGGGCGGATTTACAAGGCTTTTGTGAAGAAAACAAAATAATCAGACTTTTTCAGAATCGACCAGACCAGAAGCCGGAAGGACCAGACGAAGTCCTCCGGCTTTTTCGTTTAAGACCAGACGGATGGCATGGATCACATCGTTGAATGTGTGCCCAACTTCAGTGAAGGCCGGGATCGAGCCACTGTCCAATCCATACTCGACGCGGTCGCCTCGACGTCCGACGTCGTGTGTTTGGACCACTCAATGGATCCAGACCACCATCGAGCCGTCCTGACCTTCTGTGGAACCCCTGAGGCAGTTGTCGAGGCAGCTTTCCGTGCGATCCGTACCGCAACCAACCTCATTGATTTGCGAAGCCATATCGGCGTGCATCCGCGTGTGGGAGCAACGGACGTCGTGCCATTTATTCCGATCACGGGTACGACGATGGACGATTGTATCCAGCTTGCCAGGCGACTCGGATCACAAGTTGGACATGAACTGGAAATTCCCGTCTTCCTGTACGAACGGGCCTCAACTCGAGCCGATCATGCTCCTTTGGAAGCAGTCAGGCGTGGGGGTCTTGAAGGATTGGCGTTCCGGATGGCATCCGACCCGAATTGGGCACCCGATTTCGGTCCGGCCCGACTCCATCCAAGTGCCGGAGCCATCGCCATCGGTGCCCGGCCACCACTCATCGCATACAACATCAATCTCCGCTCGACGGAAGTGGACAAGGCCCGTGCGATCGCCCGCGCCGTCCGCCACTCAAACGGAGGACTCCCTCATGTCAAGGCGATCGGCGTCGACTTACCCAGTCGGAGAATCGTCCAGGTCGCCATGAATCTAACCGACCATCAGGCCACACCAATCCTCACTGCGTTTCAGGCAGTCCAGGCGGAAGCGGCACGACTTGGAATCGATGTCGCCGGCAGTGAACTGATTGGATTGATCCCGCAGGCAGCGCTGCAGCACACTGCCACCACAGCGCTCCAACTTGATCGCTTCGATGCCAGCCGGGTCCTAGAAACAAGAATCAGCGAGATGCTGCGCTGCAAGACCGCTCCAGAACAAACCGTGGCGGAGTTTCTTGCCGCCGTGGCCGACTCCAAGCCAACCCCAGCTGGTGGAAGTGTCGCCGCGTTGGTGGGAGCCTTGGCGGCTTCATTAGGAGTGATGGGGGCCCGTCTCGGTCGGCAACCGGACGCGGAACAGCGTCTCCTTGCACTGAGCCGCAACCTCCACAGGCTGGTTCAAGCGGACGCGGCGGCCTACAACGAGCTGATGGCGGCCTACAAGCGCCCTAAACATGACCCCGAACGCGCCCAGACAATTTCGGTTGCACTCCAACGGGCAACTGAGATCCCACTCCAGATCGTGGAGTTCAGCTGTGAGGCAGCCCGGTTTCTCCAGCCATTACAAGCGGCGGCTAAATTGCCGGTCCGATCAGATCTCACAGTCGGCCTCACCCTCGCAATTGCAGCTGGTCAAGCTGGTCTCTTCACCGTGACGACAAATATAAATACACAGCAAAATCATGCGCTTATGGACGACTTTCGAGGCAGGATCTCAAAGGTGACCGAAATCCTTGAGGAACTCAAGGTGTTGTGTTAGACTCCGCCGCTGATTTGTGGGGTCCCTAAAAACATTATGAAGCAGGCTTACCTGGCCTGAGAAAGTCGAAAATCAATCGGATGGAAATCAAAGTTTTTAATAACAACGTCGAAAAAGCTCTGAAGGTTGCGAAAAAGAAGTTGGCAGGTGAGGGTCTCTTCCGTGAGCTCAAGCGTCGCCGTTTTTATGAGAAGCCCAGTGTGAGGAAGAAGGCCAAGCAACGCGAAGCCCAACGGCGCCGTCAGAAGTGGTTGTCAAAGCGGAAACCTGAGTAGAGACGCCATCAGGGCTCTTCTAATCCCTTCCGTAGCCTCCTCTCTCTCCATTCGTGCCCACGCCTCTATGCGTCAGGAGCAGATTCATGCCGCCGTCCGCATTCTCAAGCGGGAGATTTGCCGTTGGCAAGAACCGGTCGTCGGCGTGGTCGCCAAGGAATCGAACCGCGATCCCTTCCTGATTCTTATTTCCACCCTTATCAGTTTACGAACCAAGGACAAGACAACCCGAGAAGCAGGAGACCGACTCTTTGCGTTGGCGCGTACCCCTGCCACAATGCTGCAGCTGCCGCTGAAGAAGATCGAACAGGCAATCTATCCAGCCGGATTCTATCGGACTAAGGCCAAGTCGATTCACGAGATCTGCCGACGATTGCTGGATCAACATGGCGGCAAGGTCCCGGACTCCATCGATGAACTGGTCAGCTTACCGGGAGTCGGGCGGAAGACGGCGAATCTCGTGGTCACGATCGGATTTGGGAAACCGGGAATCTGTGTCGATATTCATGTACACCGCATCAGCAACCGCTGGGGCTACATCAAGACCAAGACGCCGGAAGAATCGGAAAACGCCCTCCGCCGAAAACTGCCAAAACAGTACTGGATCATTTACAACGACCTTCTCGTGCCCTATGGACAAAACCTCTGTCTTCCTGTGTCTCCCTTATGCAGTACCTGCAAGTTGACAGACCTCTGCGACCAAGTTGGAGTCACGAAGTCGCGTTAGTAGTAAACGGTGAGGGGTGAGGTGACGGAATAAGCTTGGTTGTTAAATTCCACCTACCCCTAACCCTTAACCCCTTACCGACTAGATAAACAGCTTCGTCTCCGCCTCAGCTGTTAATGACAGAATCGCAGGCAGACCCAGGACCTCATCGACGTTCCGTTCGACCGCACCGGCATCCACTCCCATATATTCCAGGCCGGCGCTGCAGGCGATCAGCCGAAACTTCCCGACGTGCTTCGCATCTTGGAACATTTCTGAAATCTTAGGTACCTTCTTCTCTTTGAGGAGTCTGGCGACTTCCTCGGCAGATCCCGCATACTCCGGTGGAAAGTCGATCTGATCGATCTTGCCTTCGGCCAGCTTTTTGATCGTCCAAAACAGCAACACCACGATTACATCCTTGCCCATCGCGGCAGCCGTCATGCCGAGCGTCGCGACCTGATGCAATTTATCGTATGTTGCGTTGTGGGCAAAAATAACAAACTTCGGTTTGGTCGACATGGTTTACTTCTTCTGTACCCTGGTTTTCACGCTGTTGATATAGTCCGTAATCGCAGTATCAACGTCATCGGCTGTCATGGGACGATCATGCGTTTCACTCTCGTCGACAAGATAGCGTTCATGATCTTTTTCCTGCCTTAGAATGACGGCGTTTTCAGGCGTCACCTCAATCAACATAAACCATTCCTTCGCCCCTTGTGAGAGCACCACCTGCTTGCCGGCTCCCTTTCTGGTGATCTCAATCTGAAGCCCATCATCCGTTTCCGTCGAGGACCATGCCCCGCTTGCAAACGACATCGCCCCAATGACGACCGTCAAGATGCCGAGGAGCGTTACAGCTTTGGGATTCACCTGGCACCACACCGCTGGGGAAAATTCATGACGACTCGATTATAGCGAGCAGGGGCGACTCCGTAAACCATCGAGATCTATCTCGTTTACCTTGAGGGGCACGTGAACCCATGTTAGGATGCCGCCCGATGGATGGACTCATTGCAACGGTTGAGCAATACATCTCCACCGAAACACTCGTGACCCTGACGGCGCTCTCGATCGTCTTTTTCGTCGGGTCGTTGATCGCCATCCCCTTCATCCTGGTCAGGTTGCCGACAGACTTTTTTGACACGCGTGTACCAAGACGCTGGATGGAAAATCATCACCCGGTGCTTCGACTCCTCGGTCATCTTGCGAAGAATGTGGTCGGAGCGATCTTCGTGTTTGCCGGATTCTTGATGCTCTTCCTCCCAGGTCAGGGCATTCTGACCATGTTAATCGGGATCACAATGCTGGACTTCCCCGGCAAGCGCAAACTCGAAGCTAAGATGATCGGCCAACCCGCCGTCCTCAACGCCATCAACGGGATGCGCGAGAAATTCGGGAAGCCACCACTCATCATTGCACCAGGCCCCTGACCAGAACTGAGACAAGAGTGCTGAATGCTGAGACTTCTCCACTCTCACTCAGTCCTCAGCACTCAATACTCAGCACTGAAAGAACACCATGTCTGAGACATCACTCCAGTCCAACAAGCGCCCCACTCTCTATTTGATTGACGGCAGTGCTTACATCTATCGCGCTTTTTTTGCCCTGCCGGCCCTTAACAACTCCAAAGGCCTCCAGACCAACGCGGTTTATGGATTCATGACCACACTCCTCAAGATAATTCGCGAACATCGACCCGATGGTCTGGTCGTGGCATTCGATGAGAAGGGGCCGACACTCCGGCACGAGGAATTCAAGGACTATAAAGCGCAGCGTCCACCCATGCCGGATGGGATGAAGGCCCAGATCCCTTACATTCATCGTATCGTAGAGGCATTGAATATCTCCGCCGTGAAACAAGTCGGCTACGAAGCCGATGATCTGATCGGGACCCTAGCTCGCCAAGCAGAACAGGCTGACCACGATGTCGTCATCGTCACCGGTGATAAAGACATGCTCCAACTCATCACGCCGCATGTGCGCATCTACGATCCGGTGAAAGACAAATGGTCCGGCGATGCGGAATGCATCGCCAAGTTCGGCGTCGAACCAGGGCGTGTCGTCGAAATCATGGGATTGATGGGCGACAGCAGCGACAACATCCCTGGAGTGAAAGGCATCGGCGAGAAAACTGCCATGAAGCTCATCTCTCAGTTTGGAACCATCGATGAGCTGCTTCGCCGCCTCGACGAGGTAACACCCACGCGCATCAAAACCCTTCTGACGGACCAGGCTGACAATGCCAGACTGAGCCGAAGACTCGCGACCATCGACACCCAGAGCCCGGTGGAATTCCATCCTGAGTCCTATCGGATCAGGCCACCGCACGACGAACAGCTCGCCGAGCTGCTGCGTGAACTCGAGTTCACGTCGCTGCTGAAGAGTCTTCAGCCGTCGCCCAAACAGTCGGAGACGAAAACCCCGGTGCCGGTCATAATTGGAGATGAATCAGCCGCACAGCGGTTTGCTGACAGCTTGCCCCAAAACACTCCGCTTGCCGTGCACTGTCTCTTTGCAGGACATCCAGGAGTTCATGCCGATCTGACAGGCCTCGCCCTCTCGAGTGGTGGCCACACCACCTTCGTTCCGATTGACATCCACGCCTATATGCGACCGATCATGCCCCTCCTTCACGATCCGCAGAGAACCAAAGTGGTGCATGACCTGAAAGCGACCCTCTTGGCCTTACATCGCCTCGGCGTGACCCTGGCACCGCCCTATGTCGACACCATGGTTGCGGACTATCTGCTCAATCCCAACCGGCGGGACCATAGCCTTGAAACGATCGCCATGGAGCGGTTGGGTGAGCGGTTTGGATCAGACAAGGGGCAGCAGGCCCAACCCCAATCGCTCTTTGAGGTCGATACTGGATCCCGAGACCAAGCGACAGAAGCCGCTTCATGGTTGGTCAAACTCGAACCCATCCTGGCCAACCAGTTAATGGAACAGGGAAGCCTGCCCCTCTTTACCGATGTCGAGATGCCACTCGTTCCTGTCCTGGCAGACATCGAACGGAATGGGTTCTTACTCGATGTTGAAGGGCTACACACATTAGGTAAAGAGCTCGAACGGGAACTCGACCGCATGATGGAAACAATCGCCGGGCTCGCCGGGGGTGAGTTCAATATTAATTCACCCAAACAGCTGGCCACGGTCCTCTTCGAGAAGCTCGGCCTAAAACCCCTGCGGAAAACCAAGACCGGGTACTCCACTGATGAAGACACCCTGACGCAACTGGCATCGCAACATGATCTGCCTGCGCAGATTCTGAACTACCGCAGCCTCAGCAAACTCAAGTCCACCTATGTCGATGCCCTTCCGGAACTCGTCAGACCGGAGACAAAACGGCTCCACACCTCGTTGAATCAGACCGTTGCCGCAACTGGACGGCTTTCGTCAACTGATCCCAATCTGCAGAACATCCCCGTCAAAGGCGACTATGGCCTGCGTATTCGTGAAGCCTTCATCGTGCCCAAAGGCCATGAACTGCTCTGCGCAGACTACAGCCAGATCGAACCACGCATCCTCGCCCATCTGTCACAAGATCCCAGATTGCTCTCCGTTTTTGCCAAGGAAGAAGACATTCACATGGCCACTGCCATGGAAATCTTCGGACTCCCCTCCAGTCAGATCACGAGAGACATGCGCCGCGCCGCCAAGACCGTCGTGTTCGGCATCGTTTACGGCATCAGCCCGTTCGGTCTTTCCCAAAATTTAGGAGTCCCCCAGCCCGAGGCAAAGAAATACATCGAGACGTTCTTTGAGCGGTTTGCTGCAGTGCGGGCACTCATGGATCGAAACATTGCGGAGGGAAAGGAGAAGGGCTATACCACCACCATCCTTGGCCGCCGCCGACCGATTCCTGAATTGCAAAGCGGCGATCCGACACAACGCGGCTTCGGGGAACGTATGGCCGTGAACAGCCCTATCCAGGGCTCCGCAGCGGACTTAATCAAGGTCGCCATGATCAATGTCCATAAGAAACTTCATGCTGAACTCCCACACGTGAAGATGATCCTCCAAGTCCACGATGAATTGATCTTCGAAGTGCCGGATCACGATCTAGAGGAAGCCAAGCGGCTGGTGAAGCAGGAGATGGAAGGCATCGGCAAGCAGCTCGGCCTATCAGTCCCTCTCAAAGTGGACCTCGGCGTCGGCAAAAACTGGCGAGTAGCGCATCCGTAGGCAACCAATAAACCCTCGCACGGCAAGTAACCTGCAACCTTTACCTCGCTGACTCTTAATCAGTGGGGTTTGTTCTTTAAACTCTCCACCTTTCCCCGGTTCTCCCACACTATCGCCCAACTACTGCAAGCCTCATGCATGGAATTCTTGACTCCGGATCAGGCTGGGCCTAGACTCTGAACCGGGTAACGGTTAATGGTGAGAGTTCCGATGCCAACTGTAAAAAAACAAGCCCTCGACATGGTAAAGAAGCTACCTGAAAAAGCCACATGGGACGATATCATGTACGAAATCTTCGTCCGCAAGAAGATTGAGACCGGCATCCATGCTGCTGATGACGGGAGACTTGTTCCCCATGAAGTTGTGAAAAAACGCTTCCTCAAAAAATGATCCGCATCGAGTGGACTGAACCCGCCGTTTCCGATCTCGAAAATATCCATGAATACATCGCCAGAGATTCGGCTGAATATGCTGATGCCGTCGTCGAGCGCCTCGTCCTCTCCGTTGATCGGCTCGCTTCATTTCCAGAAAGTGGTCGACTGGTTCCTGAAGCCTCCGACCCAAAGATTCGCGAACTCCTTTCCCAAAACTATCGAGTGATCTATCGGCTGAGGAAAGGAGTCGCCCAGATTCTAGCAATAGTCCTTGGCGCAAGAAATCTCTCTGGCATCAAACCCAAACCATGGGTAGGTCAGTAGGCACCCGTCTTCTGAGAACTGCAACTCTTGGCTGCAACAGTTTGATGAAAAAAGTCTTCGTCTCACAGCATCTATTCGAAGTCGAAATGCGCAAGGAGCGGCTTGATCAGGCGGGGATCTCCTGCATGATCAAGAATCAACGTTCGTCTAGCCTAGCCGGAGAGATTCCCTTTATGGAGATTTTCCCGGAACTGTGGGTCATTCAAGACGAGGATGCCTATCGGGCACGACAAGTACTCGACGAAGAGTTGATTACGCAGCCGTCAAACTCAGGCGCTTGGGTCTGCACCGGATGTGGCGAACATCACGAGCGTCAATTTTCTGAATGTTGGAAGTGTGGCCATACAAGCGCATCACCATGATTCAGCCAACCGGCATGCGCGTACATCATTATTTTTTCCCGCAGACAAATTTCCACACTGACTGCGCGAGTGTGCCTCGGGTGATGGGCACCCAGCTTGACTCACCTGATTTCTTGTAGATCGACTGACCGGTCCCCATATTTCCAGCAAATCGCTCAATCGCCACAAGACGAAACCGTTCTTTAGAACAATCGTGCTCCTCCTGGTTGCGAGTGGATAAGAACGTGCTCAGCCCTCTGGTGTTGGCGGCCTTGAGATCATCTAAAACCAGCGCTCTCACGATTTCCCCGTTTCGGCTGATGCTCTCCGAATCGACGTAGATTGCATCCTTCTCGTTACGATCGACCAGCAGCCACTCCGCACACACAGCTCCTACACACCACAACTGAAGAGCCATCAGTACGATAAGAATTCCAGGAGACGTCCGAAAAAACCTACGAGTGGACGGCATATACAACCTCAGCATATGCATGTTGGAACGGCACCACGAAGAAACGTGGTGCCAACGGAAGCGGCACCCACTAACAGACATGCCACATGGGAAACACGGGAATTCGTCGTCACTCAGATGGTGGCTTCATGCCGAGCTCGTCAACCCGTTTCAAGCAGTCGTTGAATCCCTGCCGCCGTTGGACAAATGACCAAAATAATTTGTACCGATTCAACATGTCCAACTGTTGGACATGTTCATCGCATGTCTTCTGTTTCCAGGGCTCTACGTTGTCCGGCGGTGCAGTGACGACCCATGCTCCTCCAACCAAGGTCGAGACGAGCAGCACCGCACCACCAACAATTATCATTCCCTTCTTAACGTTCATGACTCCCTCTTTTGGTACGTTGAACATCGAAGAGCCGGCTGCCCCCTTTAGGGGCGAACCCTGCCCGTTGCATTACTCTGGTGCCGGAGACCGGGATCGAACCGGTACGGGCCTTTTGAGCCCGAGGGATTTTAAGTCCCTTGCGTCTGCCTATTCCGCCACTCCGGCGAA
>NZ_JBLFBO010000018.1:0-50523 GCF_047338595.1 Nitrospira sp. BLG_1
CGGCGGCGTGAGACTGTCATTCATGGCGTCCACTATTGACAACCGGGGTCAAACCACGAGCCGGATTCACCGCACCACGCATGAACGATGGAGGGTTCAACATCTCCGCGATCGTACGACCAAGGCAAAGGTGCTTGATCGTCAGCAACGCCAGACGCACCTGCCGAGAAAACAGCGCGAGGTGATGCATCACTACCAACAAGTCATGAAGTCGCTCGCACGATCGGATCGCGGAGAGGACCGACAACTGGCCGTGGATCTCGTGCGCTATCTCGAGGCACCTGATCGTACTCCGGAGACTGAGAGGGAACGAGGGAAGGACCGTGAACGATGAGACGTTCTGCCATTGACACCATTAGGAGACAACGGCAAAGACGATCGGCACACGATGTGTGCGCTTCTCAATGATGCGAATCTGCTGCCGGAGATTTATGTGGAAGAATTGCAGAAACTGCTGGAGGGGAAGGAGAAGCTGGTCATGCAGAAATAAGCCCGTGCGATCTCTGATCATTGGCGCGGTGTTGCCAGTACACGAGTCGTAATTGCATCTGCTCCTGAGTTTTTAGCCACACCTCATTTCTCTCTTGATCAGCACAGCCAAACCATGGTTCCGAAGCAGCTCCGGGCGGACCAAAGTGTTTCATTGTGAAACAGTTATTATTCCTCATCGCCGTATCTTTTTCGATTCATAGTGAATCGAATTGGATACACGTGAAACCTTCGGTCCGTCCCCACCTATCTACCAAATTGAATTCACATCAAAATACTTGTCGAGTCTAAGTGAAGAAACACCGCGACGGTCAAGCATCATTCTTGCTGAGGATATTGAAAGATGCGAGACATTGTAGAGATCGATGTCTAGTAGGTTTACTTTCATATGGAGTTGGTTTAAGAGATGACGCACAGCAAGTTGTCCGGTCGGAGCGTGTGTCCGAAAAGAGCCCGTGAGAGTCACACTGCATCCAGTGTGTTGAGTGCACTCGAAGTGGCGCGTCGCTGCGCATAATCAGTTTTCGTTTTCGTGATTTCCAATAGGATTCTGCCGACACGGGAGAGCAGACATGGCCTGCACTGCACTTCTCACAGGTGTTCCGCCGCTCACGCCTGCGTCACTCACCGACTTCGAGCGCGTGCTGCGGAACTGTGATCTGGATCCTCAAGTTATTCCGTTTGGCGATCGCTTCTGTCCCAACAATCTATTGACGGTCGGAGTTGCCATGCGTCGGGGGCCTGGGATGAATGTTTTCTTCTGGGACCCGAGTTTCTGGACTCTCCTCAATTTTAGACAAACCACGACAGAGCTGTATGAGGTGCTGCTGAAGGGTTGCATCGATTTTATTGCGTGGCCCTGCTGTGAGGACGAACTGGCCGCTCGCTTGCGACGGGTGAAGGCACTGAACGATGAGCAGAATGCCCCCAACGGTCAGTCGGTGAGTGCCGACGTCATTCGGGATCTGAGTTTGGTAGGTTGTTCAGACTGTTTCCTGTCGGCATTGCGGCTGACGGAGAAGTTTGCGCGGTACGAGGTGCCTGTGCTGCTCGAGGGCGAATCGGGGACGGGCAAGGAACTGTTTGCCCGTGCGCTGCACTACCTGGGGCCCCGCCGCGGCCAGCCCTTCGTGCCGGTCAATTGCGCTGCACTACCAGACACCCTCATCGAAAACGAACTGTTTGGGCACGTGTCCGGGGCGTATACCGGCGCCCACGGTCCGATGGATGGAGTCATCGCTCAGGCTAATGGCGGCACGCTGTTTTTTGACGAAGTCCACTGTCTCTCGCCAAAGGGACAGGCGACTCTGCTGCGTTTCGCGCAGGACCTGCACTATCGTCCCCTGGGCGCATCGACCCGGCCGCGTCGGGCTAATGTTCGACTCGTCGCTGCGACCAATCAATGCCTATGGGACTGTGTGTGCGACGGACGCTTCCGTGAGGATCTCTACTACCGACTCAACGTCGGTTTCGTCCGCTTGCCGCCACTGCGCGAACGCAAACAGGACATCGTCGCATTGGTGAACGACATCATTATCAAGCTCTGCACGCGATACGGGACGGGCCCACGCCGGTTCGATGCGCCCTCGCTCGCTTGGTTATCAGCTCAGCCGTGGAAGGGGAATGTGCGAGAATTGGAAAATGTGATTCAGCGGGCCTTCATGCTGTCCGATGATCCTGTCATTCGCATTGATCCTCGCTGTGTCAGTGTTTCCCGTGACAGCCAGGCGACGGAAATGAATCAGGAAGCACTCTTTAAAGACGCCAGACGGCGAGCGCTGCAGGAGTTCGAAGCAGACTATCTTCGCAGGATGTTAATTGTTGCTGCCGGCAACGTCACCGAAGCAGCGCGGCAGGCGGGCAAAGACCGGCGTGTGTTCGGGCGGCTGATGAAAAAGTATGGGATCGATCGAGGAGAATTCGTTTCTGACTAAGCCATCGACTGAGGCAGAACCATCATTGCCTGTCGCCGTCTTCTCAATTCATGAACCCTTCGTGAGCCGTTCGAGGACCTCGTCCACAGTTGCCGATTCATCCATCCTGAGTTCTTGCCTAAGCCGACGGATGAGGTCCATCGCCTCAGGCGGCGGGCTGTCCTTGTTCGGCTGCCTGAGCATAGTCAATAGTCTGGGCACCGCATCATCGCCCAGCGCTTCAAGAACCTTGGTCACGGCCTTCAGCGTATCGTCATGGGGCCTGTTTCTCGGTGAGGTAGACCGCTGTAGGGCAGCAACCTCCTCAGTCAATTTCGCGGTTGTCTCGACATCGATGACACCTTGCCGCCCAGCCGTCTGGAGGATTTCAGCGACAATGGGGGCCATAGTGCCCGCAAGAGCTTTGAACTCAACAGGCAGCTCTGCCGTCGCCTCAGCCTCCTTCGGCAGCGCCAAATTCTCGCCCACAACGCCACGGAGATCAGCCCCCCGTAAGTCGGCTCCCGTGAGATCGGCATCGGTAAGATCGGCCCCGCGCAGATCCGCATCGACAAGTTCAGCGTTTCCGAGCCGGGTGCCGCGCAGGTCGGCCCCGCGAAAATCGGCGCCTGACGCCGAGACACCCTCGAGGTTCGCCCCACGCAAGCTGGCACGGGAAAAATCCGTATCGGTCAACACGGCCCCTGTCAGGTCGGCGCCATCGAAGCGCGCGCCGCGTGCTCTGCAGTTCTCGATGCGAGCCCCCACGAAGGTTGCGCCGTTCGCTCGTGCTCCATCCAGATCGCACAGGCGCAAGACCGCGTCCGTCAAATCCGCTGCGTCCAGGCGCGCATCACGTAGGATGCAGCCTTTCCACTTCACCTCTGTTAAGGAAGATTCCCGCAGATCAGCCTCTTCAAGATCGAGGCCGTCGGCGCGCAAGCCCGCCAAGCGTAGCCCGCCCAAATTCGCTCCCTTGAGCATGATATTGCGTGCAGTACGGGAAGTTGCCTGGTAGGACTTGAGCATGTCCGCCACGGTTTCTTTAATCATCTGGGGTACTCCGCCAGTCTACCAATCGCCGAGCCGAGCGCACTTGTACTAACCTATGGTATCCTTTCAAGCATGATGGCCTGTCCTTGCGCCACAGTGTGGATAAGGGCGATCTTGGCTTCGAAGGTCAGCTCCCTGAGAGAGAGTGCGCGCCTGCCACGCCAGTCGTCTTCGATCGCAAACCCGAGGATCTCTTGGCCCTCTGAAATCCTGAGCCGACATTCGAACTCTTGCTGCTTGCCCTCAGTTAGGAATGCCCCCATTATACAGAGAGCGCTTCGCAGCTTCTTGAAAGCTATTTCGAACATCTCGCCTGCGGCGTCCTTCAGCTGCAGCGGCCCGCCGTCCGTAAGCAGGAGTGCTTCCAAGCGCAAGACCGGCTCAGCCGCGGATCCGAGTCCATACAGTTCGACGGCGCGGATGGGCCGTCCGCCCGTTTCGATGCGCGGCTCTACGGCGTACAACTTAACCCACTCATCGCCGATATGGACATCATAGGTGTCAGGGCGAATGCTCCGGTGAGCTATCATGTCGCGCAAGGCAAGTTTTGTTCCGATCGAATGGATCTGAAGATATGGCTCGGTGCTGGCAGTCATTGTGTCTCCCTAGAAGTTCTCAAGTCCAAACCCTCGTCGATCTCACGCTGCATCATTTGTTGGATGTCGTCAACCGATAGATCCAGGAAGGGATCTCGTCCAATCGTGTGCGGCAATTCTGATACAGGTACCTCCGCTGACCGGGGAAGAACAAGGGGCCGGCCCTGGGTGTCGGTTCCACTAGCCATTTGGATCTTCATCAGCCTTTGAAGAGTCTCGACATCATGAGGAGTCAACCCAAATAGTTCATGATGACGAATCATGAAGTCTTTGACGTGCAGTTCATACACCGGATACGGGAAACGCGTCTCGAAATCAGGCACCATGTCTTGCACATGGTGAAGCACTTCTTCAAGAATCTCGATCTTGCGAGGATTCTCGCGGTGCAGAATATGAGGATTCCCGGGACTCATCTCAGCATTGGTTCTGCTCTCCATCCAGTCGAGCCAACGCTCGTGCCCTCGTGTGACCTCCGTAAGCTTGAGCAGTTCGCCCTTCGCGGTTTGTTGGCGCCCGACCCAATCCCGCAGCTCGGGGGACGCCACTTCTGAACCGCGAATCCATCGGAGATCACCTTCCTGTGCCCATCGATTGAAGAACTCAAGCTCTTCCTGGAGCCTCATTCTAGCTCGCGCAGCCTGGTATTCGTTGATCTCGCCACTACCGAGGCGCGCCTCGACTTCTTCAATTGCGTTGCGGAGGCTGTTGAGCTGAGTCAGAATCTCGGAATCTGCGCCACTTGTTCCTCGGAGCCGCTCTACATCGTCGATTAGCTCTTGCGACGAACGTCGCACCGGTATCGTGGGCTGTTCACCACGTGGCGTGTGAAGTGGTCCACCCTCGGATCGACGTGGGTGTAGCGCCGCACCTTCTTGCTCACGTGGGCGCACACGTGGCACAACGCCTTCTTCGGTCGGCCGCGGCCGTGCGTCAGCTGGCGTTTCAACCGGCGGCGCAGACCCACCCGGCGTACCGGAGGTTCTGGGTGCAGGTATGTCGTGAACCACGCCGCTGCCCGGGAGAATGAAACGGTTCAGTTCATTAATCAGACTGCCAGGTATTTCCAGCTGCCCTTCAGCGAAGCGAACATCGACTAAGCGTGGTTGGCGACCCGGTAGCGGTGCAGTCTCGTGTTCAGGGATGGCGGCAGAGCGGGCAGCGCGCACCCAGTTCTCGTCCACCTCGAAGCGGATGATTCGTGCATTACCTTGGCTGTTCTGCATCACGAATTCGACCGCGCGCTCGAAGGAGCCGAAATTGAGATGTGCAGCTGCCCCGCCTTCCACGCGCACGTTTCCCTGAGCATCGACATGCACCAAGCTACGGCTGCGTTCACTTTCGACACGGAAAACCATGCGCCCGCCACTTTCGCCAGACAGTAAGGGGCGAACTAGGCGAGGCAACAGAGCTGGGTTCCGTTCGACGTCGGATAGTGGTACCCGAACAAGGCCGGAAGCTTCGGCTTGGAGCCCCGTGAACATCGTCTCGATATCTTCTGGACCAGGGAGGTCTTCAGTGGCGGAGCGACGACCTGACGCGAATTCTTCGGCCTCGCGGCGAACGGCGCTGGCACGTTGCTCAAGGTCAGCCGCCCTGTCAAGCATGCGAGCGGCTTCTTCACGAAGTGCACGTGCACGACGTGGGTTATAGGCTTCTGCTAGACCCGCCTGCTCTTCTACACTGATGGCTCGATTCACGAGACCGTTAGCTTCTGCCATCAGAGCGTTCGCCTGATCCTGGAGTGCGCCAGCGCGTTGGCGTTGTTGCAACGTTGCTTCTCCTGTAGCACGCGATGGCGCGGGGCGTGTGTCAGCACCCAAGCTGCCTGCTTCGACTCGCACCAAAGGTCCTGCTTCCGCCCTCGCGATCGCAGCCTCGATTTCAGCATCCGTTAAGCGTGGGAACAGGCCTTCGCCTTCTGACGCTTCGATACTTCCACGGCGTGGCACAGCTGAGGGTTCTGTTTCCGCCGCCTGGGGCCTGGTGCCGGTTTCTAGGGCTTCCTCGCGCAGCGAGGTGGGTGGTTCGTCAGTAACTTGTGCCCGGCTCGCTAACGGCGACTCGATTTCTGGTCGCGCACCGAACATGCGCCCGCCGAAACCTTCGAGGCGTTCTCCAAGCCGAGCGCCAACACCGCTGGGGTCGAAAGTGCGGAAGCGTTCAAGGGCGCGGCCCGCGCGAGTGGTCAGCTCAGGACGGGGTTCTGGGGCTCTACCACCGTGCATACGCGATATGCGAGCTGCCACTGCTGCCGAGGCCGCCGCGGAGGCGATGCGGGTGGGATCGAGCTTCTCTCCGGTGATGGCCGATGCCGCCAATTCGATACCCAAGCCAACAAGTGCACCACCGGCCACCTGGCCGACTGCCCCGCGCCGCGCCGCTGCCGCGCCAGCGCGCGTAGCTGGTGACGGGGCGCGAGGTGCCAGGACAGGCGGTGCCTCAGCGTGCGGCGCACCAGCACGGGGAGTGGACGTGTGTGGTGTGGCGGCGTGCGGCGTTGGGGCATGGGCTGCGGGGGGATGTGGTGTGCTGGGGTGGGCCCGGAAGCTCACGCCAGACATAGCACCGGCCATCACAAACCCCTGCCAGTTGAACTGTTGGCCGAAGGCGAAGTAGCCGAACGTCTGTGTGAGCCCTTCCGCCACGAGATCCGAGGTCACCGTGATGGCCAGCTGCGTGACTGCGCGCGCCCCCGCCGCCGCTGCGCCCGAGGCAAGGGCTCCACCCGCGAAGCCTAAACCACCGCCGATGGCACCGCCAATCGCCCCCATGACCATCGCGGTGACAAGACCCTCGTGCCAGGTCTCGCCCGAAGCCCAGTTGTTGAGGATCTGAATCAGACCCGCGCTCACCGCGCCAACGAGGGCACCTACGAGTATCACCGCAAATAGGCTTGCCCCCGCGCCCAGCGTCACGATGCTGATGACCGCCGCCGCGATGATGACCACGATGATGAGGACAATCGCGAGGACTTTCTTCCAGGCAGGCTGCTCTTTCTCCGCGGCTTTCCACGCCTCACGCGCGATCTGGCCGTCAAGCTCACCAAGCTTGTCGCTCAGTTCCTTCTCCAACCCTTTCAGTGATTTGCCGAGCGCCTCGTCGATCTTGCCACCGATAGTCCCTAGCGATTTGTCGAAGCCGGCGACGGCCTTTTTCATGGCGGTCGTCCCTTCGGTCGCACTTTGTTTGGCCTTTTGGACGTGGTTCTTGGTGAGCTGTCCGAAGGCGCGGCTCGCGCCGGTCATCAAGCCGCTCATCTGACTGCCGAAGCCACTCTCCGACTGGGCGCTGAGCTCATCGTTCTGCGCAGTGATTCCCGCCAAGCCATTCAGGGCCGCGGCACCCGAATTGGCGATCGATCCCTCCGCCGAGGCCGCGCCCATTTCCATCGTGCCAAGCAGCGTGCCCATGCCACCGCCGAGCGAGGTCTCGATGTTGGCTAGGATTTGCGCGAGCGTCGCCGGATCGGGAACTTCGCTGCCGGCGATGCGTTCGCGCAACCCCGTGAGTGATTGGTCGAGCGAATCCATCGCCGCCGAGATGCCACGCGCCAGGTTGGCGGCGCTCGCATGGGCCAACTGCTCGATAGAGAGTTGATTCACATAGCCGGCGTCGTTGACTGCCTGCCGCTGAGCGTGTTCCTGGGCAGACAGGGCCTTCACTGTTGTCGCCAGTGCCTTGTCGATCGCAGCGAGGTTGTGGGTACGCGCGAATCCGAGCCCTTCGAGTGCCTGTTTGCGTCCGCTTTCGAGCCCCGAAACGAGCTTGTCATGAGTGTCATCCAGGGTCTTATTGACCTGGCGCGCTCCCTCGATCACCGCACAGCGATATTGCGTGCGCAGCTCCTTGAGATCGTAGCCTTTCTTGTTGGCCGTTCTGAGAAAGGTTTTCTTGTACCCGGCCGCGGTCTTGCAGGCCGCATCTTGTTGGGCTTTGGCACGGCGTACGGTGAGGCAGCCGTCCCAGAATCCGTCGTCGCTGTAATCGCCTTTGCATCGCTCATATTGGTGGGCGTGCTCTTGTCCGCGTGTGATGGCGCGATTCGAATATTCGGGTCCCTTGTCCTCATGCTGCTTACGACCCGTCGCGAAGCGGGAGGTTACGTCTTCAAGGCCCGTAGTCTCCTTTTGATCGACCTGGTCGAGCGACGATATGTGTTGCGCATCGAGCGCGGCAATGGCGGCTGTCGTCTCCACCTCGATTAGCGCGACGTTGCTTGCATACTCAGCGTGAACGTGGGCGCGTGCCATTTGCGCCGCAATCATCGCCTGTAATCGAGCCTGTACGATGCGCGCAGAAATGTTTAGTTTTTCACTTTCGATCGCGGCCTGTATATTCGCCTTAGTAGCCTCGGCCAAGCCGCCCAGTCGTGCGGGGACCTGTTCGCGCGCAAACGCCACGGCACCGGCGACCTGCTCGGCCACTCCACGCATGAAGGACTGCACCTGCTCGACTGCCTTGTCCCGCTTAGCACTTTCGCCGCCCGGTGTAAAGGTTACGCCTTGTTCCAAGTTGCGGGCACGAATGAGTACGGCGTCCAGGCCACCCGATTCGGTTTCATACTCGATCACAGCACCGTCGCGCCCGCTTTCCGCACTGCCTATGGAACTACTCATCGAGCCGGGCGCTTCTGCACCAGGCTCGGCTTCGGCCTTTGCAGCACCAGCCGAGGTGCTACTACCTTCGGAACTCTTGGCGGCGGCCAGTGGTGTGACTGCGGCACCTGGTGCGGCGCCACCGGCCGCCGGAGCTACCTCAGCCGCAGGCGCTGCAGCAGGACCCATACTGCCCGCCACCTGCTGGGCGCCTTGGGTCATCGCTCTTGGAGGACACTGGTCGGGCTCGGGTTGCCACGCGTCGAAAGTGACTCTAGGTTCTTCCTGTGACTCGCCGGACCGTTCGTCCGAGCTGGGTTCCGGTGCGTTTTCGGGTGGCGGTGGCGGGTCGACGTTGTAACACGGCGCATTGATCCCGCCACCACCACCCGGGGCCGTTGGCGCCTCTGGGGCCGATGCCGGTGGTGGGGTGCCTGCAGCGGCCGGTGTACCGGTACCACCCGGGGCGGGTACGGCTCCGTCCACCGTGATTCCGACTGGTGGTGTTTCTCCTTCTCCCCCTTCCTTGGCGGCTTCGAGGGCGATGCCTGCTTCACCACCATCCGGTGGTCCAGTGGCCTTGCCAGAAGCGGCTTCTTTCCCCTTGCCTTTGGCACTCGGTGTGGACATTGCGGGGACCCGCGGAGGCGGTTCGATCAGATGAGTCGCGCCGGACGTGAAGCGATGCTGCACTATCTGTTCTTGCGCGACATTCCCACCACTGGCGCCGGTCTGTCTTCCAGAAGGGTTTGGCCTGGCGACTTCGTCAAGGAGCTCTTCAGCCGATCGACCACCGACCACTGCATCAGCGACACGATCCGCATGTTGCTCCCAACGGTCTCCAGCGCGTCCAACGTTGCCCGGCAGACTCAGGCCTTGGCGTTGCTGGATCACGTGCGCTGCCTCATGCGCTGCCAAGTGGAGATCCGGCGACTGTCGGAAGGCGATGCGAGGCCCCGACGTGAAGGCGAGGGCACCTATGTGCCGGTTGGCAGTTTCAGCGGCGCCGCCCATACTGCTGCGCACGTGCGAGACATCGTGGTGCCCAAACGAGGCCTGTATCCGATCAGCATGGGGGAGGGGCGAACTCGCATTGCTCAGGCCGTGTTTGGCCTCACGATGAATTAAGGTGGCGCTGCGGACCGGTGCCTTGGCCCTATCCTGTTGGACTGGCTCCTCGTCCTGGCAATCCGTGCACTTTGCCTGTACGCAGGTCGGCTCGGTGAGATCGGTACAATCCCACAGTTGCACTGGTTCTTGCTCGATCGTTTGGTCGGCACCCGCTTCCTCTGCATCGCACCCTGCGCATTTCGACTGTACAGGCTCTTCTTCGGCAGCTGCACCTTCAGCCTCGCACGTTGCACATTTCGCCTGCACTGGTTGCTCTTCTACCATCGTGTCTTCGGCTTTGCAGGCCGCACACCTTGATTGCACCGGTTCCGTTTCGCGCTGCTCGTCCTCAGTTTCGGCGGCACGTTGCATGGGTGGTTCCGCCATAGCTTGCTTGCTCTGCACGCAGGTGGGCTCGGTGAGATCGGTGCAATCCCACAGCTGCACCGGCTGTCCTTCTGTACTCGCCTCCTCTGCCACGCAGGTGGCACATTTGGTCTGCACAGGCGTTACGGCGTTACCATGTTCTGTGCGTGTTGACACGAGATTCGAACCGAAGCCCGAGTGGGAGGAAGATTGACGAGGGGAATTTGCTGATTGACGGTTGTTTTGCTCGAGTGACGTTATCCCGTGATTGCGGAGGGTTCCCGGTCTGGCGCTGCGTTCTAGCGCTTTCTGTTGAAGTGGGTCATTGGGGTTGTCGCCGTTGAGGTTGCCATGGCGAAGGCTTCCCGAAAGTACGCCTTGTAACTGCAGATTACCGGCCGTGTGGAACGCAGTGGGCGAGGCCTGCCGTGTACTGGTAGTGACCGGACGCTTCGCATCAGGAGCTGACGAGCGGGTCTTTTGCTGGGTAACGGTGGTCGCTCCCGCCATGGGTAGCCTCGTTCAATGTGGGAGCATCATGGGCCTGGACTCGCTGGCGCGCGATGGCCGGTGTCGACGATGAGGGCGTAGGCACGACCATTTTCCCATTTCACAGCGATGGAGCCATACACGCCCAACTGGCCGCTGGCCGCATCGGCGGGTGTCTTGGCTGAAGGCTGCCACCAATCTGGCGCAGCAACTTCTCTAGGAGACGACCAGTCAATCGGCAGATGCACATTGGGTCCGCTGACCGAGAAGGGCGTGAGGCCACGGGCCAGTACGAAAGCCTGATAGTCGTTCATAGACGTATCAAAACGGACCAATGCCTCCTGGTACGCGAGGTCGCCGCTCGGTTGCCAACAGAGGTACCGTACGTCACGTGCAGATCTGGGAAGTGGCGCTCCCAGCAGACGCGCAGCAGTTCGCCGATCAAAAAAGGCAAACAAACCACCGCGGCTTTTAGAAGTCATGGATTCAGATCCTCAGCTGATTGAGCACCGACTTCACCACCACCCACTTCGGTTTCCGGTCCACCGACTGAGCTTGCAGCACCTCCCACTTCGACATCGACACCAGCCCGACCGGCCTGATCGCCGACGTGTTGCGGCGTCCCCCCAAACCAAAGTGCCCCTGCGTCGCTGTCTTTCTGTATGCAGGGTGATGGTACACTGAAGATTTCGAACGGCTTGCCGGGCAGAAAGACTGCTGCTACCCGTGTCTTCACTTCCCCCGCCGTCGAACGTCCAGAAGTTCCAAATGGTTTTGGATCAAAGTCCCACACGTCGTAGAACTCCATGCTACCGGTGAAGATCCAAGTGCCGTCGGAATTTACCGTGAGCACACCTTTGTACTGTATGGTGAAGTTGCCCAAAGTGCCGTTGGTTAGGGCTTGTCCTGGACCGTTCACTTCGATGTATTTGCTAGCCGGTGCTGGTTTACCGGCTGCATTAGATACCCGGGCCTGTGTCTGCAACGCTGTCAACTCGGAGGCGAATCCCGGGCTGCGCCTAATATTGACAATGGGATTAACATTTATCATATCCCATGGCATTAAGGTGATCGGTGTGCCCGTATCGTCCATGTAGTTGTCAAGGAACATGCGCGGGAGGTAATGATCAAAGAAGGCAAGCCAAGCACGTCTCTCAATCCAGGTCGCCGAACGCAGATGCAGGCCAGATATGCCCTGCGAGACATGCGCCAGCTCGTGGGCCATCAGATCACCATCGTCTTCGCGCTCGCCCCGACCGAGCCAGATATGGGCGCCATCTGCGAAGGCGCGCGCACCCAGCATTCCGGCGGCTAGCTGAGCATCACGGTCGGCATGCACCCGAATTGCCTCGGCATTGAGGCCCAGACCTCGTTCGGCCAGCTCGCGCATTTCGGGGTGTAGCGGCCTTCCACCTTGGGGAGGTGTGAGGGTGCTGGCCGTCGGGCTCCCTTGGCCCAGTCGAACCCGGTCGCCTTTGCGTATGCGGTCTGCCGCCGTGTCTGCCTGTTGCTCCAAACCCTCTCGCCCTTCATGCGCCTGGGCCGTCAGGTTGTCGAGTTGAGCAGCACTTCGCTTACGACGACGAAACCGGGCGAAAGCTCGACCAGCATTTGGTCGGTTCTGATTGCGAGAGGATTCCGGGGACTTGGGTGAAAAGCCGTGCTGTGCCATGTCCCTATCTGCCGTGCACCAACCCGTGGTACTGCCTAAATCCACTCACCGCCGGGGGGCTTCCCTGTTTCTGCTGGTGGCGGGCCATCGCCTGGACGATCTCGGCCATGCCGATGACTTGCCGCCCAGCGCTGGCCAGGAAGGCAGCGTCCAGAGAGATCATCTGAATCTCGCCTCCCGAGGTCTCAAACTGTTCGGCTAGGAACCGGAAGTCCACGTCCTCGCCGAGCGGTGCGGCGGGTGGAAACATGCCACGCCACAGTCGCTCACGTAGGACTGCATCTGGCTTGGGGAAATCTATTACGTAATGCATACGGCGGGAGAAAGCCTGGTCCAGGTTCTTGGCTAGATTGGTCGCGAGAATGACGACGCCCTCATGTTCCTCCATCTTCTGGAGCAAGTAGGCGATCTCGATGTTGGCGTAACGGTCATGGGCATCCTTCACTTCGGAGCGCTTGCCGAGCAATGCGTCGGCTTCGTCGAAGAAGAGAATCCCGTTGCTATGCCGAGCTGCAGAGAAAATGCGGTCGAGATTTTTTTCAGTTTCGCCGATGTATTTGGACACCACTGTGGCGAGGTCGATGCGATAAAGATCGACCCCTAGGTCGTTGGCGATGACACTAGCCGTCATGGTTTTCCCAGTGCCCGATGCACCGGCGAAGAGAATCATCAGTCCGTTTCCACGACCGGTGCGTTCAGCCATGCGCCAGCGTCCATAGACACGTTCTCGCTGAGCGATCGCCGCAGCGATCTCACGGACTTGGCGCAAGGTCGTATCAGGTAGCACCAGGTGCTCATAGCGATGCGGTTTCACCACTCTCGATGCGAGTTGCCCGAGTGATTGCGTGGAGTGTCGGCGTGCAGCCTGCCAGAGGGCGTCGTGCAGCATGGCAGGGTCGTCAGCCTGGTATCGTGCGGCGGTTTCCGCCGCGGCGGCGATGCGGGAACTCGGTAAACTAAAACGCTCGGCCAGGTTGTCCACGAACAAGATATCTGGCTTCACGCCCAGGCTGCGCAAGGCGCTCGTCCAAGTCGTAGCCCTGTCGTCGGCGCTGGCCTGGGGCAAATGCAGTTCGAGGTAAGACAGATCGGCTATGCCTTCGGCCCATGGGGCGTCGTGCGGTACAGCCCAAAACACGGTGAGACCAGAGGAGGCCAACTCCCGTATCTGTTGGGTCAGCTGCGTGTGCGGCGCTGGTTCTCGTGGATATCCACCCAGTTCGTCGAATACCACCACAGTTGCATCGGAGAGCAAGGCGACTAGATACACGCGGGTGCGTAAGGTGGACCACCCGCCGCCGGTCTCTCTCGTGAGCACGCTCAGCGGCAGCGTCAAGACACCTTGGCCATGGCTGGCAGTGTAGAGACGTGCAGCAGCAAATTGTTCGATGGGTGTCTCACCTGTACAAATGACCAGGCCCGGACGTAGCGGATGCCGGGCACTGAACTCATGCACAGCCGCTCGCGCTGATGCGGAGAACAGTTCTAGGTCGACGGTCAACGGTGGTATGATCCGGACGGCATCGGGCAGCCGTGCATCGGCCAGCGGAAGGTCTAAGAGGTAGTGCACCGTGGGCGGAGAAGCGACGAAACCCTGTGCCAAACCGGAACGTGATTCGCTCGGCTCCAACCAGTCCAAGAACCCGAGGACGAATAGCCTTCCGCATATGCTCAGTGCTGCACGCCTAGACGCATCACCAAGACCATCCAACAGCCGCAAGGCAAGGTCAACGGTTGGGTACTTACGGGTTATGTCGTTGTTGAGGTAGGCGTAGAGGGTCTCGTATTTCAGGGAAAGTTCTGGGGCGATGGCGAACAGGAGCAGATCGGTTTCGAATTCAGACAGACCAAAACGCGTCGCGAGCCGAGCCAACGGCGTCTCGGTGCTCCGCAAGGCGCGCAGGGCTGATGCTTCGCTACTAAGTTGCTTCACCGGATCAGCGGTTCCTCCCGCTCCCACCGACTGCCGGCGCAGGAGTTCATCCACCTGTTGGTCGGAAATGTACAGACCGCGCAGCTCGTCTAGCGACAGCTCGTAGTGCGCGCGCAGCCTCAAAATTTCTCGCTCCAACAGCCGGTCGAGCCAGGTGAGATCGGCTTCGTAGCTCAAGGCAGTGGATTGTGGCGTGACGGTATCCATTGGTTTCATGGCTCGTAGTCCAACACGAAACAACGCTCTGGTGGCCCAGTCCACCGCACGGTCCCCCTACCTATGCCGGTGAGATTGAGCAGCACATGCAGCGGCGGACGTGAAAGCTGCAGATATCCCGTGGATTCCAGAGTGGCAGACCCCTCTAGGAGATTGTGATAGAGGTAGGGTAAAGAGGTTCCGGTGAAGCCTGGAACCCGATAGGCAAAGCGACGCATCACGATCTGCGCCATGTGTACGAACAGCCGCTGCCACGGTTCAGGCAAACCCCAATGCATGGCCAGGTAACGCCAGTCGTTACGAGCACGGCGGGCGGCAGCGAGACACGCACGCCACGAGGGCGATGCAATACATCCTGGTGGACGTGAATTCCGCAATTCGTCGCACCATAATCCGCTCGCTTGATCGACAATGGCCGATAGAGTCCGGCCTCCTGTCCGCAATGGTGCTGCAATGCGAACGCCGCGAGTGTGACCACGTGCGCGTTGAGCCAGACAAGCCAAGGCCGCGGTTGGATCGCCCGCTGCCAGCCACTCGTTCAAGGTGGGAAGATCGATGTTGGGTGTAATGCCAAAGACATCGCGCCAGAAGGCTTCGCCTGCGAACTGTTTGGTGCGTGGCTGCCCAACGCATTGCGCCATCACCAACCAAGCTGTGAGACCACGTGCAGGCACCTGTTCGGTGTGAGGGAGTGTGCCGGTCAGTGCATCGTCGAGTAGATTGTCGAGTTCGGGTAACAGGAGAACCAGGCCGCCGAAGGCAGTGCGAACAGGTTCGACGCCATTGTGGACCACCGTGTCTAATGCTCGTGAGGCCTCAACCCGCAACAGCTCTGCCAGAGTGGAACGCCACTGTGGCCAGGCAGCTAGTGCTGCCCACCCTTCTGCATCCCGTTCGGTATCCGCTGCCACCAAGGCACCTATATTTCCCCGCCGAAGTGCTATGACTAAGGTCTCGGCGTCGCTGCGCATGGCGAGGGCTGGTAGCTTCGCTGCGAGTTTGATCCACCGTGCCAGGTTGGAGGTCGGATCAAAGCCGGCGCGCAGGGCTGCAGAAAACAGATACAGCGCGGCTACGAACCAGGGTAGGGCCTGAAGATGTGGCGCGTGCTCCCGGTAGAACGCCGCGAGCGTGTCGGGTTCTGTTTCTTCAGCACTTTCGCTGGCTGAAAGTTCATCCAGGATGCGTAAGGTCTCACGACGGGTGAGCACCACTGCCAGTTGGTTCCAGACTTCTTTCGATAAAATCGAGAGGACTTCCCGACCGAGTTCGTGATCTTCCACTAACACTGTGCGAATCGCGCTGGCTGGAGGTAGTGCAGAAAGCCCAGCGAAGGGCCGGTAGTACCAAGCGGAACTGCTGTGTCCGTTGGAGAGATCGGAAATAAACTGTACACGATAGGCGGCGGGTGAGGCAAAGCGTAGTATGCCGTCACCTCCGGATTCGACGGCGTTGACAAGAACCTTGGTGAACTGGTAAGCCCACCGCTCCACGAGGCGTTCAGGTTTCTGACTCAAATCTAATTGGCAGTCGAAGACCAGCGACTTGACCAGCACCACCTCCCCAGCATGGGTTGAGAACCATGGTGTAAGCCTCGTGGTCAATTGGCTCAGTAGCCCATCGGTGATATCATTCAAGTCGGTGCGCATCCGCTCCGGCTGAGCGGAGTTATGCGGTACAAGAAAATCATTGTGCCAGCGGTGAATGCGTAAAACGGATGTGCTCACGGTAGCGTACCTGGTGGTTGCGCTGTGGCAGGCGAATTGCCAGCCTCTTGATTCAAAAGTTCCTGCAGTACCCGCATCGCCCCATTGATACGTAGCAGTTGCTCGCGCACCGCGGTGATCTTGGATTCGTACTCAGCAAGCAACCTTTGCCCCGATGCAAATTCGTCAGACAAGGTGGCCAAACGGGTTTCAATCACGCTGCGATTCATCGTCTTGTTCATCCTCAAGCCCTAGGACCCAGGGCGATGAAGTTGAAAGCGCTGTCCTGATAGGCGGCTTCAGCAGTATGATCATCGTCCTTGCTGTGCAATTCGAAGCCGCTTATGGTCGAGGAGACGACGGTGAGGAAATTATCTTGATTGAGTGAATCGACCAAGTTAGCGACCACCACAGGAACGGACGAGAACGCGTTGCCGTATGTGATCCCGTAACGGCCTTCAGCTATGCGGCTGACGCTGAAGCCCGAGCCTGACTGTTGCACACCTCCTGAGCTAATACGTCCCGCTACCATCCGCAGATTGTCCAGGCAACCTACGCCGAAGAAATCCCCGTTGGCGCCAAGTTTGATGTTGCCGCGTACGTCTAGACGTTCGGCCGGTGTGGCGGTTGCGATCCCAAGATTTCCCGATGCGGTCACGAAGAGCTTGTCCCCACCAGACCAGAGGCGGGCCACGTGGCCTGTCGAGTACCAGACCCAGCGTTCGCCATTAGCAGGAGTCTCGATAGCTCCGTCTTCTCGGTTGCCAAAGGAAAACCCAGCTCCTGCACCGCCAGTGTGAATCTCCGAAGCCTCGACGTGCAGGCGGCGAAAAGGCTGGAGAGTGCCGACGCCGACATTACCTCCCATCAACGCAAGGTCTGGGGAACTGTTCCGTGCATGGCCGATCCAGCTCGAAAACTGTGGGCCAGTCTCTTGGCCCGTACCTGTCTGTTGAAATTGGATACGCGGAGGATCGTCAAAGTCGCTCAGTACCAGGAGAGGCGCCAATTGATCCCCATACTGCACCCACATTCGACCTGTGTCATCCCCGTCGCCGACCTGTAACCACCTGTTGGCTCCGAGGGCATTGCCCGTAGGGGCTGGCACGTTGCGGATGTCCAGCTTGGCATCCGGGGCCTGGGTACCAATGCCCACGTTGCCACCATTGTGGAGAAAGAGTCGCGTCTCCGTTGGATCTGTCTCGGTGAAGTTCAAGCCGTTCTTGTTGGCACCGAAATTCATCTGCCATGCCAAGGTGCCGTCAGCGGCTTCGAACCCCATGAGATTGCCAGTGTCGCCAATGGCGCGTATAGTCAGAGGTAGAGATAGAAGGGTATTGAGGGTTCCGATGCCGAGCTTGGCATCTTGCTGGATGTAAACGCCTGGCTCAAACTGGAAGTCTAAAGCACAGGGATCGGTGCCCTGCACCGTCGCCTTTCCTATCGTCAAACGAGTCGGCCCGTCAGTGCCCTGAGGTGTGCCGAGCAAGACCTGTAAGTCAAACCCATTGTGTTCGTTCCGATCGGGTCTGCGACGTAGGGCCAGCGGAACGCCGCTCTTGAGATAGTCCGTACCTTGGGGTTCCCGGAATTCCAGTCGTGATCCATAGAGTCGCGCATCACCGGTGAAGCGACTGTTCCCCTCTAGCCAGATCATCTCGCGAAAATTCAGCTGGCCGTTGCAGGTTACCAGATCGGTTTCCTTGATGGCGCTCAATGCACATATCTGATCCGTGCTTACCCCCGCCTGCCGAGTGCTCCACCGGGGGCGTAGGCGGATCACGCCAGAGGCGGGATAGATATGCCCGGTGACCAAACCGGCTACTCGGCGAAAAATGAGTGAGGCTTTCTTATCCGCCTCGGTGTTGGCTAGCAGGCTGCTGCTGACCTTGTTCCACGGTACCTGTCCTACTGGTATCAGCCAGAGACTACGGGCTTCGGCGTCTGGGAACGTCTGGGCGGCGACCGAGCCATCGCAGGCCAAGGGTTGATTGGGGAGCGGATCTCCCAGCGCTTCGCGGGCATCGACGAAGGTTTGCTCATCCACCACCACACCGCTTTCGCGCTGGTCCACTGTGACACGCGGGCCTACTTCGACCACGACAGATTCCGCTACTCGGGCGAAGGCATCGCTGCATTCGCAACTTTGGAAGCCGGCCCTTGTGCCACTGAAAGGCGTCTCCTCGAAGCGTATCCAGACATTTACGGTACCACTGGGTTGTTGAGCGAAGAGATCGGTGGTCAACTTGTAGGGCATGGTTACCACGAGCAGCCGCCCGTAACCATCAACTGCAACACCAGGTGTCAGGAAATATTCCACCTCTCCGGTGGGCGAAGTACCTTCCAGCAGCTCAATCCCAGTGACAATGCCCCACGTATGAGCGCCCAGCAGATGACGGGCGTCGTACTCCCGGGCATATTTCAGGAAGGCCTGGAGGTCGTCGGCACCCAAGTACTGGCCTTCGAAGAAAGTGGGTCGTTCGGCAAAAACGGCACTCATGGTCTAGCCTCCTTTGCCCTTTTTGAGTTTCGCAATTTCTTTGTCCTGTGCATTCAGTCGGGTCTGAAGGGTGGCCATCTGTTTCTTGAGAGTCGTGATCTCGGCGTCCTCGCTAGCGAGGTCCTTGCCTCCGAGAAGTTGCCCGAAAGCTCCGGTGGCGATTGGCTCGAGTATCTGATTCAAAAGCAAAAATTGGGACAGGTTGGCGGTTTCTGTCGAGGAGAGATGTGCTGCAGTCTTGTCCTTGTCGGCGAGGAAAAAGCTCTCGACGAAGGTCTTCGGATCCAACCCACTCTGTTGCCGCACCATGGCGCTGCGCAGGAGCGATGATACGCCAGCCAGTCGTTCAGGATCAGGCACTTCCGGGTTCAAGCGCTTCTGGGCCCGTTCAGCATACGTAGGCGGCATAACGATCGTGCCTGCGCCGTGAGGCTGCCCGGCAGCCGAGGCATGGGAGATAGGGATCGAGGAATCCTGTTGCGGCTTCTGTGCCATGATCTGGAAGCAACAGATTTGCTCCAGCAGGCAGCGCAGCTGTACCCCGAAGGGTAGGATATCAAGCCAGTATTGTAGAGTCGGGAATGTGGTGACGATTTTACGGTAATGGGTCCAGTTGCAAATGGACAGTACCCGACAGGGATCAGAGCTGACCTTTAAAGTGGCAATGGGTACCCGTGCGTCTGGATGTGCGGTGGGACAGGGTGGCAACAAGGCAGAACAGAAACAGGCCAACAGAGCATCCACCCAAATAATAATGAGAAGTCCGACGGTCTCCTGGATCAGAGGTAGATTGTTGGGGTTGTTGGGAGGACATACGATGGCATTGAGCCGTGCCAGTAACTCGCAGTTGTAACCTGGTTTAGAGGTTAAATAACGCTGTAGAAATTCTTTAAAACTACACATCCACTGGTGCAGGGTTGAAGGATCGTCAGGGTTGGGCAGCTTAGGCACTCGAGCGATCAGCATTTCCAAGCAGCATTGAAAGCGTTGGAAGAGCTCGGAATCCGGGTTCAAGGACAGGGGGGCGCGCTTGTCGTCTCGTCGGCAGGGATCCGGTTCATTCTCTGGTTTGCGGTAGACCTCGAACTCAAATCCCTCGCAGATGACTGTGGGCTCACACTGAACCGGCGCGGTGCGAGGTTTTTGGGCAGATACTGTCTTGCAGGTGCAGGAGGTTGGGGCACAGCCACATTGGCAAGGTGTGCCGTTGCCGGTCATTAAGGGTTTCACGCCGCGCGTGGGAGCTTCGGCGTAGCGTATCGCCAGTATCCATTCAGAATCTTCATCACAACCGGATGGCTGAGCGTGTTGAAAGGGAGCACAGGGCTGGTTGAGGCGCTCGGCTTGTCGACAGGCCTTGATTAGAGCGCAGACATCGACCAACACCGGCTCACACACGACTATGTCATCGCCACAGGGGCTCAGAGCGTAGCCACAGCCGACCACCACACCCTTGCCACACGCATCACAGGTCACTTCCAGCCCATTGACCACTCCCCAGCCGTGCAACTGGCGGTTGTGCAACCGATTTTTGGCGCGGATGTAGTAGTCGAGCCGGTTGAGATCGTCAGCGGTCAGTACCTGTCCAGCGAAGAAGCGTGGACGGCATAGACATTCCAACTGGCCGCAAGTGGAACAAGGCTGCGGCTTAGGCTCGCAGGTCGTGGGACTCGCAGTCTTCATATTGGTGTAGCGGTTGATGACGCTGCTCATGGTAAAGACTCCTGGTGTGCGTTTGCTTGTCCTTGTTCTCAGATCATGATGTCGAACCAGCTTCTGAATGTGCCACCCTCCACGCCGTCGCCGGAGAAGCGGTCGTCTCCGGGTTGCATCCATTCAGGCACTTCCCCTGGAGACGGCGGTCCCGGTGGACTCGGATCTTTCAGTTTTGGTAGGTGATCGCCGTCCAGCGCGCGCAGTTCCTTTGTCTTGTGGTGTTCTCCCCGGATGAAATCGCCATCGATGATGATGTGGACGCGTAAGGCCAGCTTGTTTGGTCCGGTTTCTGCGAGATTGAGGAGGTTTGTCGGAAGTTGTATACGCAGAGCTGTCACTCTGCCGCCGGCCGTAGGTCCTGGCGTGAACTTCGATCGAGCATCGCACTTCTTTTCAATACGGCCACCAATCAGTCGGTCGTTTAAGGAGAGATCGCACCAACACCATTGGGGCACTTGTTTTTCCTCATGAAATCGTCCGATGCTGACGCGGACGCTGTTTTCGTGAATGTCGGCATTCAGCATGGGGGTGTCGAACACTACTACCAGTTGCGTCCGACTCTTAAAGCCTTCGCGGTTTACGGTTTCGCCATGTTTCCAGTTGAAATCGCAGATGTGCGGCAGATCCCAGTCTAGGCCGGCCCCATCCTGACCGGGTGGTCCTTGTGGTCCAGCAGGCCCCATCGGGCCAGCCGGACCCTGAAGACCGAGTGGCCCCTGCAGTCCTTGTGGACCTTGAGGACCAGGCACGCCTTGCGGACCAGTAGGCCCCTGCTGTCCTTGAGGCCCCTGAGGGCCCGGTGGGCCCTGTTCACCATCACCTCCACCCACACCATGGTCGAGAATGCAGCTGATAGCCTTCGTGAGGTCGGCTACACTGGGCACGACAACGCGGCCCAGGTCGTTGTCGATCCGGGTAATACCAGCCACCGCATCGGCAATAGGGTCGCTGGGCGGGATGGTAGGATTCTCCAGCTTGTGCCCAGGCCGCCAGCGCTGCACGGTGGCCAAGATCACGCAATCGAGGGTGTCGCAACCGGGGCAGGCGTGGCGCTTCAAGTAATCCCCGCAGTCGGCATCATGGATGTCTAAGACCGCCACCCCGTCTTCGTAAGCAGCATAGAGATGTCCCGCCAAGGCTAACCCAGTGCCTTGATCGCCTATGGGCAAGGGCACACCTAAGGCCAGTCCAGGGTGAGCGGGATCGGTGAGGAAGCGGTGCAGATTGACGCTGATGACTTGAGCGGGGCCGGCTGCCGGCTGCATGAGTACGTAGGCCAAACGGCCTCCAGGGGCGATGGCCAGTGCCATGGGTGGTTCTGGTAGTGGGATAGTGCCTAACGCTGTGCCATCAGTCTTGCCGAACTTGAGCTTCTTGGGAGTATTTTCGATCCAGGTGATAACGTCGGGCGCAGTGCTTTTCACCACCTCGATGGCGACGATGCCAGAGCCCGTGATCGCCACGGTCTGCGGGTTCAGGTTGGCTACTGTGGTATCGAAGTGATGAATCGTGTTGGAGGCTTCCGCCGCGTACAGCGTAGTTCCATCGCTGGCGAGGGCCGGACCGACAAGTGCCACGTTGACTTGCGCCGAACGATTGGCGATGGGAGAGGGTGGTGTGGCACCGACATTCCACAGCTGGATGACGGACTTCGTGGCCGTAGAAACGAGGCTCGCCAATTCGCCTGATGGCAGAACCAACAGACTCACCTTGGCGCCCGCACTGTCTTGGATGGGCACGCTGGCCAGCGATGCGCCGGAGAAAGCCGCTGGAGTCGAAGTGTCGAGCACTTCCAACGTCGCACTGGCTCCACCAGCGCCAGCAACGGCTGTGAACAGTCGCGAACCGTCCGAGTTGGCACTCAGGGCCAAGACTGATTCGGTAAAAGTCTTGGGAGCGATCGGCGCACCGGTATGGAGATGGAATTGCTGAACGATACCGCCATTTGGGGCGAGATCTGCCGTGGCGTAAATCCTCTCTGAGCTCTCATGGGCCAGGGCAGCTTTGGCTCTCGGGAGCGCCAAGGTGGATACCCATTCGAGAACTGGGGCAAAGGGCACCGCAGGGGCCGGCAGAGGGGGGTCCACCAGAACGTCGAAGGCATACGTCTCGAGAATACGGTTCGGTGCGCAGCGCGTGTCGTCGCACCCACACTCGTCGTACAGTACAGGTACGTCTTCAGTAGGACATTCGTGGTAGCGGACGCAGAACTGCAACGCATGGTCGATTGCTTCTCCCCCGCTCGCTGCGGCTTGAATCAGCTTGGCAACGGCGGGGAAGGTTCGGATATCCACCACCTCTTCGTTCAAGACCAGGATTTCGTTCCCGCAGCAGTCCAGTGCCGTGCCCGGTTTGATGACCACATAGTGGTCGCGACAGGCGGGATTGGCATGGGCCACGACTTCTAGACCGCAGACGACACCAGTGCCATGCAGACGCTGGTGGTGGCGCTTGAACTTTTCGACGACGTATTGTTGTTCCACGTCGAAGTCCGGCACGTCCATCAGCTTGCCGAAAAAATAGCTGTTGCGCAGCGGCGTTTGCGGTTCACATGTCGGGCAGGTTGACTTTGGGCATCCCTGGGTGGATTGCTCATGGTTCACATGGGACATCGAAGCACCTCGTTGTAATCAATATGTCATGGCAGGATCGTTTTTCCTCCGACACGGGCATCACCCACTCGGAAACGTGGACTCGGGTCGACGCCGCCGGTCAGCACGGTGGCGCGCCCCAAAACTCCTCCGTCCAGTTCTACTGGCGCAGTGCACCAGCCGATGACTGCGTCTAAACCCAACATGGCTTGGACTCCAACCCGAAAACGAGGCTCGACCGCGATAACCTGGGTTTCCACATGGGCGGGTCGTTCGAGGTCGACCAGCCGCTTGAGTGCACGAGCCAGGCTGGGATCGCGGACACAGGCCGCAGGCACGAATACCGAGAGCTTGTGCGCATAGACATGGAACAGATCGCGGCAAGGGTCCTGAGTCTTCTTGAGCTGAGTCACGCCGACCTGGGCCCCCGAAGGCGCATCCGGAACGCGAAACTCGCCGGGACCGCCGAGACGGCTGCGATTGACGATGCGCTCACCCCAGAGCTTCGCGTTGTCGGACAGCTTGGCATGGCCCAGCATCATCCAGCGCCGCAGATGAAAATGTTCGAGCAGCAGCCGGGGTGGACGCCAACATGTTTTGCTCGGCACGACGCAAGGTACGCAATCGGCCCGCTTTGGTTGAAAGTCGGTGTAGCGGTCAATCGCCAGGAAGAGGTAAAGACTCTTGCGCAAACCCTTCAACGTGCCCCGCCAGGGAAAGAGCTGTGGTGCGGCCTTGAGATAGGCGCGCCGGCGTTCCTCGGGCCAGTTGCGCTCCAACGCCACGCCTACCCAACCGGCTAGCCAACCGAGGAAATCTCGCTTCGCGGGTGGACCGGCCGGGCAGGCCAGAGGGTCGAATAGCCTCGCCTGACGATCGATAGTGGTCTCGATAGAGCGGAATTCTCGATCGAAGAGGGCGAGCCAGCGGTCGGTGAAATCGGCGGATACCGGTTCGGCCCCAAACACGGCGGGTAAATAGCGGCGTAGGCTGATGCGTGGGAACTCGATCTCCACCGAGTCAAGCTGGGGCGTTACGGAGCCGTCTCCCTGAAACTGCAATTTCAGCCACAGGTATCGACCGGGTTGTGAGCGCAGCAGAAAATCGATCTGGCCGGACAGAGGCGCCACTGCATCGGGGTTGTGCCAAGTCCCGGCCAATCGCCATTCTTCTACCGGTCTTAAGGCCAGCAGATCGGCTGGCTCCTCACTTTCAGCAGTCCACGAGTACACTGTCACCCGCGTGCCTGGTGGAAGCGCACCGGTGAGGATTGCACGGTGCCAGAGGCAGCGTGTGATCTCGCTGTCTAGTGCCAGACTGACCCACATGCCTTCCTTAGGATAGACCGGAAATGGTAGCTCTGCGGTGGTGAGTTTGCCCGACGTGTCGAAAATCGGTGGCGGGTTGGCGTGACACCGGCCTATATCTGAGAGGTCAAGGGCACCACCAACAAGCATACGTACGGGCAGTGGCAGGAAGCGGTTGATAATTTCCCCAGGCCGTGTCGGGGTTCCAATGATCTTGCCACTGTCTGGATCGAGCACCAACACATGTGGCTCGCCTTCCACTCGGATATAGATCCGACCGAGGCAATCGACGGCCAGCGAACGCACCGCGCCTAGTTGGCCGAAAAATCGGCGATGGCGTCCGTACGCTGAAAATACGTGTATACAACCGTTGGCGGGGTCGCTGACGACGACGTCGCCGTTTAGCATCACTGCCGCATCTTCCGGTTGCCATGGGACCAGCCCCTGCAGTACGGGCGAGGTCCAGACAGCCTGCACGGTACCGCTGACCGGATTCAGCACGAGCACGCGCCGATGGCCGGTATCGCACAGATAGAGTCGGCCGCAACTAGCGGCGATGCCTCCCGCATCGAGCGGCAGGCGCGGGTCCTTGGGGTCGCGACCGACACAGGGCCAATCGCTGAAGCGGCAGGTGCAGGGGTCGAAGCGGCGCAATCGGCCCTGTGCGCGATCGAACAACACGAGTGTATTGCCGGGTAACAGTGCGACATGATCGGGCCAAGTCAGCCCGCCAAAGCTGCCGGAGGGATCGTTGAGCTGGGCACCGGTCCCCGGGAGAGGAAGCAGAGTTAATCCGCCGTCTCCTGGTGACGCCTCGACCTGTTGCGTCAGTGCCGGGCTGGGTTCGGTACGCCAGCCGGCTCGTCGGTCCAGTCGATAGTGTAAAGGATCGTGTGGTGGACGAGAGATGGGTGGTAAGTACAGCGCGTTCATAGCCCGTCCTCATAGCGCACGCTGATGCTGTGAATGCCGTTTCTAAGCAGCGCGTTGTCTTCCAGAGGCACGTCGGCGCAGATCTCAGCGGTTTCGCCCTCCAGTGTGAGCGTGAGGCTGACCACCCGGCGTGTACCGGGTACCAGGAGTCGCTGCAAGACCAACGAATAGAAGATATCGCCGCCGAAGGGCCAGCCCAAGCCTACCTGGTCCAAACTGCTGTCTTCTCCACCGGTCAGGGGGTGGAAATAGCGTTCCAGGGCTGCTAAGGCCAGCTCCTTCACTTCAGCAAGATCCGCATCGTCTTTACAGACTAGTTCGGCCGTGACTACGATCTCTCGATAGCGCGGGGCGATGACGTACAGCTCCGTGGTGGCGAGTCGGCGTTTATCCAGGTAGGCACAGACGGTTCTCAACGTGCCTTCGGTTGGCATGGGCGCCTGGTCCTCAGGGTCGTCGGGTTCAGGCAAAACGATGACGCTCACTACGCCGGGCACAGCGACGCCGGGAAAATCTGGATGGAAAAGCGGCAGGGCCTTAGCCCTCGCGATGCCCCCAGCCGCCCGCGCATGCAGCTCGAAATCTTCTTCGGTGACCGCCCGGTCATGGCTCTTAAGGGTTTGCGGTACGCGCAGCTTGGCTTCGTCCAGTGTCTCCTCATCGCCGCCGCCGAAGGCAGGAAACAGATTGCCAATCTTGGCACTATCGATTCCGCCCACGGCGCCTCGCAACGAATTGATCTGTCTAGCGCCGACATTGCCACGCAAGCCCCCGCCGAAACGATACTGCCGGGCGATGATGTTGGCGCGCCGGTTCGGATTGGCAACCGGGATACGTCCCTCCCGGCCATCGCCGAAGCGGACTTCGCCAGTGGTGCGGTTCAGCACGTAATGCTGGTCGTCGGGACCGGAGGCAAAGAAGTCGGCGACCTCTTGCCACACCTGCTCGCCGTCGCCTTCATCCACTACCAGACTAAGGGTGCGATCCAGCACCGGTGCGCTGGCAAGCATGAGCACTTGTTCCGGGCGACCATTGCTGCCACCCAAAATCTCGCCGTCGATGGTTTCAGCCTGCACCGCCCTCACCGTATTCGTCCGTATCGCGAGCAGTGTTGGTGCATTCTGGTACGCTCCTGCGGTGAGCCTTGCACGTATCCAGTAATGTGGGCTGGCAATCTTGCCCATGGACGAGGCCACCATCCGGCCCTTGGGCGGTGCATTAAGGTACACATGGCCGCTTCGGGTGAACGCGGCCGATTCGTCCTTGAGGAGGTCCAAGGGAAACCAGTCCTTCCCATCCCAGAACTCCCACTGCAGGGTCACCGGCGGCGGTATGGCAGTGCCACAGGTGGCGTAGAATGGTCCGGATGCGCGGAGCGTTTTCACCCACACCATCAGGTTGATCTCTACACTTGGGAAGTCCAGAGTCGAAGCAAAGCCCAGCAACAGGGCAGACCCAAGCCGCGCAGTGGGGCCGAAGGGTTGGAAGCCTAGGGTGACGTCTGCATTGGCGGGGCTCAGGTCTTGGATACTCACACCGTTGTCGGTTTGTACTGCATCGAGTATGGCGGTAAGCGCGATGAGGGCCCGTTCGGTCTCGTATACTACTGATCGTCCCTGCTCATCAGACAGTTGAGTTTCCACCTGGGTGTGCAGGGGTACGATGACAGAACTGACGGCGAAGGTTGGTTGAACAGGGAAGGTAATTTCAGCCTGTGCCGAGCGTGCTGGGGTCAGTTCCATGCCGAGCAGTTCCAGGAACTTGAGATAGTTGAGCTTGGGCACTTTACCGAGCCGGGAAATCAACAGCTCCGTCATCCAGCCGAACAGTTGTACGACCGCCATGCCGGGCTCGTTCTCGTTCACATCGGTCCACTCCGGCGTGTAGCGAGGAATGCGGGTGCGTGCCTCGGTGACAATGTCAGAATAACGTCGGTCATCGATCTTCGGGTACTCGGCCTTCAGCGGCATGTCAGGCGGCCTCCGTGATGTAGAACGGATAGACGAGATTGCCCATCGCATTGTTGGCGCGTACGCGGTACTCAATGCGGATCAAGAGCAGGCTAGGCTCGGCGTTGGTTGTTTCCGGGACCACACTCAACACATCGATGCGCGGCTCGTGTCCTACCAAGGCGCGGCGCACATGCTCGACCGCCATGGCATGGGTGGCGGGGTTGTTTGGGGCGAACAAGAGGTCGTGGATACCGCAGCCGAACTCGGGTTGCATAAGTCTCTCGCCCAAACGTGTACCAAGGATAAAATAGATTGAATCTTCGATGCGGCCATCGGTCCGGGAGAGAGCTAGTTTGCCGCGCGATGTTATCTGAAGGGGGAACTTGAAACCTGTTCCTAAGAATGCACGAGTGTCATCGAACGGCGTGGTCATGTTAGCAGCCTCCCACGACTTTGGCGGCGAGCTTCAGGGTCTTTACTAGCTCATCTAAGGTATTCACTGCGTCCTGCATTTTTTCCAAGTCGTCCGGTGCGGCCACTGCAGGAATCTTGATGGGGTCGACACCCGCGATGCCGAGAAACGGTTCGGCCAATGACAGCAGCAGGACGATGGGTTCGATGGCTGAAACCATGTGCTGGGCCGAGGTCTGAGCATTTTTCTGCGAGCATTCCAGGGCAGCGAGAAGCTCGGCGTTGCCGGCGGCTTGGGCCGACTGTATCTGAATTGCTAGACCGCCCATAACGTTCATGATGCTCTTGAGCTGGCCGACGATACAGGAGAGCAGTTTGATGATCAGACACAGGAGGTCGCGGACGAACAACGGTATGCCCGCTCCAGTGAACTTGGAGATGCACTCAATGAGGGGCGGAGCGGCCTCGATCAATTTCGGTAAGGCCCCCGCGACCTTGGGAACATCTAGTTTGCCCAGGCCAGTCACTACATCGAGCATGGGCTGTATCACCTTAACGATCTTGAACAGGCAATCAAGGTTGGCGAGAAAGGGGGCCAATTGCAGCACCAACGAGAACGATAGGGTGCAGTCGTCGGGTATGGCCTTGGTGATGTCAGCGACGCCCTTCAGTGTGCCACCCATGGGTAGGTTGATCTCTACCTTGCCGGGTTGGGGCATGGGAATGCAGATGGGCTTCTTGAGGAACTCCTCCAAGTCTGGCGGTAACGGAATGTCAATGGTCTTAGTCGCCATACCATTTCCTCTAAATCGGCGGTCCGATCTTGCGGACCAGGCGCGTGCCGATATGTACATCACCGTCTGCCAACAATTGCAGGACACCCCTGCTGTGGATGACCACCCGCCCGTTAGTCATAGTAACCACGTTGCCGTTAGCGTCTTGGATGATGAGGGCACCTTGATTGCCGCCCGTTGGGGTCGAATCGACGAAGCGGATAGTGTGGCCGTTTCTTGACCGGATCATGCGTTGACGTTCATCCTGAGATGGCGGGGGCTGCTGCGGGTTCCACAGAAACCCGATGACAAAGGGATGGTCTAGGTGTCCGTGGTCGAAGGCTAGGAGGACTTCGTCGTCGATTTCCGGCATGAAGAACATGCCGCGATCCCCACCCGCCATGGGTGCAGCGACTGAAACCCACCGCTTCTCCGGTCCCGATAGCCACGGGTAGTTGACCTGGATGCGCCCCTGTCTTTCCGGGTCCTGAACAGCAGTCACCTTTCCGATGACGATGCCGGCACTGCGTTCTCCACTGTTCATAGCCGCACTCCTGTGTCAGGGTCTTCACGGCGTGCTGAGAACTTGGTGATATAGCCACTCTGGTTGAAGGTGTGGGTGGTTTCGGTGACGAAATACACACCGGACAGCCGACCGCCGATGTTAGCGAGATGGATTTTAGAGCCAGCCCGAAGATTGGGCAGACCTATGGTGGTGCCCTGAACTTTCACCAGCTCCCTGGCGTTGCCCAGCAACATATCGCGGGCTAGTTGCCTGGCCTCATCCTCGGTGAATATGGGGCGGGTCACCACTCGTTCTTCTCGGGGGTCGCATTGGTTGACGATCTCGGACAGCCCCGGATTGAGGCCCCGTAACTCGGGGGCGTCTCGGTCGACCGAAACCTCGATGGGTTGCTGCCTTACGCGGTCCCAACCCTTCACTGTCACCTTCTTGACTTGGGTGGCGGTGGTCAGAGTGACTTTGAGATCGATCAACCCACTGCCCCAGGCCAGTTGATAGTCAATGGGCCCACTTTGGCTAGTGGAAGGCCCGAAGTAGAGGAACTCTTCGTCCCGCTCCGGCCGCCAGGGATTAGGAGGCCTGCGCACTTCAACCACATAGCTGCGGACGCGTGCGCGACGCCAGAGGAAATCGATATCGTACTCGTTCTTCTGGCCGACAAATACCAATTGAGGCTCTCGGCTGCGTGCGGCAGTATCAATCTCGATGGGCATAGGAATGCGGCGGGCATCCTGGCCCCTGTTGCGCCACTCCGGATCGGTGAGGCCCTCGAAGCTCTTGGCGATGTCGCTGTCTCGTACCGTGCTCATGCGCGAGTTTGGCCAGTGTCCGTCATACTTTTTGCGGCGCAAACGGTGCAGGATGTTGAGCGCGCGCACCGCCAGCGTATGTGGGCCACCGGAGGAAAAGGTGGGTTCCATAGTGGTGAAGGTGCCGGTCATTATCTCGGTCAGGTCTCCGGCATAACCGAGTTTCAGTGCCACCCGCTTCTGGCATGGCTCGAACAAGGTCTCCAGTTCTCTCAACGCTGTGTCGTTGCGGCTTTGTTCATCGCCTTCCGAACCCATGTACTTGAAGCGGTTGCGCTTGGAATCCCAGTTGCCGACCACCAGCTCGAAGCCGTCGATCTGGTCGATGTTGTCCTTGTAGGTGACCTCCGTCACGTCTCGTAGCACGGCGTTTTCAAGCTGGACACCGTCGATGGCGATCTCAAAGCGCGGCACCCAGAAGCCTTGGGCGCGACTGCGCGATTCGCTTGCGAGAGTGGCAAGTTCGGTCATCTTGCCCCCTGGATAATGGCGGGGACGGCCAATATCTGTCCGGTTGCGAGCCGTCTCGGATCCTCGATGTCGTTGGCCTCGGCGATCCGGCGCCACTCGCCGGGAAATTCGTAGTAAAGGGCAGCGATGGCGGATAGGGTTTCTCCTGCGGCCAACACGTGGCTATGGGTCCGGTCTGGCGAACTAAGGCCCAATTCACCAAGTTGCCGCTCAATGGGCTTGTACTCGCGGAGCACCAAGGTGACCGTAGCACGGAGTGGCACGCCTTCGGGGCTGAAGAGAGTGAACTTCTGGCGTACGCTTTCGACCACACCGGTGAAAGCGTTACGCCTCTGATTTCCCTCTTGCCGGCCTACCTTGTGTGCGCCCTCATTGACCCACGCGGCGTAGAGACTGTCGCCGGGAAACTTGGCGTTCCATGAAAAGGTCACGACCGGTGGTGCGTGGCGAGCCGGGATAATCTTGACCAGTTGGTAGAACTTGTCGGTCTCCTCTGTTACTGAGCGGGCATTGGCGCCCATGCCGTCGTCCGTGGTATCGCAGAACAGCTCTAGGGTTAGTTTCTCTGCATTACCGCGGATGAATTGCTGGATAGGCGCGTCCAAGCCCGGGATGTTGATCTCGGCGATCTGTGCCTGTTTCTCGAAGGACAATTCCTTGGGATTGAATTGAACATTGAAACTAATAGGCTTGCCTTTGCCGACATCCACACTAAACGTTCCCTTTGACGGAATACTCATTAGTGCTCTCTCCCTACTTCGGTACTGGATGTCCGCTCTCGCATCACGCGCTGGTCGTGGGCCATTTCCTCACGCACGGCGGCAAGCACGGTGTCCACGATTGCCCTTAGAGTTTCTGGCGCCAATGCCGAGCGCCCATCGATGGCGCGGACCCGGCTGATGACTTCGTCGATGATGACCTGCATGGCTAAAACAAACTCCCTATGGCTTGGACGGCACCCCTAACAGCTCCGGCCAGACCTGACGCACCGCCCATTAACGTGATTCCCTCGTGGGCGATGGTCAGCGTCTCAATAGCGACATTGTTTTGCTGGGCGTTGAGCTGTGGGGCCACGTACTTGATCGGTAGACCGCGACGAAACTTCCAGACTGTGTGGGGTTCGTGCTTCTCGTTCATGAGGATAATCACACCGTCCTTGCGCTTGGTGACGCCCTGAGTGAACCCGTAATACCAGTCGAACAAATCTGTTTTCTTGGTGATGCCTTTTTTGAGGGTGATTTCCCCCCACTTGGCCCGCTTGGGAAACTTCAGCACGGTCCCGTTGTTGCCCCCTTCTTCATAGTCTTCGGTCTCCAGGGTCATCTCCAATCCCGTGCATTCGCTGAAGCCGGCAAGCGGATTGACGAACAGAGGCGTCAGAGCGATCGAGGTTACCGCGGCGGCTCCCGATGATGTGGAATCCAGCAGGTTGATGCGGAAATTGTATGCGAGAGTCGGGTCGTTACGTGTAGCCAGGCTCATGGTTGTATTTCCTTTGGATCGTAAAGTGTCACGAGTAAGGTGTTGTGTTCCCGACCAACTCGTAGCACGATGAATTCGCACGGTGCGGCTGGGGCGATACCGACTAGGGCGATGAGTTGGCCCAGATCCCGTGCCTCGGGCGGCGTGGTTACGTCATCGCAGCGTACGAAGTAGCTTTGTTCTGGTGTGGCACCGCGAAAGGCCCCACGTTCGTAAAAGACCTGCAACAGCGAGGTCAGACTGGCTGTGACTGCTGTTCGGGTGGTTGCGCCGTTCGGTTCAAATACGATGTCACGCAGGATGATTTCGATGCCTTTCTTCAGCGTCAAAACCAGTCGTACGATGTTGATGAAACGCCAGTCAGGGTCGTGGCTTAAGGTTCTGGAGCCAGCCAGAACTTGCGGACGCCCGAATTCGCTGCGCACCACGTTGAGGCCAGCGAGATTCAACTCGCCATGGTCTGTGTCATCGAAAACACGACCTAAGTCGGTGAGGCCGAACAGCGGCAGATTTCCCGGTGCCCAGTGTACTCCGGAAGCAAGGTCGGTCCTGGCGATGGCGCCTGTCACGTGTCCACAGGCTGGAATTCGGCGCGTCGGTGCCGTCCTGCGCGGCTCAATCACTTCCAGCCAAGGAACGTAGAGAGCACCGTAGCGAGTTTCGAACTGTCCTCGCCACAGCATGAGTTCTTCTCGGGCGCCAGCGGAGTCGGTTGCTAGTCCGTATGGAACTGATAGCACGGCAAAGCGGTCGCCCTGGGTTTCGCAGTGGGCAAGGAGAGTAGCTTGAAGCCGTGCGATAGTAGCGTTATCGAAAATCGGAGGCAGCTCATCCGCCGGCACAGGCTGATGAAAGATTTGTGCCGGTGCTGGTGGAAGGCAAGGCAGACAAGGGTTCCTCGGTGGGCGCGGTTGCGGTTGGTAAACAGGTTCAGGATCGGGACGGATATGGATGTCCGGCATAGCTACCAGAGCGATCTCTTCGCTCCCGACCAGAGATTGAAGGCCGCGCGTCTTCCGCTGCCTTACGAAGTCGCTGTCTCCAGGCGCCACTGGTTCGCCGACAAAATCGTATTCGCTCAGCAAGGCGAGGCCATCGATGCCGCCAGTTAACGCGATTGCCAAACCGGGGGTAAATGCTAGCGGTTGAGGAATCGCCGACTCGTCTTCGACGAGCGATTGGATCACTATCGGTTCAGGCGATCTGGGAAAATCGGCAGGACGCTCCCACTCTCCTGAGCGCAGCCAATACGGCCGATAGTCAGGTGTTGCTAGCACTCGAGCGATAAAGCGCTCATGACTTGCTACGAGGTGGAGGTTGCGGTAGACCGCACGCACCCCACCGTCTTCTCGCACGGTGAGCCCATAAGCCACGCCTGTGATGCGCAACGGTTGAGTCGAATCAATATCCGCTAAGGCTCGGTCGCTGGGTAGTCCACCGCCTGGTTCAGGGTGAATCCAGTACAAGCGGCGACGCTCGCAATCCACGGCGGAGATGACCCGGTGAGCGGGTAGCTTACCTAGCTGCTCGATGCGAACCAGGGTGCCACGCTCGAAACCAGCAGTAGAACCGACCGTGGCATACCGGGACGTGGTCTCGACGGGACGGCTGATCGCGGTGGTACCGGATTCGAACATCCATTCGAGGGTCAAGGCGTTACCCCAGGTGCCTGAGGAACTGGCTATTATCTTGAGTGCGGGCTGAGCAGCAAGATTGGCTATGGTTGCTGCAGCAGGTTGAGCACCACCGATGGCATCGCGACTCACTACCCGAACCACCCAGCAGCGGCGTCCGCCATTCTCGAAAAAGCCACGTACGGCATAAGCAAGATAGCCAGCGCCCGTGAATTCGCCGAAGTGGGCCTGAAACTGACGGAACGACTCCACTGGCACCGGCAGATCCACGGGACCACGCTGAGCAATGCCGACGAACGCTGCGATGTCGGTACGCAACACAACCGACTCCGGTGCGGTGGCGTCGGCACGCTCGATGTAAATAGAGGGACGGGTGTAATACATGGTTGTGGTGACGATGGTCTAACTCCCAGCGCCTTCTAGCTCCAAAGTGAGCCCTTCGTGGACCAACTCCATGCTCTCGATGGCCACCTCGTTGCCGATGGCCTTGAGCCCGGGGCCCTCAATCTTGTTGACCCAGGCGTTTTCGAAATTCCAGCGCATCACGTCCGCGTGGGCTTCGTTCATCAGGATAACGCTGCCGTTTCGTCGGATATTTTCGCCATTGGCGATCTGCTGATACCACTGCCACAGGCTGTTATCCTGGACATAGCCGCGCTTGAACATGAGGTTGGCGTATTTTCTAAGGCCGGTGAGCTTACGCACATTGTTGATCGCGTCAGTTCCTTCCCGGTAGTCCACAGCGTCGCCTTCGGCGGTGAGGCCGCTGACTTCACTGAAAGCCGCCACTGTCAAGCCGTCGATCTCGACACGAAAGTTAAAACTACGGAACGGGTCCGTACGGATATCAGTGGGCATGGGTCAAACCTCCCTCTCTAGATTTCTGCGTCGGCTGTCCACAGGCCAATGCGTATAATCACGAATTCTGCAGGCTTGACCGGTGCAACGCCGATCATACAGATCAGTCGTCCGTTGTCGATGTCGTCACGGGTCATCGTGGTCCTGTCGCATTTCACGAAGAATCCTTCGGCAGGCGTTGTGCCTTCCAAAGCGCCGTTACGCCAGACCGTAGTCAGAAAGTTGGTTACTGCACGACGGACCCGTGCCCACAGTTCTTCGGCGTTGGGTTCGAAGACAACCCACTGCAAGCCTCGGTCGATGGAGTCTTCCAAGAAGATCAGTAATCGCCTTACGTTCACGTATTTGTAGTCGGTATCACTGGTGATGCAACGCGCACCCCAGACACGCACTGCACGGTTGCTGGGGCGAAAATCTCTGATCACGTTGATGTTCTGTGGGTAGGGATTAAGGATGTCTTGCTCACCTTTTGTGAAATATCGTGTCAGGCCGGTGAGGCCTCGTACCACCTCGTTGGCTGGTGCTTTGTGCACGCCGCGCTCGTTGTCTACGCGAGCGTAGATTCCTAAGATATGGCCGGAGGGCGGGATGGGGAATTGGCGCAAGGTTGCCAGGCTGGACGGGAACGGGTCGGGAATCATCAGCCATGGATGGTAGAGCGCTGCGTATTTGGTGTCGTACTGCTGCCGGTGGATCTGCACGTCGGTCAGCGTGTCGTTCTCCGGCGCTGGCCCGTCGAGTACGGCGAAGCGGTAGCGCATCTCCTCGCAATGGTCGACGACAGCCTGCTGCAGAGCCGCGCCGGTTTGGCCAGGGATGGCCACGAGCGACACGTTCTGCAAGTTCTTGAGCGTATAGAGCCCGGTGCGCAGGGTAGGCTCACTATTGTCAGCGCCGACATACATAGGGTCGTTCATGAGGGCGACCGCATCGTCCCCCGCGGTGAAGGGTAGCTCTCCAAGCGGATGTCGCGCGATACGCGTCAACCCGGACGGCATGACGTCGACCAGCGCTTCTGGCCCAAGTCGTATGGCCTCGCGATCGGCCAGTGCGCCCAGGTCATTAACCCGTACGTAAGCTGACGCCCCTTCGGAACGGAGATCCCAACGACGCAATGGGATGCCGAGATCGTCGGTTGCGTTGCCGAGTGTCCAGGTGGCTCCGACAATGCGCATCACATAGCGGCTGTGACGTGGGTCCATGGACAGATGGCGGAACAATTCCTGGTCGAGGAGCGTGTCGTTGCGGGTTGGCACGGCTGGATCGGGTCGTTGGCGCAGCATGACGACCAGGCTGAATTCGCGTGAACGTACGCGCAGGTTTTGGCCCGACATCTGGGCATTGTTGTGGGCCGTCATGTGTGCGGCCTGCAGGCCAGGCGGGTCGAACAGCGCCAATCGGTTCGAGCGATCCACCCGACGCACTTTAAGAAACGGAAGGTTCAACACCTCGCCATCAGCATCGACAACTTCCAATATGGTGCCTGGCTCAACGCCAGTAAGTGATGAGAGTTGAAGGGACGAGAACATCCCCGGTCCCGGCGGTGGATTGGCGCCGAACACCTGAGTATTGGACACCAGGCCCTGTGTCTCCTCTCGGCAACCCACCATCAATCTGTTACCCCAGGCGCCGGCATCAAAGGCGCGTACTTCCAGAAGACGCTGGCGCTCCAGCACGGGCTGGCCGGCGTCATGGCCAAACGTGAGTGCCGCATTCAACTCGATTTCACGGGGAGCCGCAGCAACGGCATTGCCAGCGATGCGGTGAAACACCGTCGTGCCGTCAGGGAGAGTGAACTCCATCACATCGTTGGTGGCGTAAGATGTGCCGTCATTGATAAGCAGTGCCTCGGCCCCCGCTTGAGCACCGAGCACGAGGTAGACCGGCTGGCGGGTGGTTGCACCCGTGATGATTTGACGTCGCACAACGGTCACGAATGCTGCATGGGCCTGACGCAACGGTTGTTCTAAAAGAACCGCGCCAGCGTCCGGTGGTGCACCCCGCTCGCCTGTCACGTCGCGCACGATCGCGATTTCGTCGGTACCGATACGAATCACGTCGCCGGCAGAGAGACCTAAGCGATCGTCGAGGGCGATGGACAAGGTTCCGATCGTGACATCGGCGGTGAGCGTCTTCGCGGGCACTTCCACCGTAGCCGTCGCGGGAGCAGCACTCAGGGCGTTCCGTAAGGTGATGGTGTTCGCAGCAGAGTCTATGGCGTCGATGATGCCCTCTTCTCCGGTTCCGACGTCGAAGGTCAGCGTCATTCCAATAGCAAGACTGGCGACACTGTTTAGCGTCAACGTAGGTCCGGCGGTCAGTACTCCCTGTATCGTTCTGTCATCGTCAGCCGCGGAAACCAGGTGGCCAACGGTGCCGGCCGGATAGGCGGAATAGCTGCGCAGAAGGAGTGGTAGGGTGCTGAGCTCGCCGATGCGATGAGCTTCCTGGTTGTCGGTACCCGGCTCGAAAAGCATGACGTTGTTGACGGTGGTGAATGCCGCAGGTAGTGGCTGGGTAGCGAGGTAAACGAGCAGATCGCCACTATTGGCTGGAAGGTCGAGAGTGTCGCCTGTACCGCCCGTGGAATCCAGAATCGTGACTACCGTGGTTGGCGCATCGTGTGCGTAACGCAAGGGTTGGGCTAACGTGAGGCGTACTTGGCCTGCGGCTGGTGACGTGGCCTGCCGAGCGTACACGTATTCGGCGGCAGGTGCCGTACCTACCTCTACCACCAACCAATTGGCGGCGGCAGTGCCGGCTGGCAGGGTGGCGACGAGGGTCGCGTCGTCGCCACTGTCGACAAGGATCTCAGTGGCACCAGGTGCCGTGTTGTCTACCAGTTGGAAAGTCGAGTCCGTGAACGGAGCGCCAGCTGCTGCCACAACCAACGCGCGAACCGCAGTGCCACTCCCGTGGGCGTTGTTCAGAGGAAGGTCCAACGCCACATGCCGCGCATTGACTCCTAATGAGGCAACCTGTCGACATTCGGCACGGCTGCCATCGCCGATCCGTATCCAATCGCCGGGGGGGCCAGCAGAAAAATTGTTTGGATCGAGCACGTAGAGTAAGGGCCGATTGACCGGAGTGCCAGTGCTCTGCTGCGCCGAGCGTAGTAGTACGGTATTACCGGGGGACGTCACGGCTGGATCGGCGAAGAAGAGATCGCGGTTGGCATTGGTGGCGATATCCGGCAGCACACGGGTCACGTACGCGCGCTTCCCTCCGTTGATGAAGAAGCCTTCCACCGCATGGGGCAGGTAGCAGTGCGCATGACCTGACCCATCGGTGAATTCATCTATGGGTAGACGTCCGCCAAACATGCGCTGGTATTCGCCGTAGCTGGTCACGAGCTGCGGGACATTGACAGGACCCCGTTCGGTCACTCCGACCAGGCCGGTCGTGCTGGTACTCACCCCTTCGATAGGCTTGTTCCCTGTCTGGATTTCCTCGACGTAGACACCAGGTGCTAGATATTCAGGCATAATGTTCTCCTAACAAGTGTGGAAGACTTCGTTCATGGGAACATCACCGTGAGATGGCTCTCTGCCAATCGGTAATCAGGTGTGAACCGTTCGTCGGGTGGGGAGGTTAGTCCCAGTCGCTGTGCATGCAGCGCAACCATCGCCACGCGAGCGATGGGTGGTAGCCGAAAATATCCGTCTGCATCGCTCACACCGCTATATAGCTCAGCCTGGTGGTACTCGGGCGTACCGCCACCATCATCCAGCTCTACCGTTATCCCACTGGTGAGTCCCGCCATACCGTTTAGAAAAACTGTCTCATCACCCGAAATGGCGGCTCGGGTCAGGCTGTTCGCGGCACCCGGCGGCGTTAGATTGGCTGGTTGAGCTATAACCCCATCCCGATGGGTATAAACGAGCGGGTGGATCAGTGTGACCCAAGCAGGTTGATCGGCCGCCGAAGCAGTGTCGACTCCGGCAATGGGTATGCGCTCCACGCGCACTGGATCGCTGCTTTCAATGATCAGCAGCACGCCTGTAACCAGACCGATTCGATTGGATAGACGAAGCCGTGTCTCGCCGACGCTTGCGGGCAAGAGCAAGTTTTTTTCCTGACCGACCACGGGAACCGCATCGCGCCGCTGCAATTGAGTGATGCCAACGGCACGAGAGGCATAAAGCGGAGGCGAAAGGGCGAGTAAATTGGGCAGTTCCATGACAGTGCTCGGATTGATGTTGGCGGGTGGGAAAGTCGGCCAATAACCGGCGATATCCACGGTAGCCCCTGCGACCACAATGGATGTCAGGCTCGCCCGTCGTAACGTGCGGCCTCGAACCGTGGTCGACGCGCGATGCAGCCCTACATCGCCTAGGTCCAGTGCAGAAAACTGGTCAGGAAAACCTACGATAGGCCCAAGTGTTCCGCCCAATTCGACAGGAACATAGCGTGGAGCGCTGGCCCGCATGGTGACAGTGACTGGAGACACGTCCAGCTGGGGGAAAAGGCGACCAGGTAAGCCAACCAGCCCCACTACGCCTCCTCGTGCCACACGTGGTGTCAGCCCGGTTCTGTCGGTGGTCAAATCGACTTCCGAATCCATTGGCTGCCCCGTCAGCTCATCGACGAGCCGAGCGCGCAAGATGGCACGCAAACGATTCGCAGGCGCAGGCACTGGATCTGGGCAAAATCGATATGTCCAGCGCTCCGCCTTGACAGTCCGGCAACTCATACAGCTCTCCGCGTCATGGCTGTTCCACCACTGCCGCCACCCCCATCTCGTCGATTACCGAATCCACGGCTGGCTGGTCGCGAGAAGCGCGACCAGAGGTAATTGGTACGACGCTTACTTCGTAGGACACGCACAATTGGTATGAGAGTTCGAGGGCATCCCAGACGCGGGTAATCTCCTCCAGGGTCAAGGGCTCCAGACGTACGAAAATTTCCAGCGGCTGCCCAGCCAGGTCGGCCAGCAAGCTCGAGCCACGCAAACTTCCCAGATCGTTAAACACCTGAAGCACCTTTCCCAAGATGTGCTGTTCGAGTTCGGGTGCCTGAGGACGCGTATCATGACTGACTATAGGTGCTACCAGGTAGTGTAGCCGTAGTGGAAGCGGTGGTTGCTCAAACTGGTTTGTGGCAACTCTGCGTGGGGGTTGATTCAGCGTCTGCTCGTCTCGCTGTAGTCTGTACAGCCACAAGGACACGCCTTCGCTGTTCATTTCGACGAGTTCCTGCGGCGTGAGTAAGCTTACCGTCATAACACCACCTTGGCCCGGGTCGAAAAAGGTATCGAGATCGGGGTCTGTCACAAGCGCCTGTCTGAGCAACTCTCGCAACGAGACACTACATGACTGAATAGCACTCTTCATGATTGGCTTTGGCTTTTCTGGTCGAGGCCATAATAGAACGTTGCTCCGGAAGCCAAAATCCGCTTACCGATTTCGCCATGACTGACAAGTTCTTGGAGCGCCATTTCAACCATTTCGACGTCGACCTTATTCCGTAGGCCAGTCAGCCACCATCGCCAAATTCCCTCTGCGGTATCCCCTGCGGAGCGGTTTTCACGCAAATAGACACGTATTGCTTCTGCTACGGCTGTAGCAAGCTCCATAGGAGGGATACACTCCCCATTCAAGAGCCACACAAAATAACTTCCCGTAGTATCAAGAAACATGTCAGGGACTAGAAGATCGTAACCAATGGAATAATTAGAGAAAGTAGCGCGAGATACTTGGGGATATGGGACCATTCAGTCCAGGTTGCTGCTTGCGAATCAAGCTATGGCTTTGGAAACGAAGCATTGCTCGCGTTTCTGAGAAGTCCCACAATATTGATAAAAGTCCCACCGCATGAATTAACAGTCAGACATCGCTGCTTGGTGGAGTGTTGCTGGATTCGTAAAATGGCGGCGGAATCAAAGCGGGAAATCTCTCTTGAGGGTGGTGGCTCCGAGCTTGCAGATTCTGTAGATCAATGCTCTCTCCGATTCTCCTAATATGCGAATCTTCCCAACCGATTCCACAGTCTGCGCAACGACCCCTTTCCACCAAAATTCCAAAGACGATGTAGTACCCTACGAAAACTTGTATTTGAGTGCCACACCCGGAAAGGCGGGGATGAAAAATGCGTGCGGCTGCTGGCAGCACCCATCGGGTCGAGTCGTGGCATGGCCCTCAAGCGAGCCAGCCACTGTGTGTCTAACACGCGCTATCATCTGGTGTGGACGCCCAAGTATTGGAAATGGGTCCTGCAAGGGGCCATTCGGGATCGGGTGAAGGTCTTATTTCTGGAGATTGCGGGGCATCACGGGTTTGAGAGATTGGGGAATGGGAGGTGGACAAGGATCACGTGCATCTGTTCGTGAGTGTTCCGCCGAAGTACTCGATTGGGCAGGTCGTAGGGATGTTCAAGGCGGTGAGTGCGAAGGAGATTCGGGCTGAGTTTCCCGAGGTGCGGCAGCAGCTACGGGGTGGGAGTTTTGGGAGGAGGACTATGTTGTGCGCACGGTGGGGGATAGGGTGACCGCAGACGTGATCAAGAAGTACATTCGGTTACATGAGGCACGGAAGACGGGGGCCGATCAATTAGACCTCTTCTAGAAAACTCAGCCCGGCAGGGCGGGGTTCTTTACTCAGAGTCATCTGCTACCACGCTGCTACCAGGATAGGACAAACCACCCCCATCTAGGCCCATCTTGCCTACCTCCTGAGCTGTGGTTTCTTGTGGGTTTAGGTTGTCTGAGGTTGGATCAGGCACAGTTCGTAAACCGCAGGTCGCCCGTTCAATCCGGGTCGCCGGCTCCATAGCGTGCCAAGCTATCTCCACAATAGACGGGATCTATAGACGCGGCTGTCTATCTCTATCGCGTCATTGAACGGGTGAACTGGATTTGCAGGGGAGTACACCCCCTGCATGGGGATCGTACAGGGGGCTGGCCCTCTCTGCAGAAATCGGTGAGGCAGGTTTCAAAACCGAGCCAATGAGTGGGTATCCATTCTGCCTGATTGACCATCCACTCTATTCAGAATAGACGACCAGTAGAAGACCAAAGAGAACTACGGATCCCCCCCAGGCGACATCCCACCACTTCCTCACCTGAGGTGATACGCCGGGTAGCCAGGACGCTAGTCCTTTCGACAAGCCTGCAAAGACACCGACGCTACCCAACATCGCATGATGAAGGTCGATTCTAGCGGCACTGGGATGATTCGCGTGTGAGTGGATGAAGAGTAGGAGGCTGCCGGCCAAGGTTAAGAACACTAATGGTGCCGCCCAGGCTGGATGTCTAACACGCCCCGTTCGTCGTAGTGCCTCGCATACGGCCATGACAATGGCAATGATTCCACTGAACTTGTGCTCAATAATTTCCCGATCTTGGCCAGAAAATGTTTCGGCAAAGCTGAGGGTGCCGATCGGCCACGCATCATGGTCGCTCCAGATTATATTATAGACTCCAACTACACTGAGGATGGCTGGCAGTGCAAGGCGAGTCCATACGGACATGGGATGTTCTAGTGTGACGCTTAACTCAGCAAATCCAAATAGCATGTCGCTGACACCAGCGAAGTGATGGTTAAACTCCGAGAAGGCAATGCCTTCCGGTGATCCTTCCCAGCGTCCGCCCGGGTGACTGTGAGGATCAGTACTAGCACCAGGTTCAGAGGAGACATCCTGCTGACCTGCTGGAGTCTGCGCTTGTAGGTCGGAAACGCTCGTAAGTGGGAGAATGAAGATCAGAAGGCCAAATAATAGGTAGGACCAGCGATTCATATTCAATGAGGACTCCTAACGAGAGCCATTCGGCTTCTGATCCTGCGAACCATAACACACATTACGTAGTACGGCCACAGTAAATATGGGAGAAGTTGATCGAGGGAAAGCTATGGGGACGAATACCGATGCTGCCTTCTCGAGGGGCATGTGGCTGCCTGAGTGATTCAAAAAACACTCTGACTTACTACCGGGGTAGTTCTGGTTGAGGCAGGTCGTCGAAGCGTCCTCCATGATCGAAGGGAACGCAATCCATTTCCTTTCTGTCGTGATGGTGTAAAGCGAAGCACATTCTCAACCCCATGGTGGGATAGGGATGTGGTGAGTCTATAGCGGTATCGTATGCTCGTGAGGACCATGAAGTTCACACGTACATGGGCCTATTCTCATTGAGAGTCACCCAGCCACGAATAATGCGATATACGAACCAGAGTCCGACCAGACTGATCGGTAGCCACATGAAGAGGAGGCCGATCCCAAAGGTCACGATGATGAAGATCACGCAAAGGGACATCCACAACAGTCCAAACCAGAACGTTCGAATTTGCCAACGAAAGTGGGACTCCAACCAAGTGCCGCGCACGTCGCTCCGCTTGATGTAGTTAAGCATGACCGCGATGATCGAAGGCCAGCCGGTGAGAAATGCGCCGACCACTGTGGCTGTGCCGATGATGCCGGTCAGCAGGTTGAATGCGTGTAGGGCATATACAACCTTGGTCCAGGTGAGCAGTGAATCCACGAGTTCGTTCCATCCTCACGTTCTGTGGTGAGTCTTCTATATATCCGACGCGATGTGCAGCATACTCACCATATTGGACCTCACGCAAGATCACGTATTCCACACGCCTGATGCCGCTCCTCTGGGGGGGGCATAACAGAGAACCGTGAATATGGAGTTGGGAGGTTGGGAAACTCAGAGTGAAGCCAGTCGCGGAGACTAATGCTGAATCAAGAGCAGAAAAAGGGGCGCCTCAGTTGAGGCGCCCCGTCAGTGAATCACCTCGAACGTGCGTCGCGTTAGTAGCGGCTACGCTTTGGCCCACTACTAAAACGACCAGCTCCCCCAGACCGAGGTTCCATCGGTTTGGCCTCATTGACGGTTAAGGATCGCCCATCCATTTGTGATCCGTTCAAGGCCGTAATAGCCGCCTGAGCCTCTTCGGTGGTCGACATTTCAACAAAACCGAATCCACGAGATTGGCCGGTGAACTTATCGGCGACGATACGGGCCGACTCCACGGTTCCGTGCTCAGCAAAGAGGGTGGTCAGTTGCGATTCGGTCGCTGCGTACGGCAATCCGCCGACGTATAATTTTGTACTCATAAACATATCTCCTTCCAGGTGTGATGATATGGCCGAGACTCGAGAAATAGTTTGCGAGGGGAAGGAGAGGGCCGAAGACGCAACCAGGGAGGCGGCTTAGGTCAGGCTTCCGATCAGGTTTCTCGGTAACAACAACATCGGTGATGGGCCATTATGATCTTGTTTCATGCGAGGCCCTTCGCGATGAGACTGCGGCATCCTAGCAGGTGGGGGAGGAAATAGCTATTTGGCGCCTCGCATGAGCGGCATCCGTTCTGTGCTTTCAAGATGAATCACTGGTTGCTCGATGATCGAGGCCCATGCCAGATCAGGTACGGTGGTTTTTTCATCGCCTCACCTGCGTTGGGGTAGAGACGCAGGGTGTAGCTGTAGGCCTGTTCTTGGGCAGTCAGGCATGTGGATGAAGAGAGGAGGTGACTCGCGATATTGCGGAAGTCCGTGCGATCATCGGTTTCGACGACAGTATAGACTGAGCAGGAGAAGTCGCCCTCCTTCGAGCATTCCGTGCTGATCGCGAGGTAGGATCCATCTGAAAACGTCATGAGTGGTTCAAGGTTCAGACGGCTCATTTCGACTCCTATTGTCGTCAGGGGTTTGGGTGTATGGCCCAGTTTTTGGGGAGAGTCGCGATCGGTAAACCACGCGCACCATAGCCATTAAATTCTACGGAATAACCAATGCGCAAGGATGTACTAGTGACCTCAGAAGCCATAATATTGCGAGAAGGTGAATGGTCGGATATCGTGTCTGGGCATTAATCAAGAACGGCCTGGGGAACTATCTCAACGATCGTACGTGGAGTGAACCTGCCCGATGTCAATTCCATCGCTGGAGAGATGGGGCTAGGGGGACAATTACCTTATCAATCTCGAACGGTACTCTTATGAATACGAAAAATATTGCTCTGTCTATGGTCCACCTACGCTGAAGTAAACCATAGGCACCTGCTATAGAGATGGCACACTCGCCTAATAGAGTGGCGGTTGAGGACCCCAGTGTAACCCAGCGAGATCCGGGTCTTCGCCTTCTTGAGCTGGACGGTCAGGCTTGTTCGCCTTCCGCTCTACGCGGCGCGCTTCTTTGTCGCGCTGCTTCTGTTGACGTGACTTTTCTCGGTCTCTCTTCGCGGCTGTAGTTTTTCCTGGTCCTCCGATGATGGCCTCCTTTCGGGTGCAAGGTGCTGACGTTCTGGTTACGACGAAGCGGGATTCCGTTTACGGCCAGACACAGATCGCTTGGCGCCTGGCCCTGAGCGCCCATCCTGCTGTTGAGAGCGGGACACTGTATCGGGACTCAACCCTTGACTAGCGGCTGATGTAATTTGACGACGAAGGTCTTCAATCGAAGTTGCCGATGACGATCCTGCCGGATCTTGGAGTCCCAGCTTCTCCCACCGCACCTTGGTCCGAAGTACGACTCGCCTCCGTTTATTGGGGGATTTCGTTCCCCATGATGTTTTCATGCTAGCTCCATGTGACACGTTTATGTGCAGACCAGCGGCTCGATGTCGGAGTTACCGTCACCGAGACTTTACACGGGACGCAGGTGCCTTTTCGGTCGCAGCCACAAACCGATCTTCCGGAAGAACGGCTCGGAGCCGGTCCGTGAGAGATCGCCGATACAGTTCAGATTCACGACCGATCAGAACTAATTGGTTGGTGTCGATCAGAACATTCAGATATTGCTCTGGAACCAGCAATCGAGTCCCCCCCTCCACCTTGACGCGATACTGTGTTTTCCCGTCGGGATTTCGCTCCGATCCGGAGACGATCTCTGTGAGTCCGTCGATAATTCCTTCGTACGCTTCCGATCGATGACGCACTCGCGTGCCGTTCGGAATGCGGACCCAATGCTCTGCGGATGCTGGTCGGTTATTACTCGCGGTTGTCATAAGAGATCCTCTCCGAGTCTAAGTACCCAGTGCGGCTTGTGGGCCTGACACCAAACACTGTGCTCTTGGGAATTGTTCATGTTGCTACAATTCTGTCCGGCGCAGGCTGTGGTATTCTCGCACGCACCGCAATGGCTCACAAAGAAATCTTGCCCAGGGAATTCACTGCTGACGATCGCGCAAACACAGTGTCGGGAGGGATTGGCGCGAGGAGCAAAATTCGTATTTGTTAGTCTAGCATACCAAGGCTACAATTGCGAATGTGACGTAACTTCAGTGGTTAAGGTGAGTCGACGGGGCTGGACTGAAGTGACTGGTCAATACCGTTTTCATTCGCGAATAAGTGTGAGACAAGGAAACGCTGTGGAGCGTGGACAGAAAGAAATGAGCCTTCACCTGGAGAAAGAATTCTTGTAGGGAACAACTGCTCGACACCGTTGATCAATAATGCAAGGAGTAGAACTTGCCAGAGCCACCCTCAGACAATGCCCCTGCCAAACTCCTGCCGACAAAACCTAACGGATGTCCTCCTTCGCAAGTTTGATCTTTGCACTCAGTTCATAAAACCGGCGCTCATCAGCGCAAAAACGACGATCCCGCCTAAAAACGCTGCATATAGAACCGCCCATCCTGGCTCAGGCTTTGGCTCGTCGAGAATGTGTACATCACGCATGGTGGGTGACCTCCTTGCATGATAGGCACATTAGATTGAGGTGTTTGGCTCGTCCTCCCTGTTCGCTCAGATTGTAAGGGAATCGAGAGTTCCTTCTCCATCGCCCCGAGGATGGAATTATGGCGTACACCGATTGGGTGAAAGATGATGCGGCGGGGGGGTGATATTACTGGCATTAAGAAATGCGATGATGGCTTCAACACGTCCGGCGACCGATAACTTCTGATAGATGTGATGCAGATGTGTTTTTACGGTATCAACGGAGACGCACAAGTGATCGGCAATCTCTTTGTTGCTTCGGCCGGCTGCGGCAGAACACAGTATTTGGTGTTCGCGGTCGCTCAGAGGAGACAGTCGCATGACATTGCCCTCATGGGCGGGGCGTAATGAGCCAGGAGCATTGTGAACGAGCCGGTCCGGCATGATCGGTGACAGAACATGTTCGCTTCGAGCGGTAGCCCGGATAATATGGAGGAAATCTGTTTGATCGGTGTCCTTCAGGATATAGCCGAACGCTCCGGCCTGCATGGCGGCAACAATTCTGGTGTCTTCATCGTACCGGGCCAACAGCAAGACTTTTGTGTCAGGCAAATGTTGATGGATGAGTTTAGTGACCGACTCAACGTCGAGATCCAACATGTCGACGTCCAGAAGGACGATATCGGGTTTGTGTTCATGAGCCAACCGGTAGGCTTCTCGACCATCCGTCGCCTCGGTCACGTCAGCGATATCTTGCTCCCGCTCTAGGAGCAGCCGCAAGCTTTGCCTGAACAGTCGTTGGGCTTCGACAAGAAGCAGGCGAATAGGCTTGGATCGAACTCCCCGATCGGTTCGCTGCGTCGCACTTTTCATAGTCGGGACCTGACCGGCGCCTGACGGCTTGTCTCATGATGATGCTGTCAGACGCCGGTGTGACCGCATAGACTCTTGTTAGGCAGCCATACGAAATGCCCAGCGGTCTATGTCTTGTTTCCGCTGGGCGATCGCCTTTGCCTCTCTGCTCTGTACCGCCAAAGAGAGACCTCCCCAAAAGACGGTAGCCAACAGGAGGCCGGCGGCCATCAAGTAGCTCATCGGGATCTCCGGCCAGGATGCCGGTTCCGTAGAGGCGATGACGATCTTTTTAGAGATGCTCGGGGCAAGTGATGGTGTCATCAGGTCTGCTGGGATTTCACTCCGTGCCGCAGCCACGATCAAACTCGCCAGTTGCTCCTGATGTGCCGTTCGCCGTTTTTCAGCCTTCATTTGTGCGTGGACAACCTGCACCAGCGAGGACCCGAGTCGCTCCTGAATCGCGCCTGCCTGGAGCCAGTCGTGTTGGGCCGCTTCGACGATGCGGTGTCCGAGCAAGGCTTGCCACGTAGAGGCGAATTCGTTGTGCAGGCGCTGTCCTTCGGATTCGATCGTACTGATCATCCTCATGTTGTACATTGTGGCATACTGATCAGCCGACAAGAGACCGTTCCGAACGCCGCGCTTCGTGAAGTTAACGATCGCCAGCCCCATGACACCCTGCAGACGGGCGAGATGATCCGCTGGGACAGTCATCCCTTGTTTGAGGACATTGCCCAGCCATCCGCTCGAACCAGATTCCCAGTCATGATGTGTCATGGTGATCCTATTCCATTCAGACACCGAGTGAGCCAGGACCTGATTGGACTGGCGCTCAATGAGCGCTTGATCAACGATTGCCCGCCCGATGGCTGACTGAAGCGCACCTGCGCCGTTCTCCATATAAGCAGATTGTTCTGCAGCAAGGATGTGCGGTGGGACGGCTTGATAAGTTCCATTCACAGCAAGAAACAAGAGCAGCGCTCCGAAAAGAATGGCGCACATCCCGACCCCGACGATGATATCGATGGTGTTGTAACGGTATGACATGTCTACCTCCTTGCCACATCGCGCCACCGTTGGAACGGCGTTGTTAGAGTCACAAGCCCGATGACAGGACGCAGCGGTAACTCAGTGAGGAGAGTGAGATGATATGACAGAAAACGCGGACCGTACCGACCATTTCCAGTCGATAGGGGTATTATTCTCGATACGAACATGGCCACCACCTCCTGCTCGATGAGGCGGTATCACTAAGTTAGCCTACGCCTTGTGGGCGCAGAGGGTCAAGCGTGGATCCTGCTCCATTGTCTTCGTTTTTCAGGCCGCTGCTTCAAATTGAGAAAATGTTGGTCAGAGGGCCCGAGACGGGTAGCATGGGAATTATGAAAACACACCATCTCCTCCTGTACGCCCTGCTAGCTTTGCCTACGCAAACCGTCGTCGGAGCAGAGTTCGTCGCACGGGTGCTGACCGTGCATGAAGGGGACCGTCTGACGATTCACTATCAAGAGAGAAACCAGACGGTTGCTCTTCGCGATGTGGATTGCCCTGAGCTGAAACAACCTTACGGGAAGCAAGCGAAACATGCAGCGGCGGCGTACCTTGCCAATCGCGATGTCATGGTGAGGGAGCTGAAAAAGGATCAGCGGGGCCGTATGACAGCCGACATTTTACTCACGGATGGACGAAACATCGCCCACGAATTGGTCAAAGAGGGACTTGCCTGGGTCCAGCCTGGTGAAGTCCATGATCCAGCTCTCAAAGATATGGAAGAGCTGGCCAGAGCCTCCAAGCACGGCCTGTGGTCTGAACCTGATCCCATCCCACCGTGGAAGTGGAAACCTGCGAAACCAGCTCGTCGCAATTAGTGAGAGAAAGAACCGAAGCGACTCTTCAGGTGAGTGACCTGTCGGGATGCATTCACTCCCCATCTTCTGTGGATAACTATGTGGGTAAGTTCTGTTTGTCAGGCAAGACGCAACGAGTAGCGCGCAAATCTATCAAAGTGCCTATTTTGCGGGCATCCGCTCTTGCGTCTATGTACCACAAGGAATAGTGGTCTAAGTAGACATTCCTGATTTTCTTGCATATTCCTAGAAAAATCATTCGCTGTTATCCACTCAGTCAGGCTGATAGCCATGCTATTCCCAGTCTGCTGACTGGCTATCCACAGGTTGTAAAGTTTTCTGGGGATGAGTCTCTCTGCAGCAGGAGCGAGGATTCTTTTCTGTCAAGGGATGAGTCACAGAAAGATGGCTCTATTTTGACCGGAAAAGCAGTCTGTGCATCGGGCCTCTTGTCCATGTCCTACTTGGCGAAATCTGAGAGTGTTGTATGCCGTTCGATATGGCGTAGGGGAGTCGTTGGAGTTCCATCGGTAGCTCACGGTGTCATCGTGAATCTCTCAATCCGACCGATATGTCTCAGTGCGCGGGATCGAGCTGGTTATTGGGGTCGATTCTTTGAGTGGAGTGGCGTAATCTATCGGGCATATGGCTATTCCTGAGTTCATCAAGTCCCTTCGTGCAAAAATCGGAACGGACTTGTTGCAAGTGCCGACGGCGACAGTCATGGCCTATGATGACCGAGGGCGGTTGTTACTTGTCAAGGATATGGCGTCAGGTTTGTGGGGGCCACCAAGCGGTATCGTCGACCCCTACGAGCTGCCATCAGATACGGCGGTGCGAGAGGTTTGGGAGGAAGCCGGGGTGTACGTCGAGCTCACACATATTCTTGGCGTCTTTGCCGGAACGCCGTTCTCTGGTGTGTATCCGAACGGTGACCAGCTGTCAGTGGTGGCGACTGTTTTTTCAGCAAAGCCGATTAGAGGCATCCCTCGAGCCGACTATGAGGAAACCTCTGACGCAAGGTTCTTTCATCCGAACGAGCTTGAGAAGCTATCCTGTTATCCCCATTTCCATGTAATCCGCCAGGCGGTTGGCCAGTCCCAACCCTACTTCAAACCGGCTACCTGGTGTCCTGAAACTCCATAAGTGGTCTTGTGATTTTTCTTGAGCATTGTGCAGCTATTGCCGTACAGAGAAGTTCTGGCGCGGCACATTCGTGTTCAGTGGCAAAAAGGATGAAGCGAGTGGCCGTCAGGAAGTAAAAGTAGCAGAAGCCTTGTCTGGCCTATTGCTCGTCTTTGGAGGATTCTTCGCTCTGTTTGAGCCAGAGTTCAAGCAGCCTGGTCTCGCGTTCAGATTGGGAAATGTGTTCCAGCGCAAAGGCACCGTTCAGGCGATCTTCATAGAATGCCCGTTGTTTGGCGTAGGTTTTCTTAAAGGCTTCGGTTTTCAGAGTCTTCCAATTCGCATCGGAAATGCCAGCCTGGGACCGCAAGAGGTTGATCTCGATGGCCTGGAAGGCAAAGACTTTCGCGAGCACCTTGATGACCGTGGCATTCGTCAGGAATCTGGGATTCTTTTCAGACATAACTCAACGCTGCAGTTCTGGTGGGGCACACAAGCCTGGACCGATGCTGTCTCTGCATCCTGCGGGCGATCCTGACTCACTCTGTGCCCTCGACAGGTCGAGACCTATCGAGGGCACGAAGAGATTTTAAACAGTCTGCTCCAATCGGAACAGTGAAGTGGAACCGTTCAGTTCCGCACGCCGCTCCACACTTTTGCCGGATCGATTGCCTTGTCGGGATTGAGGGTCTTTGCCCGTTCCAGCAGGACATCGGTCCCCTCCGGATATAGCGGATCAGAAATACAACAGTTGTCAACCGGACAGACCGCTGCACATTGTGGTTCGTCAAAATGGCCGACACATTCAGTGCATCGATCATGAGCGATCACATAAATATTGTCGCCCACGCCTTGACCGTCACCCACATGCAGGCCCTTTTCTTCTGCGCCGCTGCGCGTTTCGAAGATGGCCTCGTTCGGACATTCCGGTAAACAGGCGCCGCAGTTGATACATTCGTCGGTAATCAGCAATGCCATGATCCTGGTCTCCTTCTGCT
>NZ_JBLFBO010000051.1:0-15781 GCF_047338595.1 Nitrospira sp. BLG_1
ACCTCCAGCCCTCTCAGTGTAGGTTGAAGGCGTCCACTTTTTCGAGCCTAGCTCATGATGCTGTCTGTTACTCTCCCCCTCGATCCTCACTGAACAGCCGATCCGCTCATGAACGGACTCAGACACCGAACCTGCACACCGACCTCTTCTCAACATCGTGTTGCGCCCTTCACCCACGCGGGGGCGCAACAGCTCTTCTGAATCTGTGGCCATGCGCGGCTGCAGGCGTGACACTGTCCGCGGTGGCGCGCGTGCTACGGGCGTGCCACACCCCCTGATGGGGGACGGCTATTGTCCCCACACGGTCGAGTCGCGTTGCGCGGCACGACGGTGCCCGATTCCACGTGGCAGGGCGTCTCAGGACGCGGTGCCTCAGCGGAACTCGTCCGACACTCCACCGTGCTGCGGACCCAGGTGAGTGACCCCTCGACACTCTGACCTCCCCTACTTTTTCGGTATGGTCATAAATCCTGAACCCTCTCATAAGTGCCACGGTATCACGCGCGTCCTGTGCTTCCAGTCTTGGACAAAATGCATGATGGCAGAGAAACTCTCTGGCCGGATAAAAGGCGGTTCGGAAATCTCGACAGGGGACTGTGATGCTGGGTGACTTCTTCGAGCCAGGGTATTTCGATCTCAAGGCACTGGCGGCCTACTCGTCCTGCTCGGTTCGCTGGCTGAGGGACCGTCTCGTAGATCGCCTCCATCCACTGCCACACTATCGGATCGAAGGGAAGATCCTAGTGAAGCGAGAGGAGTTCGACCGCTGGCTCTCAGGCTCGCACATCGTCAACTCGGCTGACGAACTAAGCGAGATCGTTGACTCGGTTGTCGCTCACATGCGGCCGTCAAAGCGGAACGCTTGACACCGAGAAAGGGAGTCACAGACACTATGCGTCCTATGAGCGTCACGATTCGAGAGTGGAAGAGGGCGTGGTGGATTTTCATCAACCACCACGGCACGCGCAAGGCTAAGCGGATTGGCACGGGAGCGGTGGGGAAGAAGGCCGCAAAACAGGCGGCTCAACAAATTCAAGCCAGGCTGGCGCTGGGGCAACCAGCGTTCGACCGCCAACAGACCGGAGTCACCCTGGACGCCTACGTTGAGACATTTCTCGAACGAATAGAACAGACCCGCAAACACACCACACACGCCGACTACCGAAAAATCTTCGACCACTACGTCTTCCCGGTCTTTAAAGGACAGGAGCTCCAGCAGATCACGCGGGAGAAGGTGAAGGCCTTCGCGGTAGGGTGCCTGCAACGCGGCTTGTCGGCAAAGACCGTGCAGAACATCATCCGCACATTAAGCAGCCTCTTCAGTCATGCGATTGAGGATAACCTCATCATTGCCAATCCAGCATTGAGACCGGGAAAGTTTCTGCCGAAGATCAGCAAACGCCGTTCGATCAACCCCCTGACCCGCGAAGAGCTCGCACTCTTCTTGGCCCATACAAAGGCCATGGCGCCGACACTGTATCCTGCATTCCTCTGTGCAGCCCGTACCGGATTACGGCAAGGCGAGCTCCTGGCCCTTCAGTGGGAGGATGTCAATTTCGCCGGGCGTTTCGTAGAGATCCGTCGGAACTTCACACATGGCAAGATGACCACGCCCAAGAGTGGTGAATCTCGACGCGTGGACCTCTCACGAGAGCTCACCGCCACCCTAGAGACACTGCAGCTCAATCGGCAGTTTGAAGCAGCCACACGTGGATGGAAGGAAGTCCCTCCATGGGTCTTTTGCAATGAGCAAGGCCAGCCACTGAATCAGAACCGGATCCGCCTGAAATTCTTCCGTCTGCTGAAAGGTGCGGGCGTACGGCAAGTCCGATTCCATGACCTGCGCCATTCGTTTGCCTCGCTCCTCCTGCAGAACGGTGAAAGTCCGGTCTACGTCAAGGATCAGATGGGCCACAGCTCCATTCAGGTGACCGTAGACCTCTACGGCCATCTCATTCCAGGAGGGAATAAGCAAGCCGTCGACCGCCTCGATACTCCCGAGGTACAGTCCATTTCTGCAACCCAGGCGCAACCAGCCGCAACCTTCGTGCGGCCTACTTCTTCAGATCGGCTGATACCACAAGCAGTTATGAGGAAGGGGCTTGGGGTGGATGACGGGTTTCGAACCCGCGACCTCCGGATCCACAATCCGGCGCTCTAACCAACTGAGCTACACCCACCAGACAGGCTTGAAGAAGGAAGATATTAACAAAGGGCCGCCTGCTACCGCAACCCGACTTCTGCTACACACGTGCATCGAATGCCACTTGCATCTCCGCCAGTATAGAGGCAACCGTCGCAGCAGGATCTACGGCATCACGAATTGGTCGCCCGATCACTAAATAGTCCGCCCCAGCAGCAATGGTTTGGGTCGGCGTCGTCGCGCGAGCATGGTCATCAACCCCTTTGCCGGCCGGCCGGACACCCGGCGTCACGATCGTGAAATGCGGCCCGACTTTCTGGCGGAGTGCCGTGGCCTCTTCACCGGACGCGACGACACCGTCGCAGCCGACTTCTGAGGCCAGCAACGCTCTGGCGGTCACGAGGTCTTGGACCGTCCGCTGGATTCCCATCTCTCGCAAATCGTTGCCGTCGAAGTTCGTCAACACGGTCACAGCAAGCAGCTTGAGCGATGAGCCTTCACGTCCCTGCACGGCGGCTATCAGCGCCTTGCGATTGGCATGAACGGTCAGAAACTCGACCTCCATGGCGGCAACCCGACTCGTCGCACGACGAACCGTTTCTTCGATGTCGAGGAATTTCAGGTCAAGAAATACCCGCATGCCTCGCTCCACGATCCGCTTCACCATCTCTGGTCCCGCCGCCGTGTAGAGCTCAAGCCCAACCTTGACGAACGTCAGATGCCCCTGGAGTTGATCCAAAAGCCGATCGGCTTCCACTGCCGAGGGAACATCCAGCGCGAACATCAGCCGATCGCGTGCCACGATCTTCGTCATCTTCCTTACTCCTTCTTTAAAACTGATCCTTGACGGTCATCGATACCCTATGATAGAAATTTTCTTCTTTACTTACAGGAGTGATCGATGCCCCGAATTCACAAATCGACGATTCGACGAGCACGCCAGGCCGAGCGACGCCATGAGCGGAATCGAGCCACAATCAACACTGTACGAACGCTCATCAAGAAGGTCCAATCTGCGGTGACCGGGAAAAAGGTTGACGAGGCGAAGACCAGCTTGCTGGAAGCGACCTCGGCAATCGGGAAAGCTGTTTCCAAAGGCATTTTGCATCGTAATACTGCTTCCCGCCGCATTTCACGGTTAGCCCACCGCGTCAACGCACTGGCCGGTTCCGGCTCTTAATCGTCCGCACGTTTGAGACGGTTCGTGTTGCGCCTCGCTTCGGTGATGCCTGCGAGGGAGGGGTTGGCTCGGTTCGCATGCCGACGGACTCCTCACAGAGCGTCAGAAGCACTCGCTCCAAGATCATCTTCGGACGACTACTGCTTCCCCCCTTGAGCCGTCCATCAGCTTCCAAAAAGAGGCGGATCGCCAGGGCAAGATGCGGCTCAGAAAATTGATTCAGAAATGTCCTGACCTTCCCTGGGTCCATTCGTAAATTTCTTGCGGCCTCCCCTTCACGCCCTCCTTGGGCCAGCAATTCTTTGACCTTCCAAATCCGGCGATACTGCCACGCGAGCGACCCGAGGATCCGAAGGGGCGCTTCTCCAGCCTCCAGATTCCGCGCCAAAATCGACAGCGCCCGCCCTCGACGACCTTCGGCAATAGCCAGTGCCAGATCAAATACCGAAGCACCTGGTTCCATACCACGGAGCTGGTAGACATCCGCAGCAGTAACGGCACGATGAGATGGCACATACGAAGCTAGTTTTTCCAACTCTCGCCGCACACTATACAGCGAGGCACTGCAGACCTCCTGCAGTAATTGAGCGGCGGCTTCTTCCAAGCGAAGACCGGCGCGTTCAGCCTCACGGCTAATCCAGGCCGGTAATTGAGCGTCACGAAGCGGTGAGCAATCAACGACAACAGCCGATCGGGCAAGCGCTTGGGAGAATTTCAGTCGTCCGTCCATCTTCGAGCTGACAAAGACCACGGTTGTGGATTCTACAGGGTTGTTCACACACTCGAGCAGAGGCTCGCTCTCTCGCGCATTCAGTTTCTCAGTGGCTTTCACCACGACCAAACGGCGCGTGGCAAAAACCGGGACCGCGGCAATGCTGTTCCGGATATCAGCCCCGCTCGCTTCATCGCCATAGAATTGCTCGCAATTGAAGGCATCCCCGTCTACGCCGAGAACCGCTTGCGTAAGGGCGCTGACGGCAGTATCCCTCAGCAAATCTTCTTCCCCCACCACGAGATACAGACATCCAGGTCCCTGCTGTTTCAGAGACGACTCGAGCTGGAGATGATTCAGGGTTGAGGCCATCGGTATCTACCGTTCAAATCTACTGCGGCGAAGAAGCCGGTTGCTTCAATGCACCAGTCTCCACCTGTAACAGAAACCGTGATGCCAAATCAGCAGCCAGGATGCGACCTGCCTGCTCCACCGCTCGATTCTGAAGCGTACGGTTGAATTGAAGGTCCGACGTGATGAAGAACTCTGACCCGCCCTTGGCGAGTTGCGTCCAGACAACCCTGCCCGAACGGACCTCTTCCACCCGAACCAACACGACAACCTCAGCCCGGCTTTCCAAGGTTGCCGTTTGTGAAAAACTGAGCGTCGGCACGGACACAGACAGAATTTGTCCGCTCAACACGAGATCCGCCGCCTCAGACTCGGAGACAACGTGTGCCCCACTGCCGTTTGAAAATTCGTCACGAAAGTAATTGGTATAGCGCGCCTCTAAATTCGGCTCAAAACTATTGTTAACCAATGTCTTGATAGCAAGTCGGGGAGGAGGCTCCGTGGATGTGGTAGCCGGAGCGCCGCCAATAGTTGGACCAGCACCGCCCACCCGGAACTGATACCCGCACGCCGTTAGTGTCACCGCAATGAGTGCCGAAACGAGAGTACTGAGAATGATAAAGCATGGCCCTTCCCGCTCTTGACTCCTGCCCTCTTTTCCCTCAACACTCAGCACTCAGCACTCCCCCTAGATAACGAAGTTGAGCAGCTTCTTTTCAACGTAGATCACCTTCTTCGGCTCTTTGCCTTGGAGCCATTCCGCTGCCTCCACACGGGCCAGTCGCTCAACCTCTTCGCGCGAGACCTCAAGTGCCACTTCGAGCTTCGCCCTGAGCTTCCCGTTAATCTGAATCGGAATGGTCACGCGTTCACTGACCGTCATGGCCGGATCAAACATCGGCCAAGGTTGCTGCGAAATGCTGGGCTGATGACCGAGTACGCCCCAGAGCTCCTCCGCTACATGCGGGGCGAACGGCGCAAGCAGTAAGACAAACGGCTCGATGACGGATCGAGGCCGCTGCGAAGCTTTCGTCATCTCATTGGTCAAGATCATCATCTGCGAGATCGCCGTATTGAACCGGAGCGCCTCAATGTCCTCCGTCACCTTCTTGATCGTCTGGTGGAGGAGTCGCTGATGATCAAGGCTCGCAGCGGTCGAAACCACGGTGCCGGACAAGCAGCCTTGGTCATCGACGATGAGACGCCAGACCCGTTCCAAGAAACGGGTTACGCCCTCGACGCCTCTGGTACTCCAGGGTTTCATCGCCTCCAGCGGTCCCATGAACATTTCATAGAGCCGTACCGCATCCGCGCCGAACTGGTCGATCATCTCATCGGGATTGACCACGTTGCCCCGCGATTTGGACATCTTCTGATTATCTTCGCCCAGGACGATGCCCTGATGCACGAGTTTCAAGAATGGCTCAGGCGTGCTCACCACACCGATATCGAACAACACTTTGTGCCAAAACCGAGCGTAGAGGAGATGCAGCACCGCGTGCTCGCTACCGCCGATGTACAGATCCACCGGCATCCAATAGCGTTCCTTGGTCTGGTCGACAAGCTGGGTTGAGTTCTTCGGATCGATGAATCGCAGGTAATACCAGCAGGAACCGGCCCACTGCGGCATGGTATTCGTCTCGCGCCGAGCGGGCTTACCGGTAGAAGAGTCGGTTGTCGCCAACCAAGTCTCCAAGTTTGCGAGTGGGCTTTCACCGGTGCCTGATGGCTTGAAGTTGCTCGTCTCCGGCAATATCAGAGGAAGCTGTTGTTCAGGAATCGGACACGCTTCGCCATCAACCCAAACAATCGGAAAGGGTTCTCCCCAATAACGTTGTCGCGCAAAGAGCCAATCCCGCAGCTTGTAGTTGACCGCCTTAGTTCCCTTCCCTTGCTTCGCAAGCCACTCAGTAACTGTTGGAATCGCCTCGGAGGGAATAAGCCCGTTGATCGAAAAACTGCCGTCACAGGTCGCTGAATTGACGACGGTCCCACGGCTCGTGTCGGTAAAGGCCGCTTCCTGCACATTCCCCCCGACAATGACTTCGCGAATCGGAAGCTGATATTGATGTGCGAAAGCCCAGTCACGCTCATCATGCGCCGGGACCGCCATGATGGCACCGGTCCCATAACCCATCAGCACATAGTCGGCGATCCAGATCGGCAATCGCTCCTGGTTCACAGGATTCACGGCATAGCCTCCGGTGAAGACTCCCGTCTTTTCCTTGTCAAGCTCTTGCCGTTGAAGATCGCTCTTCCGCGCCGCATTCTCGCGGTAAGCCTGGACAGCGGATTTTTGCGCCTCGCTCGTAATGACATCGACAAGAGGGTGTTCCGGCGCAAGCACCATATAGGTCGCCCCGAACAGCGTATCAGGCCTGGTCGTGAACACTCGAATGGCGCCCGCCCGATCGGCGAGGGCGAAGTCCACCTCCGCACCGATTGAACGTCCGATCCAATTCTTTTGCATCTCCAACGTGCTGGCAGGCCACTCCACAAGCTTCAGGTCCTCCAGTAAGCGATCGGCATAGGCGGTAATCTTCAGCACCCACTGTCGCATCGGCTTGCGAATCACATCGAACCCGCCGACCTCGCTCTTGCCGTCGATGATTTCTTCGTTCGCCAACACCGTCCCCAGCTGTGGGCACCAATTTACCGGCACTTCCGCCACGTAGGCCAATCCCCGCTCGAAGAGTTTGAGGAAAATCCACTGTGTCCAGCGATAGTATCCGGGATCCGTCGTGCTGAGCTCGCGCTCCCAGTCATACGAAAGGCCCACGCGCTTCATCTGACGCTTGAACGTGGCAATGTTGTCCGCCGTCGTCTTGGCCGGGTGGATGCCGGTTTTCACCGCATACTGTTCTGCGGGAAGACCAAAGGCGTCCCAGCCCATCGGATGGAGGACATTAAATCCCTTCATCCGTTTATACCGGGAGACAATGTCCGTCGCGGTATACCCTTCCAGGTGACCGACATGGAGCCCAGACCCTGAAGGATAGGGGAACATATCGAGGCAGTAGAATTTTGGCTTACTGGAATCGTCCGCCACGCGAAACGTCGCATGCTGATCCCAATATTGCTGCCACTTCGTCTCGATCGCGCGGTGATCGTATCCTTTGCTCATTGATCGCTCATCACTCCCTCTGTCAAAAAAGACGAAGGACTCTAACATAGCGCCTCGGGGGTCACAAGATTTCTACCCGGCGAGGAGCCTGTCCGAGATTGCCTTCGTAGCGAGGCGAAGGAGGTTCGGCAAGCTGCACAGCTGCAGGCCCAGAAACACCGGAGGCATATTCGCCGAAGTACAGCGAGGATGTTTCGGGGCCGGGTACGACACAGAGGGCCTTCGATCGTTTATCGCAGTAGAAAAGGTCACTGTCGGACAGGCTCCTACGGTTTGCTATACTGCGCCGCACATGGGACTTTATTGCAAACATATCTTCCCTCGCCTGATGGATCACGTCATGCGTGGGGAGGAGTTCCAACGATTGCGCACGGAAGTCCTCCAATCAGTGGCCGGCGAGGTGCTGGAAATCGGAATTGGGACCGGGCTTAATCTTCGTCACTACGGACCCAACGTGTCACGGGTGCGGGCCGTCGACCCCAACCCCATGCTCCCTGCGCGTGTAGCAGAACGGCGTGGGGGTGTGTCCTTTCCGGTTGAGATTTCCCATCACAGTGCCGAACGGCTTCCCTATGATGATCGCACATTCGATTGTGTGGTCAGCACATGGACACTCTGTACGATCTCCAAGCCGCTACGTGCGCTTACAGAAGTACGGCGTGTTCTGAGACCAGAAGGCAGGTTTCTCTTTTTGGAACATGGTCGGAGCGACGACCAGAAGATTGCCCGCTGGCAGGACAGACTCAATCCCGTTCAGAACATCATCGGCTGCGGCTGCAATCTGAATCGCCGGATTGATGATCTGATCGCTCAAGCCGGATTGACCATCACTCAGCTCGATCGATTTGCTATGCAGGGTGTGCCGAGAATAGGTGGAGAAATGTATCGCGGTACGGCCACCAGTTTACCTTAGTTTCACAACCGACCATTGAGAAGCGGTGCGAACCCCGTGACCGAGAAAAACTGTGGAAGCGGAGTAGGCGGCAATTGTGAACTTGACTTGGCACTATGTACCAGATGAGCCACCCCAAACGCTCTCGCAGCCGTCAGACAGCCTTCATCATCATCCATAAACAGGGATCGCGACGGCTCGAAGCCCAGTAATTGTTGACAATTCGGCCAATATTCCGGTCGCATCTTGAGATAGCCCACTTCAAACGCATCGACAATCCGGTCCACGTAGCCATCGAGTCCCGTCTTGGCCATTTTGACGGAAACTCCCGTCGAATGGGCGTTCGTCACAATCGTTATCCGCTTTCCGAGTTGCCGAAGATGGTGCAAGAATGCCTCCGCGCCAGGCAAAAATCCGATCATGTGATCCAGTTCCTTGTGCATCGCCACCACATCAATCCCAACCCGCCTTGTCCAATAGTCCAGGTCAGTCCACTCGAGCTCTCCTTCCACTGATCGGTACATCGCCATGAGACGAGCACGTGCTTCTTCGAACGGGATGGCATGAAGTGCCGCATACCGACGCGGCAACTCCTCCTCAAAAAAGAAGTTGTCGAAATGACGGTCCAGCAAGGTGCCGTCCATATCGAGGAGCACGTCATCGATCTGGGACCAATCGAGGACGTGCTGAGTGCTAGGTGCCGAGTGTTGAGTCATGAGAAAGAGTATAGCGGAACAGCTCAAGAGAAGACGAGGCGGGTTGTGTTTATGAAAAACCATGTGTTACGGTCCGATGCATCATGCCGCGCGCAAAATCGAATCCAAAACAAGAACTGACCCTGCCCTTGCTCCCAACTGAGGGTGGACCACCACCGCTCGTTGCCATTATCGGCAGGCCCAATGTGGGAAAGTCGACATTGTTCAACAAGATTCTCGGCGCGAAGGTCGCGATTGTCGATGACGTGCCTGGCGTGACTCGCGACCGCAACTATGCCGATGCCACGTACCGCACCAGAAAGTTCAGACTAGTCGACACAGGGGGGTTGGATCTGTCTTCGTCGGACAGCATGTTGACCTTAATCCGCCGTCAATCGGAACTGGCGATCGCCGAAGCGGATATCCTCATCATGCTGCTGGACGGCCGGTCAGGATTGACCCCACCGGACCATGAGGTCGTGAAGCTCTTACGCGGCGTGACGAAACCGCTGTTCTATGCCATCAATAAGATCGATACGCCGAAATCCGAGCCCTTACTCGCCGACTTCTACAAGTTGGGTGCCGACGAGCTGTACCCCATCTCCGCCGAACATGGTCTCGGAGTGGCTGAACTCTTGGACGCCCTCTACCCACTGCTTCCCGCAACCGAGGAATCAGACGAGCTGCAACAACTCCCCCGCGTGGCGATCGTAGGCCGTCCGAACGTCGGTAAATCCACGCTCGTGAACGCGCTGCTCGGAGAGGAGCGCGTCGTCGTCAGCAACGTGCCGGGAACCACACGCGATCCGGTCGATTCACTGGTGACCCACCAGGATCAATCCTACGTCTTCACCGACACTGCAGGGATCAGGCGTCGTGGCAAGATTGACCGAGGCATAGAAGGCTACAGTGTCCTCCGATCGCTCCGTGCCATCGGACGATCCGACATTGCCGTTCTGCTTTTGGACGGAGTAGAAGGCGTCACAGAACAAGATACAAAGATCGCCGGGGCGATTCTCAAACAGGGCCGTGCCTGTATTCTCTTGATCAACAAGTGGGATCTACGGGCCGGGGACCAGAGCGCGAGACAAACCTATGAGCTTGAGTTCCGCCGCCGCTTTCCCTTTCTGGCCTGGGCCCCCGTTCTCTATGGCTCAGCCCTCAAACCGGAGTCCATCCAACGCCTGTTTCCTCTGCTCAAGGACGTGCATGGGATGTTTACCAAGCGCGTCTCCACCGGCGCGTTGAATACCTGGCTGCAGAAGATTCTGGAGATCCATCCATTGCCGGCTCGGAAGCACAAACCCACAGCTGGGACGAAGTCGGCCTTTATGACTCAAGTCGCCACCAAACCTCCGGTCTTCGTATTGTTCGTCGGCCATCCGGAAGACATCACCCCCGCATACCTGAAATATCTGGAGAACCAACTCCGCGAGACCTACCTCTTCACCGGCACCCCGCTCCGTATCATGGTGAGAAAGAAGTAAAGGATAGTTCCTGCGTATCTTTCGTCACCTCGGGGCTATCTTCACCTACCCGAGCTACCACGGAATGGCGCAACGAATCCCACATTGGCAGGAGCGAATTACTCGGCATCATAGTTTTGAGAGCCGATTCGCCTTTCGCTTCCCTCCATCCAAGATCAAATCCGATTTCAAGTTGACTCCCATTCTGACCTCATGATATTCGCATAGAATAACCCTCGGTTCTTGGGGCTGATCACCTCGTTCCCCCTTTCGCACAAGAGGGAGTCTCTATTTAGACAGATCCCAACGTTCACCTCTAGCCGGACTTAGCCTTTTCATGATGAATCAATTTGGACAGGCTCGACAATTATTGGTTGCAGTGTTTCTCATGGGAGTCGTCAGTGCCGGTTGTGCCACAGCCAGTCTCGCGGACGGCGACAAGCCCCAGGCGCAACCCGCCGACCCGCTTCCTTTCGAAACTCAACTCGATACCCAGACCATTCTCCAGGCCCAGAACGACGGGACCACACCCAAACAACCACTGGCTGAGGAAGTCGTCCCAGTACAACCACAGAACGATCTACCCCCTGTCCTGCAGCCGCAAGAGCCTGAGTTACCACCGGCTCAGGCCACAGACACCACTCCGACTATTCAGCCGCCAGTGGATAGTCCTCCACCAACTGCTCAACAAGAAATTGTGGAACCGGCGCCCGTTCGTGTTGACGTCAATCCATCCATCGAGCTGACGGGCCGAGTCTGGCGAGCCAAACCAGGGATCGTGTTTCTAAAAACACCGATCGGGCTCATGTCGCTGAGTTCAAAGACCACGCTGAAGTCTCTCCCGGCCTCGCAAGAAGTGTCCTTCATGGTCCACGACGACTATATCGTCATTGATATTGTTCGGCGGACTGATGGGACCTTCGTCCACCGCTATCTCACCGGACCGTTCAAGCGAGACAGCGTAGACAACACCAAGTTGCTGCTATGGACACCCACCAGCGGCATGAAGGCATTCCACATGGGGACCTATGAATCTGCACTCACCGCCCCCAAGAACGGGGAGTTTGTGACAGTGGAAGTAGACGGCGCGGGAAACATTATCGGCGTGCATGATCTCCAGTTCGATCTGCAAATCGGCCAGATCGCTCCTCCGGGTAGTAAGGCTCATCTGTTGCTCACCGGCACGATCTCCAAAATGAAGTCGAATTTTATCTTCTTCAAGACGCCCATCGGCATCGTGAACGTCAACACCAAGATCGGCATCAAGAGTGCCAAGATCGGGCAGACCATGACCTTGCATATGCATAACGACTCCGTCGTCGCGGATCTTGCAGCCTCCAACGACTCGGCTCTTCTTCGCCGATTCGTCACAGGACCATTGGACTTCGCCGCTCCGGATCATGCTGCCGTCCGGCTCTGGACTCCTGAAGGAGAACAGACCTTTCCCATTGAGGGTAGCAAATCCCTGCTGAACGGGGCACGAGAAGGAACCCCCATCACTGTGGAGCTCAACGGCCTCGGCGAGGTGGTTGAACTGCATCGGGTGAAGTAGTCCAGCCGCGTCCTCTGTCCTCTCCGTTCTTCATCTTGACTCTCTTTTCCGCCACCCCGTAGACTGCGCGGCGTATGAATGCATCACCCGCGACAGACCGCCGGCCTGAGAAATCCTCCGCTCGGACCCAATCGGCGAAGGATTTTGATACGCTGTACAGAGATCATGTGGATCTCATGTATCGGTTCGCTCACCGTTTGTGTGGTGAAGCAGAAGCGGCGAAGGATTTGGTTCAGGAGACGTTTCTGAATGCTTATCGAGGCCTGGATCGGTTCCGTGGCGATGCCCAGGTTTCAACGTGGTTGTACACGATCGCTTCGCGGGCCTGCCTCCGCATGCGACGGAAGCGGAAGGGGGCTCCCGAGCGAGAGCTATCACTCGAGGAATTCATCCCCACATCCGACGGTGAATTTCGATTACAGATTCCGATCGATGGCCTGAGCCCCGAGGCCGCACTCCACAATAAGCAGTTGCGGGAGGCGCTCGATACGGCGATCAATCAACTACCGAAGAAGTATAAGATGGTCTTGGTGCTTCGCGATATGGAGGGAGTCAGCGCCAAGGAGGTTGGAACCATTATGGGGTTGAATGAGCGGGCGGTAAAATCACGATTACATAGAGCTCGATTGTTCGTGCGCCGTCAATTGAGCGCACGGGGGCTCGGCGAGCCACTCACCGACCATGACCATATCCCAGCAAGAACGCGGAGGAGTGCTTCACATGGCACAAGGGAACACCTCTAAACGACAACGATCTTCGGCACCGACCCAGCGGAAACAGGCGCATGGGAAAGCCCACTGCCTGCGTATCCTCCGCCAGTTGTCCGCCTATATCGACGACGAGCTCTCCGGAGATATTTGCGATGAAATTCGTCGACACCTGGGCGCCTGCCCGAATTGTGAAACCTTCGTGACGTCACTGCGTCAAACCGTGTCGCTCTGTCGCCATAACCCCTCACCGACATTATCCGCGGCGAGCCGAGCGGTGATGCGGAAAAAGATCTTGGAAACCACCGGCACTCGCTAACCTCCAATCGCTTGACCAATACTCATTATGACCATGACACATTTTCGTGGATTGCTCCTCCTTATTGGATTCTTGACCATCGTTGAGATGAATCTTCCGGACATGGCGAGCGCCACGCCGAAAGCGCCGCCGAGCCCGACGAGGCACAAAGCCGTTCATCCCTCTGCCATCGACACCGCCCTTCGCTATGCGACGGCCCTTGCCAATGGAGACAGAATCACGGCCGGAGAATTCGACTTTGCCTGCCAGTACAACTCAGTGACGGCTCCCTCTGCAAAAGCAAAATCTTCCGTTGCAAAGGAACCTTCTTACGACAAGTGCTGGGAGGCGCTCACTGTGGGACACGCCCCATTCCTGAATCGGTCGGATATTGGGATGGATGTCCTCTGGCCTAGCACAGGTCCTCTTGTATTTTATGGAGATACGCTGCCTAGTGCACAGGCCTCGGCCTTCGTAATGGATGTGCTCGGCACCTCCCCTCCAGGAACAGGCCTTGACCTTGTCGTCACTGGGACCCGTACCATCCCGAACGGATCCTTCCGGTTAAAGTCGAATGGAACCATCATTGGAGTGCCTGCGACGCTGGTCGACCTGACCGTTCACTACCATGACCCGCTCACATCCCCGATTGCCTACGGGCCGGGCATGGTTCACTGGACCAGCACGATCAAGCGTGAACGTCGTGCCATCAAATCCATTACCACGCAATGGGTCGTGCTCAGTGGACTCCGTCCACACGGGTTTCCGCGCGACACCGCCGTTGCGCATCTCCCGGTAGACACCAAGCCTGAGGCTCCAGGCATGGTCCAGGAACGCATCCCATTCACAACTGAAAGAAGCCGTGCCCTTCCAGACTCCATCGTCTGGTGGAGTCCCACCGACCAACCCGGCACACTCACTGCGGCTGCCGCTCGGGCTGCCTCCTTTCCTGAGCTCCGCGATCGCGTGGCGCTCCTTAACCGTATTCTCCTCATTGATCCACAACAGACCGAAGCCCTCACCGTCTTAACCAAGCATCTCTATACCGTGCTGCTACAGGACGCGGCCAGGAACCACAAGCTCGTCATCGAGGATCCACTACTTGCTCAGACGGTCAACGAGTTTTATTGGACGATCGCCGCCGCGTCGGATCGCCTCGATCTCTCCTTGGGAATGGAGGTCGGTGGGTTTTCGCAGCCGACTTCTGCGGATCTGTTGTACCGACTCTTGCCGGCATTGCAAACCCTCGCACGAACCCATCCTGAGCAGTTGGAGAATCGGTTCCGGCTTGGAATGGCCTATCGCTGGAACAATGACCAGGTTCCGATGAGTGAAACCTTTGACGCGTTGGTCAACGAGATTCCAGCCGATCGAAAAGGCCTTAAGGCTGACGCTCTCTTACAACTGGCCTGGTCTCGTATCAACAAGGTGGCGTGGAATCGCATCTTGCATGACCAGGACAGTATCAGAGCCTATGACAATGCCAAGGCGTCGCTGGAGATCGTGGATCGCCCACTCGACAAGTTTCTCGCCGAATACACCATGGCCTACAGCATGATCTTCATGCCGAACTATGGGGACAAGGGGCAGATGTTACACCACCTCACCGAAGCCAAACGCTGGTTTGATGAGATTCCCGACAAAGACCACGAAGTCTGGCGTTACTTCCTTCACACTGAGCGGCTGAAAGCAGTGCTCGATGCGGACCCCTTGTTTCAGCCTATCCTGGCCTCGGCGGAAAAGCCAAAAGAATAGTCGCCTCGTTTCTCACAAACCTTGCTTCATCAGGAAACAGGACGAACGAAATGTATCCATACTCACGCCTTGTACATGTCCGATCGACAGCATTGTTAGACATCGGCTTTCACATGAAATTGTCCTGAGGCCTTGATCTCCTTGAATTTCTCATTCCAACTCCTTCTGTATCCTGGCCCGAGCCACACCACTTGCGAAATGATGCCATCACACACATATCGCCCACAGTAGCGGGCCAACCCCGCCTCGATTACTACCCCCGTACCGCCGACAATATCGCGGATTCCCTGCGTAAGCCCGAGCACCCCGAATGCCCGATCAGCAGACGAATGAATCATGATGGAATGCCGTGTTGTGTCGCGAAGATAGACCCACTGTCGTACTTCAAGCCCTTCAACGGCCTTGACGACTTCAGGGTCCAGTCTGACGTTTCGTGCTTCAAGCCGCGCAATCGACTTATGCAACAAGGCCCGCTTACCAACGAGTTTTGCACGCGCCTTCGCAAGCAGCGGAGCAACGCTGCCAGTGATGCGATCTTCCTGTTTACCTAATAGCTCAAGCATCAGAAGCTTGTAGCCTTGAATGAACCTTTGTGCGTCAGCAGGGTCGAGGTACATGCTCATGCCTAATGGCACCTCGTCCTTGCGGCGTCCCTTTCAAACATATGGTTAGGGCTAGAGCACGCCATGTTCTATCTCTTGCAGATACATAAAGTCGGGCGCTTTGACGCCAGCCCTTCTTCGGATTTCTGCCAGTTCAGGAGACTCGAAGAAACGTCGGGCCTTATCGAGTGAGGACCACTCCGAAAAGTGAACGATCTTATTGGCATCGTTGTCATACCGAAGCAATTGGTGTACCGCTCACGATTTCTTGGACACGGTTGTTGCCGTATTGGACCCGACCTCC
>NZ_JBLFBO010000142.1:0-1002 GCF_047338595.1 Nitrospira sp. BLG_1
TAGAGCATTTTCTATTGAGTCACACATGATAGCCGGATGAGTTGAAGTAGTTGGCACATTCGTGGGGAGAGACGGTCTCGAGGAGGGTACCGAGTTCTGCCCAGAGTGCCTCGACGGTGCGGTGGCCAGCTTTGCGGAGGAGCGCTTTGAGTTTGGAGAAGAGTTGCTCGATGGGATTCAAGTCGGGCGAATAGGGTGGGAGGAAGCGCAGTTCCGCGCCTGTTCCCGCAATGAGGTCGCGAGCAGTGGCGATGGTGTGGCTCCGGAGATTATCGGCAATGACAAGATCGCCAGGGCTCAAGGTTGGGCAAAGCACCTCCCGCACATAGAGATGGAAGGCCTCGCCATCCATGGGCCCATCCAGCACCATCGGCGCACTCACGGCCCCGACACGCAAGCCCGCAATGAAGGTGGTCGTCTTCCAGTGTCCGTGCGGGACAGCTGCCACGCACCGTTCCCCAATGGGCGCACGACCGCGCAGGCGGGTCATGTTTGTGCTGACCCCCGTTTCGTCCAGAAACACCAGTTTGGTCACATCAAGTCCGGGTTGCTGGGCTTTCCACTCGGTGCGCTCGCTGACGACGTCCGCGCGTGCTTGCTCGCTGGCGTGCAGCGTTTTTTTTAAAGCTGAGTCCCCAGTGGTTCAGTTGATGCCAGAGTGCCGTGGGTTTGATGGTGATGCCCTTTGCTGCGAGGCGGTCGCAGAGCTCGACGAGGGTCAAGTCCGGCTGTTCCTTGATCCAGGCTCTGATCGTGGATTCCTTGTCGGCCACGCAGGACCGGCGATAGCCGCCCAGCCGGGCTGCCGCACGCTCCCCCGTGTGCTCATAGCGATTCTTGACCTGGTACACCCAGCGAAGACTCACCTCCAACCGTCGGGCAATCGCTGTCGGGCCTTCGCCGCGTTCCAACCCCCACAACACCCGATCCCGTAAATCTTGTGAATAGGCCGCCATCATCGCCCCCCCTACACGGCAGAGCAACAATACCACGTATCATGCA
>NZ_JBLFBO010000092.1:0-3531 GCF_047338595.1 Nitrospira sp. BLG_1
TTGGAGGCGATCATTTGCTCCTCTAGATTGGGAAGGGGGGTCGCTCGAATCCAGGCAGCCAGGGTAAAGGACCCGGTGGGATCCAAGAAGGGCAGCGATTAGTGCATGGTATTGGTCAGACGAAACCCGTAATCGATCAGGCTCTTTGCGGTGGTCCATCGACGATTCGAATTCAAAATAACAAGCAACAAATCACTGCCGTTTTGAGACACCTTGGCGATCAGGCAACGGCCTGCCTTGGATGTAAAGCCGGTCTTCACACCTTCCACGCCGGGAATTCGGCCGAGCAGCCGATTCGTATTATGCAAGACATATGCGCGATAGCCGCTGACCGGTGTGATGATCTCACGCTCAGCTTTCACTAGATTTCGGAACGTTGCGTTTTGCATGGCAACTACACTGAGCTTGGCAAGATCCTCGGCCGTTGAATAATGATCAGGGTTATCAAACCCACATCCGTTACTAAAATGCGTATCTGACAATCCAAGAGCTGTTGCCTTGGCATTCATCAACGACACAAACTGGGCTTCGTCACCACCCACATGCTCGACTGCTGCTAAACAGGCATCATTCGCTGATACCATCATCATGGCCTTCAGCAGATCGCCGAGGCGAAACACTTCGCCGACTTTGATCCGTAAGTGCGTCTTCGGCGCCCGCGCGGCATTTTTGCTCACGGTTGCCAGCTCGTCGAGCCGGGCTTTCTCGAGAATCACCAGCGCCGACATAATCTTGGTCAAGCTAGCAGGCGAAAGCCGTTTCTCCGTGTCATGTTCAAAGAGTACGCGTCCCGATCGTAACTCTTTGAGGAGAATGCTATGTGCGGGGATACGCTTCCAGTGGAGCGCGTGAGGAGCGTAGTCGATTGATCGACCTGCATCCTGAATGCTGTGCTGAGTTCTCGCCTGGGCAGGAAGGGGGGAGACGGCATTCCAGAGAAATGAGAATGCGATCAGAAGTGTTACCCGATAGAAATCACGTCTGCTGTTCCACGGACAAAGGGGAGGCCGGATATGATCCGCTCGTGCCAAATACCACCGCCTCGCTAAAACATGAATGATTCCCGAACCTTACCACCTTTGCTCCCGCTATCAATAACTTTGTGAAAGAATCGAAGAAGGTCGGCCAGATCAATCCAGAATCCGCAGTTGAGGCATCGCGCATAGATTCTGCGGTTGATGAGGGTATAGTGGCGTTCGACCATCATAAACCCCCTGCACTTGAGGCATTGCATACATGTCCTGCTCTCTCTAACAGGATGCTGGAACAGACGGCCTGCTATGTTATCGAATACGATTCATAATGAGTGCGACACATCCAGCGAGGAGCCCCCCACCCAGAAGGGTGGTGCCAAAATAGACGAACACGTTCGTCCCCCCGGAAGGCTGGGTCCCTTCCCATAAGTCGCGAACCCCACCCTGGACCATCAAGACTGACAACGTCAGAAGAGCCCCTATCATGAACCACCATGCAAAGGATCGAAGCGCCATTCTTCCGCTCGTAACTCGTGGTCTCTCCGGCCTTTTTCAACTCTAGCGAAGGGCTCCTAAGCTGTCAAGAAATAGACCAGGATCGCTCGATGCTCACCCCTTCGGATCAGACCGTGCGAGGGACTTGAGCCCTCGGTGAAGAAAAATAGACACGCTGCCACTTCCGTTGTCAGCGATGGCGAGGCCTGGTTCTTCCTCCCCTGTCGTAGTGACCCGGAAAGAGGAGAGCGCAAACGGACCGGACTTCGTCCGATAGTTTCTCGGAGGATAGTGAAAGGTTCCATCGCCCTTCCCGAATAGAATCGACAAGTCGCTCGATTGGAGATTCACAATCGCCACATCCACCAGTTGATCGCCATTAAAATCTCGAGCAAGGCCAAAATTTGGTCCGGCATCCGCACCGGCATCTTTTCCTGGTCGAAACGTCGCGTTGCCGTTTCCTAAAAAAGTCGTAAAGCTATCCTTTTCCCCATTGATGACCAACAGGTCGCTATTATGGTCGTTATTGAAATCGCCGAAACTCACACCCAGAGGTCGCCTGCCGGTGGAATAGTCCTTGGGGTCGCGAAAGGTCCCATCCCCGTTCCCGAGCCAGACGGACACCGCGTTGGACATCGGCCCCCCGTTGGTGACGACCAGATCCATCTTCCCGTCACCGTTGAGATCAGAGAGAGCCACGGAGGTCGGGGTATCTCCATGCTCATATTGCGCTCCATGTCGCAACTCACCCTTTCCATTTCCCAGAAACACCTTAACCTTGTCGTTTCGAAGGGCCACGGCCAGATCGATATGATGATCACCGTTTACATCTTCGGCAGCCAGTGACACTGGGCTGCGATGGACCGGATACCGAGCCCCTTCTTCAAATTTTCCGTCCCCCCGGCCAAGCAGCAGCGCAACTTCATCCCCGCCTGAGCAAGCTAAGGCCACATCAGCATGTCCATCTTCATTGAAGTCATTCATGGCAAGTGCGCGGGGCTCTTGACACACATGAAGCTGCATTTGGCCTTTAAATGTGCCGTCGCCATTGCCAAGTAAGATGGAAACCGTATTGCTCGAAATATTCGTCGTGATCAGATCGGTAAACGAGTCGTGATTGAGATCACCGGTTGTAATCATCGTGGGGTTCTTGCCGACGGGGTAACTCGCAAAATAGTAAAACGGATCAGGTGGGAGATACGGCTCAGCCTTGGAACAACCCCACAAAGCGATTCCCATGAGGACATAGAGTCCCACCGCACTACAGATAGCCTCCTTCGCATCACATGCCATTACATGTCATTTCTGTATAAACAGTTTGAGTGATACCATGCCAGAATGTTCGGAACTCTAAGAGTCCAGTCCTCGGGACATGATTCTCAAGGATCAGGAGCGGAAGGGACAAAGCCTTACCGTCCTCCCTGCACAACGACTACTCAAGCATGGCCAATACACCGATAGAAAACCGGTTGACCTGTCAAGCGCTCCCGGGAAAAGAGCCAGTATACAGATGCCCCATCTGGCCCCGCAATCTCCTTTGACCCACCATCGGCCTTTGAATTTTGAGATCTGTTTACGTTATGATCAACGGATATTTCTTGGAGGACTCTATGAGTAAGATGATGAACGTTGATATCACGATGTATGGCATTGCTGAAGTGCTCAACTGGTGCCATGATCGAAACAAGGGACGTGTTCCTGGCGTTGATACGGAGGGTTTTAAGAAAATGCAGGAGTTGTTGGCACAAAAGCCGCAATCCGGGGACTATTTCACTCTTGATCAGTTCTGGAAAAAGAAAGTCAGCTTGCCGCTCACTGAAGACGAAGTAGCGACCATCGACCGATGTCTCTACGATATCCCAAACTTTGACAATGAGCCGCTTCCCCAAATCCGCCATAAATTCTGGCCCCAGGAAGTGGCAACACATTAATACTGCTCATCAAGCAAAACCAGGCGTCACTCTCTAGGCGCCTGGCAACTCGTGAGATTTTCTGTAGAATCTAGGATTGTACCGCTCACGATTTCTTGGACACGGTTGTTGCCGTATTGGACCCGACCTCC
>NZ_JBLFBO010000093.1:0-3522 GCF_047338595.1 Nitrospira sp. BLG_1
GGCGCGGGAGGCGGCAGCATCTCGTTCGAGACGCCCAACACGCACGACGCTCCTGTGCAGGCAGGTTTGACCGGTGCCGGAGCAACAGGCTCCGCCGATGTGGACAGATCAGCAGGGCGGCATCCGCCCCATGGAGAGCAGATGTTGACGGTGACTTCAGCAGAGGCGTTGACAGGAAGAGCCAGCAGTCCCATTATGAATAATATGGCCAACATCGCAAGACCTCCTCGGAGGTTGATGGAAGATGATGTATCTACCAATACGATAATCTCCGTTGTGGTTCCCGTCAAGGGGGGCAAGATGGAAAGGAGGGCAGTATGGCGTATGGAGTAGGGCAGGGATTCAACGAAGGTGTCCAGAATATATCCAGGATGATCTTGCCAGCGATGCAGCAGCGGAATGCCATGAAGCTGTACCGTGACCGGCTGGCGTTCGGGATGGGCTGGGACGGCACTCCGTTAGACAGGACCACTCCGTTGAGTGGAGGGGGTGCGGTCGTGGGAGGGCCAGCGACGGGCGTGAGGAGAGATGGCAGCGGAACGCCCTATCAAGTCACGCGAGAAGCAGCGCCGACCAGCTTTATGGGACGAATGTTTCAACGGCGCAGTGGGCCGGAATACGGCAACCCGTCCATGCCGAGACCGATGCCGATGGCAATGCCGACGAGTGGGCAGAGTTTGGCACTCGCCAGGCAGCCGAGTGCTCTGCCGAACATGCCCAATCCGATGTGGAAGCCGCAAGAGCCAGTGGCGCGACCTCCGATCATAAAGCAGCCACGGACCTTTGGGGAGCCGATGTATCGGTACCTGCGGATGGATGGGGAATAAGAAAGGAGCGCGACAATGGGTGCATTAGCGTTACTTCGAGGAGAGCGGTACGCGGCGAATCCAGGCAACGAGTTCTCAGCCGAGGCTCGACCGATGGGGGTCGCGCCGGCGGGAGGACCCTCTACGGGTGGGATGCCTCAAGCCCAACCAGAACAGCCGAGCCAGTCGAATGCGTTAGCCCTCGTGCCTGACAACGAAGAGGAGACCATGCCGCAGGCCATGCCGACTCAAGCGATGGGGCAGCCGACGGCGATGACGGTGGCGTCACCGGAAGATCAGCAACCGCAATACCCCGAGTGGTTCGACGACGAACAAAAAAAGCTGTACGAACGTGGAAAACGGATTCGTCAAAACTATCAGAGGGCCGTTGATCTACGACGGCAACGCCGACGGGCCGACCGGGAATATAGCAAGCTGTACAATTCATTCGAGAAAAATAAGGAAGCCCATGACCGGTTGGAACATTTCCAGAAAGAGTATCCTGACATGTTCAGGCCCGATGATCCTCGAACGCTGGGCATGATTCGGCAACAGATGATGCATCTCAATGAGGCCAAGGTGACCAGGGATAAGCTGGTGAAGATGCTGCAACAGAACGGTGTCAAGCTGGGTCCCAAGGGCCAGATCCCGGATTCCCTCTATGGTGATGCGGATGACGAGGACAGGAAGTTTGACCAGTTTGCGAAGCAAGGCCTGATGGATGCCATGTTCTCACGGGACGACGACTATTGATCCATGCCGACCCTTGGAGAGTGGGACAGTTGGTTAGAGCGGTCGAAGGCCAAGTTCGCACCGTATGAAGTGCCCGAGGAGGAGCGTGAACAGGTTCTTTCCGAAGGGGAGGTCGGACAGTATCCAGGCGACAACCCCGAGCCGTTCCTGAAGTCTGGCCGCAAGGAGTTCTCCAAGCTCAAGGCTGATCGGCTCGCACTCACCGATCAGGTCAACAAGGCACGCGCCAAAGAAAAAGAACTCCATCCCTACCCTAAGTTGGAACGGGCCTTTTCCGCCGTCACCGGCAGCGTCCCGTCGTTCCTGAGTCCTGACGTTCCTGCTCCTGAACTCCCTGCTCCGCCTACGCCAGACGCGGTGGTCGCTCCCGCGCAGCGACCGATGCCGGAATCGCCACAGGCTCAACGTGCACCGTCCATCAGCTCATCGGCTCAGCAAGTCCCCCTCTCCGATTCTCCTCCACTTGGCACACGCCAGGATGATCGGTTTGGCGTGCGGCCAGTGCCGCCTTTGGACGTGCGCGGAATGCAGCGCACCATGCAGAAGAAGTCTGCTGATCTGACGAGACGGCGCAAGGAACTGGATGATTTGCAGGGACAACTCGATAAGGTGAATCCGCAGTTTCAGATACGGACCGGCCAATACCCAACCTTGACGGACGAGGAACGTGAACAGTACGACGTGACGCGGAACGTCTTCAATCAAAAGGCGCAAGAGTTCAATGCGCAGCGCGACGAATACAACCGACTGACGAAGCAGTTCAATAAGAAAATCGATGCGCGTGCGCGGCAGCAAGTCACGCCACAGATCAGGCCAACAATTGATCGGTTCGGGTCGTCAATGGACTTCGGGACGCCCGATACGGTTGTGCAGAATCAGGCCGCCGCGACGCCGAAGCCACGCAGTTTCGGCGAGGCCTTAACGCTTGCGACCAACAATCTCTTTCAAGGCGCGGCAGGCATTCCAGCCGATATCCTCAAATCCATTGCGATTGCGTCGAAAGATGTCGATGCGTGGTTGCCGGAAGCCTTGAAGGACAAGCGGCCAGTGGAAGATCGTCTCACCTACAAGATGGGCCAGGCGGTCGAACGTGTCGCGAAACGGGCGTTTCCATCAGATCCAGAAAGTCAAAAGGAGTTTATTGTCGGCGTATTGCCTCAAGCGGTCGGCAGTATGGCGGCGTTCATGACGGGCGGTTTGGTCGGCGCGGCGACGAAATCTCCGGCTCTCGTGGGTGGCGCGATTTCTTCTCTCATGGGAGCAGGTGCGCAAGGGACGCAACAGTATGAGGAAGCCAAGTCCTTTGGGGCAGATGAGCCGACGCAACGGAAAGCCTTCTGGCTTGGGTCGGCAGTGGGGTCTAGCGAATCGCTCCCAATCGCCGGACTCCTGAACCGGTTCAATAAAGCGACGGGTGGAGGATTCTTCAAGGTCCTGAAGGAGTCCGGCGTCACCGCAGCTCAGGAATTCATTCAGGAATGGGGGCAACAGGTCGGCAGTAACGCGATCGCCAAAGAACTCTACGATGAAAATCGAGGCCTATTGGAAGGGGCAGGCATTTCTGGCGCAGCGGGCGGGGTAACAGGAGCCGTGACGGGGCTCTTGTCCGGTGTCATTGCCGGGAGGAAGATCAGGAAGCAGCAACAGGCCCATGAAGGCAAGGCGACGGAATCGCCGTTTGTGGAGGAATCACCGCTCCGAACCACTCCCCTCAGGATGCCGCAGCCGATTCAGCCGTCAATCCAACAGACTGTCCCGCTATCGCCCTCGCCGCATGACCTCATCGCCTCCATTCCCTCGGAGTTGACAGTCTCGCAGCGTCCACCGTTCTTAATCAAGCAGACTCAGCCTGTTGCGCAACCGGTACCGACTCCTGAATCCGTCATGCTGTCGCAGCCTCAACAAGTCGCCCCACCCGTGACGGTGACGCCAGAGACCGGGCCTGAACCGATGCCGCTTCCGC
>NZ_JBLFBO010000052.1:0-15112 GCF_047338595.1 Nitrospira sp. BLG_1
GATCCACGATATCGATCGCCCGATCGACACCGGCGCAAAACCCACGGGGATTGGCAAGATATATCTTCATGGTCGTCGTAGCTCCTTGGTTGAGGCTCTACAAGACAGCCTTTTACTCTGACAGTACGGATCGCTCACGATACGTCAGATCCATGGGGTCCGTCAACAGGATTACCGGACAGCACGATGTGCTATCTGCCACTCCATCACTCACCTGCTTGACTCCCGCCCTCCTCCTCCGTAGGCTCACTGCTGAGTGAGATTTCTTTCCATAGGTACGCTCTGAGATTCTTCTTTCTTCGGTTTTTCTATAAGTAAGGAGGCACCCCACATGGCTCAAAGACCCTTTCAAACCGGCGCAGTCGTCAATCTGGACGCGGGGGAAAGCGTCAAGGATGTTGTTGTGTGTGCCGTTCCTACCAAAAAACGATTCGAGATCAAATTTCTTGGTATCAATGGCTTTGGACATCCGAACCAGCCCCTCTTTCACGCTGTGCATGTGACGACGAAATCAGTCCTCGGCATCTACCCGATTGCCGTCACTGGCGTTGCCGAAATAGCCGAGCCGGAATTTCCAGCAAGATATTTTGGGAGCCAGGAAGCCATGCTCTACGCGGAGCCAAAATCCGACGTGATCTTTACGGTTGCACGCAAGAATACCACTGGAAGCGTACGGGTATTCATTAATCTCTGTGGCATGCTCATTGATGTTTAAGACGGAAGCCTCAGCGCATCGCCGAACAAAATTTTCAATCACGCCTCTCACGGCAACAAAGAGAGCTCGCTCGCATGAGTCATTCTCCTAGCCCCTCGTCTATTTTGCAGACCGCCTTCGGCTTCTGGAATTCCAAGGTTCTCCTCACAGCCGTGGAGGTTCGTCTATTCACGAAGCTGGGTGACCGTTGCCTGACCGGGACGGAGTTATGCCAGATATTGCAATTTCATCCACGTGCCAATCCAGACTTCTTTGACGCGCTCGTCGCCATGAAGTTTCTTGACCGCCATGGTGACGGCCCACACGCTACGTACTCCAACACGCCGGAAGGCACGATCTTCCTCGATGAATCGAGCCCCCGCTATATCGGTGGGCTTCTTGTCATGCTCAACTCGCGACTATTTAAATTCTGGAACGATCTCCCTGAGGCATTACGAACAGGCCAGCCCCAAAACGAGATCAAACACGGACAGAAAGGAATGTTCGAAGAGCTCTATTCAGAACCAGCCAGGCTGGAACAATTCCTGGGTGCGATGACCGGGATTTCCCGCATCAACTTCGAGGCGTTCGCCGAGAAGTTTGACTTCTCGAAATTCAGAACTCTTTGCGACGTTGGTGGCGCGACCGGCATACTCAGCATTGAAGTGGCTAAGCGACACCCTCATCTTCAATGCACCAGCTTTGATTTGCCGGTGGTCGAACCGATCGCGAAGAAACACATTGCCGCGGCAGGGGTAGCACATCGCGTAACCACGGCATCCGGCGACTTCTTCAAGGATCTGCTGCCGAAGGCCGACCTCATCACAATGGGCATGATTCTGCACGACTGGAATCTGGAGAGAAAGATGCAGCTGATCCGTTCAGCCTACCAAGCCTTGCCGCCCGGTGGAGCACTAGTCGCCATTGAGGCGTTGATCGACGATGCCCGCCGCGAAAACGTGCAGGGGCTCCTGATGTCGCTCAATATGCTCATCGAATTCGGCGATGCATTCGACTATTCTGGCGCGGACTTCCGCCAATGGTGTCGTGAGGTCGGCTTTACGCGGTTCGAGGTCATACATCTGGCCGGACCGTCCAGTGCGGCCATTGCCTACAAGTAACCTCTTCACCGATCAGCCCACCCGCCTCTGCTCCTACTTGTCCTCCGACAACCCGGCAGACGTGTGGCCATGGATCGTCTTTGATGCCCAGCAATCCCCTACAGCGTGGCATCTTCCACGCACTGGGGCGATTCCGCACTGGTCGCAATGATCTGGCTAGCAACCCACCTTCACGCATCCGGCGCGTTCGCGCAAGTGAGGCTCCTCACTTTCTGCTCGGCATGACCCGACCGCTCACCTACCCACGTATTCAGCAAGACCAACGCCAGAACTCATCCCTTCCCTCACTCCCAATGCTCCCGCGAAATCTCCGAAGGTGAGCGACGGGACAGGAAGGGAAGGTTAGTGGAATTGGGGAACAATGCTACAGCGTTTGACCGCCAGGTGTAGCAAAAGGAGGCAAGGGGAGGAACTGACCCCAGCCTGGCGAAATCACGAATCCTTTTTTGTTGCGCGGTCTCATAGGAGTACCGAATGGGTGGAGACTCCACGAAACTGGACCGAGGCTTGCTTGGGACCGTCTATTGAACCGTCAGGACGTAGCAACAAGCAGGATCGGTTCGTCACCGAGAAAGGACGCGATTATGAAACGCTGGAGGGAAGTAGTCGTCGGCGCCATGGTCTTCGCGTTAATTGGGGTGATGGCCCCACCACCTCCTCTCTTTGCGAGCGATCAATCTCGCGCAAAGGAGCTCATCCAGCAGACCTGTGTGCACTGCCACCGATTCGAGGGTGCGGCGGAATCGCGGTTCAAACTTCACGCCCCCGATTTGATTTGGGCTGGTAGTAAATACCAGCGCTCCTGGCTCATTCGTTGGCTGACAGGCAAGGAGGCTCCGCTCTACGCCAAGGGATATCTGTGGGACCTGACGAACGTTCCGACTAAGCACCCGATCGTAACGGAGGCCGAGGCGAACGCCCTTGCCGATTACTTCGCCGAACACAATAGAGATCCACGCGTCACGGTTGGGGCATTTGACCTGTCAAAGGTCACGAAGTTCGATGTGAAGTTCGGGGCGGCGGCCTATAAATCCCATGCCTGCCTGGGCTGCCATACGATCGAAGAGAATGGGAACTTGATCGGAGGGCCGCAGAGTGCAGCTCTGCAGAATGCGGGGCAACGGTACAACATGGACTGGCTGTATCGCTTCGGCCAAAACCCCCAGGACTTCATCATCCATACCGGTGAATTTCTGGCCGACGCGACCGACCCACAATTGCGGGCCGTGATCGGATTTCTTGCCGTACAAGGGGTCAACGACTTCACCTACTACGAACCTTGGACCAGTCAAGAGTTTGCAAACGCCAGCGTGGATCGTGGGAAGACGTTGTACAAAGAATACTGTGCGCAATGCCACGGCTTCACCGGCAAGGGCGATGGTCCTGCCGCATCGGGACTCGAACCGAAACCGGCGATCCATGCCAACATGCCGTTCGACAAACTTCCAATGGAATACCTCTATAACGTGATCAACCATGGAGGAGTGGCCGTCGGCAAATCACCCAACATGCCCTACTGGGGGCTCACGATCGGCCAGCAGGGTGTGGCGGACGTCATCGCTTATTTGAAAGTGACATTTAAGGAAATCCCAGAGGTCGCGGCTTCGGCGGGAAGTGGACCGAGTGGAGCCTGTGTCCAGCCGCGTAAGACGGCTACGGCTCCGAACGACTATCTGACCAAAACCAATCCAATCCCCTCTTCTGCAGGCGCAGTTCAAGCGGGCAAGGAATTGTTTCTGAGAACGGCACAGCCCATCGCCTGCGTGATGTGTCATGGGGAGCAAGGAGATGGCAAGGGATTGATGGGTGGAGCGCTCGTGCCGCCGCCCCGAAACTTCACCTGTGGCGCGATGATGAGTAAGATTCCGGATGGCCAGTTATTCTGGATCATCAAGAACGGCTCTCCAGGGACTGGCATGACGGCCTTTGGCGGAATGCTGGATGAACAAGTCTGGCAACTGATCCATTACATTCGATCGTTGGCGAAGTAGGACATACCTGGCTGTCCGCTGGAAAAGAGGCGCAACCATAGCGCTTCGCCGACTGAGGAGGGGAAATGCATGGAAGGAGGTGGCAGGCCAGAACAGATGTGACAGGCTGCAAGTAGGCATGTTGGTTGAGTAGGTGAAAAACGTACCTGATACCGTTTCAAAAAAGGAGGCAAGAATGAGTGTTCGACGACTTGGAACAACCTTGTTCAGCATTCCGTTCGCCGTGGCGACGGTCGTGGCCTGGAGTGCCGGGCCCGATATCGCACAGGCGCAGACTAAGGGGATGGAGGCACCACCCTCAAAGCTGGAGATTACCATCAAGGACCGACAGCACGGCTATGAGACTGCCGGGTTCACGATGCCCTCCCAGGATACGATTATCGTCGTCCGAAACCAGGATTCCGTGACCCACGGCTTGGCATCTACGTTGTTCAAAAATGTGGCGGTGAAGGCGGAAGGAGGGACAGAGGTACGAGGGAAACAATTCAAATCGTTTCATATCGACGCAGGAAAGACCATGACGCTCCGCTTCGCCACAGCTCCTTCAAGTTTTGACCCACAAACCGGTGGAGCCGAAAGTATCCGCCACGCCCTATGGTGCGATATCCATCCGGAGGTGAAAGGCGAGCTCTTTGTCATTGAAACCCGTGGCGACATCGGCGGCGGCTGAGCAACGGCCTGGAAGTAGTCTGGAACGTGCGCCTCATCTGTGGGATGAAATCCTTCCCGGGGGCGCAACAAGAGGTCTCCGGTCCCGGCCAGCATCAGCTCACCACTGAAGCGCAGCTGGGACTGGCGGTCCCGTCCCTTTGATGAGTGAGACCATGTGAAACTGATCGGCTATCCGATCGTGTCGCAGGTAATGAGAAGATGAAATTTGCACGACGCTCCACTCTGGCCGTGGGCATATGGCTTGGTTCTGTGATCGGCGGTGGAGTGCTTGCCATGGCTTCTACCGGATGGACGAAAGAGATTCTGTTTGTGGCTCGTGATCTTGAAGATCAGCAGGCGGTGTGGCTTCCGAGAGAAATTGTCCTTCAACGAAGTACGGATTTCACGGAGCCATTGATCTTTCGATTTGACAACCCGACGGCACGGACCCATGTATTCGAAGCGCCGGGATTGTTGGAGTCCGCTGAGGAAAATGGTATTCAGATCACCAGGCCGGTTCGAGTAACCATTGCGCCTGAAGAGAACGAACAGATCGTCCTGGACAGGAGTCGAATCACGAATGATGCACGCACCGGCGAAGGAGAGACCGTCACCTATCGATTCTACTGTCCCCTTCATCGGGCCGATGACGACACGGGAGGGACCATTATCATTGGGCCGTAACCAGTCTGGTACAGAAGTATGACATACTCACTGTTCTGATACCGAGTATCAGAACATGCGGCACCCTGGCCTGCCGCAATTGAGAACGGATTGACTCACAAGTCTATTTCTCCCTCATCGCCAGCCTCCGATCTCTTCAAAATAATTGATCTCCTCACTGCTCATGTGACAGGACTTGCGTGACGATCTCTTCTTTTCATAAATCCATCCCTGCTTCCATGATGGAGCCGCTTCACTTGACACACTCTCCCCTCCCCCGTACGCTGAACACCATCATGGAAGCCACCGCCGGCAAGAAAATCCTGGTCGTTGAAGACGAACAGGATATTGCGCAACTCGTCCAACACTATCTCCAGAAGGAAGGCTTTCGTTCCGTCACTGCCATGAGCGGAGTCGAGGCCTTAAAGAAGGTCAAGGAAGAGAAGCCTGACCTGATCGTCCTCGATCTGATGTTGCCCGAAATGGATGGGCTCGACGTCTGCAAGCGCGTGCGTTCCGCTCCGGATACCGCGATGATTCCCATCATTATGCTGACGGCCAAAGCTGAGGAGTCCGACACGATTGTCGGCTTGGAATTGGGTGCCGACGACTATGTCACCAAACCCTTCAGCCCCAAAGCGCTGGTTGCACGGGTGAAAGCCCTACTGCGTCGGATCGACCGTACCGCATCCACCGGCCCGGCCCACTATCGATGCGGGGCGCTGACGCTGGATCCGACTCGACATGAGGTCAGTCTCAATGGGCAGGAGATCCCCTTGACGGCAAAAGAATTCGGCCTACTCGAGCATCTCCTACGCCATCGCGGTCGTGTTTTGACCAGAGAGGTATTGCTCAACGCCGTCTGGGGGTATGACTACTATGGTACGACCAGAACCGTGGACGTGCACATCCGGCGATTAAAACAAAAGCTGCCGCTCCTTGAGGACGCCATCCTGTCCGTGAAATCACTTGGGTATAAATTAAAGGATACCGACTGATCCGCATGTCGTGGTCGATTCGATGGAAAGTCGCGATAGGCACACTGGTAGCGGTAGCCTGTGGTCTGCTGATCGCCGGATGGATGACGGTCCAAGCGCTTGAACAGCGCTACCTCACGCAATTCGGCGAGACCTTGGAGGCGAAGGCGAAACTCGTCGAATACGGGTTTCTGGCGTTGTTTCACTCCTCCACTCCCGCAGTCACTCTTTCTCGTCTACAAGATATTGCGCGTGATCTCGGCATCCGATCCTCCGCGCGCATCACATTGATCGCGTCGGACGGCACCGTCCTTGCCGACAATGCCGTCCGCGATGTCGATATCCCGACTCTGGAGAATCATGCATCCCGTCCCGAAGTGTCGCAGGCGTTGGCCACCGGCCAAGGACAAGACGTGCGCCCCAGCCACACGACCGGCGAACGAACGATGTATCACGCAAGACTTCTGCGGGTCCCGCACGACAGAGCCCCCTGGGTGGTCCGCGTGGCGCTTCCGCTCGCCCAGGTGGACCGACTCAGCGACGAACTCAAGCGCCAGCTCCTTCTTGCGATCGGCGTGGCCTTTCTGCTTACCGTCACGCTGAGCATCTGGCTGGCTCACAGCATTACGAAGCCCCTTTCCGAGATCGCGTCTGCGGCTCAGGCCTTGAGTACGGGAAACTCGACGATGCGCATCAGGACGACTGCACAGGATGAGGTGGGATTACTCGCATCGACCTTGAATCAGATGGCAGACCAGCTCCATACAAAAATTGAAGAACTCTCTGAAGACCGCGCGCAGCTGCTGGCCGTGCTGACCTCAATGGTCGAAGGGGTCATGGTACTGGACGCTCGCGGCCACGTGCTACAGATCAATCCCGCGCTCGAGCGGATGTTCGGCATTTCACGGGTGGACGCACGCGGACGCCCCTGCGCCGAACTGTTTCGGCATCAACGGCTGAACAACCTGGTGACGACGATCCTTCAGGCTCGTACCCCTCATGAGGATGAGATCGTGCTCCCGCTCAGCGGACGGCATCTCCATATTGAAGCCTCCCCCGCAGGAGGCGAGCGAGACAACGAAGCCTGTATCGTCCTGGTCTTCCACGATGTCACTGACGTACGCAGGCTGGAAAAGATTCGGAAAGACTTTGTGGCGAATGTCTCTCATGAGCTGCGAACGCCGTTGACCTCGATCAAGGGATATGTGGAGGCGCTTCTCGACGGCGGTAAGGACGATCCCTCGGTGGCCGGTCGGTTCTTGAACATCATTTTGAAACAGAGCGACCGGCTGAATCTGATCATTGAGGACCTCCTTGAGCTCTCCAAGATTGAGTCCGGTCAGATCTCGCTCAAAGAAGAACCGATCGATGTGCGAGCCCTGGTCGACCGAACCTTGTCCACCATCAAACCGATCGCCGATCGAAAAATCCACCGGCTCGTGACCGCACTCGACCCTTCGCTGCCTCTGATTGCAGGTGATGACGATCGGCTCGTGCAAGTCCTCACGAATCTGCTCGATAATGCCATCAAATATACTCCGGAAGGCGGGACCATCACGCTCGGTGCTGCGTCAGCCCCTTCGCCCTACACGTCCGATCCGACACCCAACGCAATCGATCTGTTCGTTGCCGACACAGGAATCGGTATCCCCGAAAAGGATCGCCCTCGTATCTTTGAACGGTTCTACCGTGTGGACAAAGCCCGCTCCCGAGACCTGGGTGGGACAGGGTTGGGACTCGCCATCGTGAAGCATCTCGTTGAGGGACACGGGGGCCAGGTGTGGGTCGAAGCCAATCACCCTCAAGGCAGTCGTTTCGTCGTTCGACTCCCGATCAAGGGCGGGAAGAGATCCCTCGCTCAGTGGAACCAGGACAATATCGTATAAGCGCCAGCTCCCAACAAGGCAGAACCTGGCAGGGTGAAGATCCAGGCTGAGAGGATCTTGCTCGTGACTCCCCACCGAACCGCAGAGAGACGTTTGGTCGAACCGACCCCTAAGATCGACGAGGTAATCGTATGGGTCGTACTCACCGGAAGACCGAACTGAGCCGTAAACAACAAGACGGTCGCCGCCCCCGTCTCAGCGGCGAATCCGTGGACTGGTTCGAGTTTGACCATTTTCATTCCCAGCGTATGGATAATGCGCCACCCACCGACGGTCGTGCCCAGCCCCATGGCCAAGGCACAGGCCACAATCACCCAGGTCGGCACTTCTGCCGATGTCAGCTGACCCGAAGCGACTAACGCCAGCGTGATCACGCCCATCACCTTTTGAGCGTCATTCGCCCCGTGACTGAACGCCATGAAGCTCGCCGAGAGAAGCTGAAGTCGGCTGAACAGTTTGGTCGCCAGGCCACGATGAACCCGGAAAAACGACCAGCTTACGAGCACCATGATGAGAAACCCCATTCCAAATCCCAACAGAGGAGAAAGAATCATGGCTTCGAGGATCTTCTGCAATCCCTTGAATTGCACGACCGCCCAGCCTCCATGAGCGACCGCGGCACCCACAAGACCACCGATCAATGCGTGCGAGGAGCTGGTCGGAAGACCCAGGATCAGCGTGAATAAATTCCAGCAGATGGCTCCCGCCATCGCGCCGGCCACGACGACGTTTGTAATCGCATCAGGAAACACAATCCCACCGCCGATCATTTTCGCAACAGCGGTCGAGAAGAAGGCGCCGGCCACGTTCAGTGCTCCGGCCAGCAAGACCGCCGTCAGCGGCCTCAAGACGCGTGTGGAGACGACCGTTGCCACGGCGTTGGCACAATCGTGCCATCCGTTCGAGAAATCGAACAGCAGGGCCAACACCACGGTCACCAACAATAATCCGCTCAATTCAGGCATGGGCACTCTCGTTTTTGTTCAGGAAGACGGTGTGGGGTCACTGATCTGCGAGGGAGGTTCTCCTACCCGTGCACTCTCGAAGGTCAGGTCCGGATAGAACCAACTACGCTTGCTTCAGGACAATACATTCGATGACATTGGCAACATCTTCACAGCGATCGGTCCCCTCTTCAAAGGTCTCGTAGATCTCTTTCCACTTGATCACCGTAATCGGATTCGTTTCTTTCTCAAAGAGTGTGGAAATCGCATCGCGTGACACCCGATCGGCTTCATTCTCCAAACTGTTCACCGCCACGCTATATTCTTTTACTTCTTCATGCGACATACTGATCCGATCCACGCCTCGCCCCACCGCCACGGAGGCCTGGTAGAGGATATCCGCCAGCCGAATTGCGCAGGGAGTGGGCTGCTCGATCTTATAGATGGCAAACCGATCCGCCACCGCTTCGATCGCATCAAGAATGTCGTCCAACGCGCTGGCAAGATCGTGAATATCCTCCCGATCAATCGGCGTAATGAACGTTTGATTGAGGCGCATGGCAATGTCATGCGTAATGCCATCGCCGATGTGCTCCACCTCTTTGATACGCGCAATCTTTTCCTGAATGTTCGTATAGTCTTCCATCAGGCCCTTGAGCAACCGACTGCCTTCGATCACATTGTGGGCCGCCTTCTTAAAGAGTTCAAAAAAGGCTTCCTCTTTGGGAAGTATGCTAAACATCATGATCCTTTGTACTCCTGAATCAGGTACTTACCCGAAAGGGGAAGCAGCGACAAGCTTGTCTCCGTCGAGCATCGTCGTTACCACCGGACAAGGCTCGTTGCCCAGGTCAGTCCCCCTCCAAAGCTTCCAAGGAGTACCACATCTCCCGGGGAAATATGTCCGCGACGGACTGCATCATCCAGCGCAATGGGGAGCGAGGCCGAGGAGGTATTGCCATACCGTTCAATGACCGATGCGATTCTCGACCGCTCGATCCCTAACCGATGGGCGATCTGATCCAGTATCCGTCCATTCGCCTGATGCAGCACGACCTGTTTCAGATCATCCGAACGCATGCCGAACTCCTTCAAGATGTCGTGTACGGCCTGCTCAACACGTCGAATCGCAACCCTAAAAAGCGACGCCCCGCGCATGCGCAGCATATGGTCCCGCTTTTTCACACCATCGACTGATGCAGGACTCCGTGACCCCCCACTGGGAATTCCAATGAGCCCGTGCGACGCCCCGTCCGCGTACAGCCTGATTCCGAGGATTCCTCGCCACTCCGGATTGGGATCGGGCTCTCCTCGAAGGATGACGGCCCCGGCTCCATCCCCGAACAACAACGCGGTCGCAGGATCTTGAAAGTCAAGCGTGCGAGACTTCACCTCAGCCGCGACAACCAGACAGGTCTTCACCTGCCCGCTTTGAATCATGGCCTGTGCCATCGAGAGTCCATACAAAAACCCCGAACAGGAGGCAGAGACATCAAAAGCCCCCACCGGCCTGCAGCCCAACCCCCGTTGCACCAAGCAGGCCGTCGAGGGGAACACCATGTCCGGGGACGTGGTAGAAAGTACAATCGCGTCAATAGCCGAGGCCTCACAACCAGCAGCCTCCAGCGCTCGACGCCCTGCAGCGATCGCGAGGTCTGACGCAGCTTCGTGCGCCCCCGCCCAGTGGCGTGATTGAATGCCCGTCAACCGTTGAATATTGGCCGGGGATACCCCCACGACCTGGGCGATCTCCTCGTTCGGCACGACCCGAGCTGGGAGGTAACTGCCCGTTCCAATCACTCGTGTTCGAATCATGGCCCTGCTCGGATCAACTCCTGCAATCAGTCGGACAAACTCGGGTGATACGCCCAATGTGGAGCGGGATTATAGGGGCGGCAAAGAGACAGGTCAACAAAACCAGGCACCCAATTGCTTTTTATCTATATCCTTGCTACTTTTATTGGTTATGCAGATGCGTCTCATGCAAGCAAGTGCTTCCGCTCGATTCAGACCGTCCGGTTCGTGCCTGGCGACGTGGCTGGGCCTCTACTGCCTTGTGTTCTCCTCCTGCGCTGGCGATTTTTCCGCCAGCGACGTCCGAAGTGGGCTCAAAAAAGCCCTCAGTAGTACGGACGAACAAATCTTTCTCGGGGACACGATCGATAACCATTACCACCCCAATGTGATCATGAAACGTGGCGAGGCCTACTTTGAGAAGGAAGAGTACTCGGAAGCGCTCGTCGAATATAAACACTTTCTAGAACTGCATCGGAATCACGTGCTCGCTCCCTATGCCGCCTTCAGGATTGGGGAGATTCATATTAAGATGGCAAAAACGATCGATCGCGACCCTGAACCGATGCAAAAGGCCATCGCCGCATTCGACCAGATGCGGAAAGATTTTCCCGGCAGCCGCTATGACACACAGGCGCAGCAAAAACTCGAAGAGTGCCACGACTGGCTGGCACAGATGCATCTGTTCGTCGGACAATTCTACTATCGAAGAGGCTCGTACTTGGCGGCGGCCCACCGATTCGAGCAAGTGCTCAAGACCTATCCGGACAAGCCTGTTGCCCCGGACGCGATGTACTTCCTCGCCAAGTCGTACCACGAGATGGGTGCCGATGATTGGGCAAGAGACCACCTCATTGTGCTGGCGGAGAAGCACCCAGACAGCAAGTTCGCCGGTGACGGGAAACATCTGCTCGCAAAAATCAACGAGACTCAGCCCAAAACGTTGCTGGCACAGCAGTCGGAATCAACATCGCTCTCGGATGCCGGACCAGGCCTCGTACGAAACGGTCGATCCAGTTTCTCACCTCAGTCCCCTCCTGCCGGCTCATCCTCACTACCTACAATGGGAGCACCTGGCGTCGCGCCGTCGTTAGATGCGGTTGGTGCCGCGGCACCCCATTCACTGAAATCAGGATTCACTGCCTGCCGCCTTGGCGCCTGGTGCTGAGATAGCCGCCAGCTGAAAGCTGATTGCCGAAGGCGAGCTACCTACTGACCCAGATACCAGCCGATCCCGTATCGCTCCAACAAACTGGTGATCATCGTCAACGAGTTGGCATAGATCATCACACCGACGACGATCAACATCACTCCGCTCACGGTCGACACACCCCACAAATAGGCCCGTACTTCTTTGAAATAGGCCAAGAATCGATCGACGCCCAATGCCGTCAGAAACAACGGCAGCCCCAAGCCCAATGAGTAGAAAGTCAATAAGACAACCCCACTGAACAGGGAGTCGGTCGTACTCGCATAGAGCAAAATCGATCCCAGGACCGGCCCAACGCAGGGAGTCCATCCGGCCGCGAATGCCACACCGATCAAGAATGATCCCAAATACCCAGCCGGTCGATTGCGAAACTGGTACCGATGCTCCATCTTGAGGAATGTGAGATTGAGGATCCCAAGCAGATACAGCCCGAACAGAATGATCACCACACCGCCGATACGCCGAATAAGATCTTGATGGCTAATCAGAATCTGTCCGAGAAAACTCGCGGAGGCACCGAACGCGATGAATACCGATGAAAACCCGCCGATGAAGAGCAGGGAGTTGACGATGATCGCCTTCTTGAACTTTTCACGTTCAGCGGCATCGGTAAGTTGTTCAACCGAGAGTCCGGTGATATAGGAAATATAGCTCGGCACCAGCGGCAGGACACACGGGGATACAAACGAAAGAAGCCCCGCAGAAAAGGCCGCAATCAGCGAAATCTGTGGAATGGATTGCGTCATCGCATGCCTACTTTATTCATAACGGTTTGTGCCCCTTCGGCTCGGCTAGGCCCGTCGCAGCGGCCTGTCGGTGGTTGCAGTAGACGTGTTCATCAAGACTGTAGGCTAGGACTTCAGCAGCGCATGAATCAAGTCACGGGCCTCCGGTGAGTCCCAATCGCGAGCACCAAATATTTTTTGTCGCACGACGCCCTGCCGATCGACCATGAAGGTGACCGGGATCGTTCGAGCGCCATAGGCCAGACCAACCCGATACTCCGAGTCATGGAGAATCGGGAACGTAAAGCCCATCTGTTTCTGGAACGGGCGCGTCACCATTGCACCCTGGGAATCCGTCGACACGGCCAAAATCTCGAACTCTCTTCTCGGTAACGTACGATAGAGTTGCTCCATTGCCGGCATCTCGACCCGGCAAGGTCCGCACCACGTCGCCCAAAAATTCAGCAACACAACCTTCCCTCTGAGCTGCGAAAGACTCACGGCATTCCCGGCAAGGTCTCGCAATATGAAATTCGGCGCCTCATCACCGACTTGGACGACTCCTCGTCCGACAACCGACTGTTTGACTGACTGCGGAGGTTGGGCATCAACCACTGATGACGCGACCAGCCCGCCGACAGCGAGCAGCACGGGGAGAATCGAGATCTTTCGGATATACTGCATTTTCAAAAATCAGAACGCAATTCTGAGAGGCTCCCCTTGGAAGAGCTGGAGCAATGCCCTCCTCACAACTACACCTGCATCCGCGAACATGCTGTCCCCTCAATCCTTAGATCATGTTACAAGTCCCCAAAATCCTGAGTCAAGTAAACGAGGCCTGACTTTATCCCCCGACCAACCACATGAAATGATGGACAAAGCCCACCCATCTCCTTTAGAATCGGTTTCGCTTATTCGTGGCTTGTCACTCGCCACTATTTTTTTCTCACATTCCAGATTCCTTAGACAGACCAACGCTGGATTTCTATAACCTCAACCCACGAGGGGCCTATGCGAGACAATTTCCTTTTTACCTCCGAATCAGTGACAGAAGGACATCCGGATAAAATCGCCGACCAAATCTCAGACGGCATCCTGGATGCCATCATTGCCCAGGATAAATATTCTCGTGTCGCCTGCGAGACGATTCTCACGACAGGCATCGCACTGGTGGCCGGGGAAATCTCGACGAAGGCCTACGTTGAAATCCCGGACATTATCCGCGAAGTCATTAAAGAGGTCGGCTACTGCGATGCCTCCTGGGGATTCGACTACCACACCTGTTCCGTTCTCACCGCAATTCACCAACAATCTGGTGACATCGCGATGGGCGTGGACTCCGGCGGAGCCGGTGATCAAGGATTGATGTTCGGATATGCCACCAACGAAACCTCTGAACTCATGCCGATGCCGATCGTCTTGGCTCATCGTTTGACCAAGCGGCTCGCTGAAGTACGCAAGAAAAACATTCTCAAATGGGTGCGGCCGGATGGGAAATCTCAAGTCACGGTCGAGTACAAAAACGGGAGGCCCGTACGGATCGATACGATCGTCGTCTCCACGCAACACAGCCCTGATGTGACCAGCAAGCAAATTGAACGCGATATCATGGAAAAGGTCATCAAGCCGGTGATGCCGAAGGGCCTGTATGACCCGACCAGTGTAAAGCATCACATCAACCCAACTGGCCGATTCGTAGTCGGCGGTCCCATGGGCGACACCGGTCTCACCGGGCGAAAGATCATCGTCGACACATACGGCGGTCATGGCAGCCATGGCGGTGGAGCGTTCTCTGGGAAGGATCCAACAAAAGTCGACCGGTCTGCCTCCTACATGGCACGCTACATCGCGAAGAACCTTGTCGCCGCCGGATTGGCCGACAAGTGCGAAGTGCAACTGGCCTATGCCATCGGCGTTGCCGATCCTGTCTCTGTGCTGGTCGATACCAAGGGCACGGAAAAGGTGTCGGTTGATAAGCTCGACAAACTCGTGCGCAAGCACTTCCCCATGACACCACGTGGCATCATTGATCATCTCAAGCTTCGACGACCCATTTTCAAAAAGACGGCGGCCTATGGACACTTTGGCCGCAACGAGCCCGAGTTTACTTGGGAGAAAACCGACAAGGCCAAAGCCCTACACAAGGACGCTGGACTATAAGCTTCGTGAGCCTTACCACAGCAGCGCAAGGGGGACGGGTAGGTTGCCCGTCCCCCTTCTCATGACAGCAATTGACGCCCCGCCAAATCACGACCGACAACTTTCAGAAGGAGGATCTCCGTGGATTACGATGTGAAAGATATCAAGCTGGCAGACCAAGGCAAACTGAAGATCGAATGGGCCGAAGCCACAATGCCCGTCTTACGGCTGATTCGTAAGCGGTTCAAGAAACAGCAGCCATTGAAGGGTGTTCGAGTGACCGCCTGCTTACACGTCACCACGGAAACGGCGAACCT
>NZ_JBLFBO010000094.1:0-3462 GCF_047338595.1 Nitrospira sp. BLG_1
TTCTTGACCTTCATGTCACCGTCGTAGGCCATGGTGCGTCCTCCTTTCTTGGGGCTTAGCCCCAGGGTTGTACGTTCTGCTCCACGAACTTATTGGCAACCCTCGATATCGGCTCGCGAACCGTCTTGAGATCGTGACCCATCGCCATAAGGGCCTCGACGACACCAACGGCCTTGAGTCTGGTCGATAGCGCATCGGCATCTCCCAGGGACGGGTCGAGCAACCGCTCGATATAGTCACAGAGATGACGGTGAAACATCCTCGTGATGATATCGGCTGTCTTAGGGTCGAGGAGTTGTGCATTGAGATCGAGCGCATCCCGTTTCGCCTGCACTTGGCCGTTCGTCATGACGGCATCCCCGCTGCTGGCTGAGGCCCTGGAACCTGTCCGTCCAGAGGTCCTCCTGCTGGCTGATCTGGCCCCATCGGACCGGCACCAGCCCCGCCGCCCATGGCCGCGTTCAGGGCCATCTCCTGCTGTTGCGCGGCCTGCATGGCTTGCTGCTGCATCTCCATGACCTGCATTTCCTCTTGACTGCGAATCGCCTCGCTTGAGTCCAGGGCGCTCGCCATCTTGCGGATTAGGACATCATCCTTCGCGTACGGTGCAAATCGAGGGCTGTCCGTCATTTTCACCATGTTGATGAGCCGGTCTACCAACTCGGACTTCTGGAACAGAACAGAGATGCCGCGAACGTCAATGTCCGTCTCCTGCTTCAGGGCCTCCATGCGCTGATCCGGCGACATCATGGAAATGGTGCCGAGGATCTGGGCATGCTTGGCACCCAGCACGGCTGCATACGCCGGGCTGTCCCACGGGTCCCAATAGGTCGTGAGGACATCTTGAATCATCTCAAAGCCCTGCTCCACGCCATACTCGACATCGCGACCAATACCCTCGAACACCCCCATGGCCTGCTGAGTCTTGATCTGCACTTCCCCCTTGGTAATGTCCTTGCGCTGCCCGGTTTCTCCCTTCAGCAACTCCGTGACGAACACACCGTTCTGAAAGAGATTGCCCGTCAACGCCATCATGTGCTCAATGACGGGGAGAAAATCGTCGTCGGACGGAATGAGATTGTAGGCCCCACGTTGACCGAGCTTCATGGCTTTGGTGCAGCCCGGATAGAGTTCTTTATCGGCAGGATTGACGAGTTTCGACTCGTCCACTTCATAGGCCCCATTCAGGATAAAACTGAGCTTATCGGCCGTCATCGAGAGGATATTGTTGCGAAACTTCCACATCTTGAGCATGCCTTCGATGAGGCTATAGCCGTGAAAGTTCCGCATGTGCGGTAGGGCTGAAAACTGATGGATGGGCCATTTGATACGAGGGAACAGCACGGGTTTGGGCCTGGCGATGACCGTGCGATTAGCCACGGTAAAGCGGACCTTCGGCATGACCATTTCTCCGTTTCGATCCAGCACCCCGCCCCAGAACTCGCGGACAAATATTTGCGGGCGAAACTTATGAGAACGATCGACCAGCCCACGCTTCCGACGCTCTTTCACTCGGTCTAAGCTGCCTTCATCTCCGGCGTCGCGCAGGCAATCCCTGACGTTCTGGTAGTAGCCCTTGTTCTCGCCGTCCAACAGGGTGTGATAGTCAACCCAGTCCTGATGGATACAGTAGAGCCCGCTTTGCGGCTCGCGTGACATCGCATCGACATCGCGCCGAATTTTCCACGGCTCGATCTTGATGGGCTTAATGCCTTCTGACCCGTCCTCGTTCGTGACCCAGAGTGCCTTGAGCGCGAGACTCTGGCCGACCGAAAACGCCATTTCAGTCATATCCGGTAGGATCTGCACCAACTTGGTGCGCTTCGCCCACCAGCGTAAGGAATCCTGCCAGAATGACGCCTTCATGACGGCAGATGGATCGTCGCTCATATCGGTCGTGACGTTGATCCAGTCAGGCTGATCGATGATGGCCTTGCGGACCAACATCTTGGCTTGGATGACGGTCTGGAATGGTTCGTTGGTCGTGAGCTTGGCTTGCCAGTCGTCCTTCATCTGCAACTCACGCATCTTGTTCTCGTGCGCGTCCCAGAGCTGTTCGTCGAGCTTGATTCGATCTTTCTCGACATCCTCACTGTGACGAACGCACTCCTCGGCGTATTCCACGAGATGTCCGTCAGGTAGGTCACTCGTCTCGTCCTCAAAGAGCTTGCCGAACTCGTCGTCTGGGAGCTCCTGCATCTCTTCGATGGCCGCCGCTAAGGCGGCATCCGTGACGCCAAACGTGTCCACCTACATATCCCTCCGGTAGAGATTGCCTCGAAAATCGCGCTCAAGCTGGTCCTTCTGCATGGATGGGCCTAACTTCCGCAGATCAATATCGCTGATGCAGCCAGTCACGGGAGGATCGCCTTGCGCCAGGTACCATATCTTCGCGCAATTCCCGCACTTCAGGACTTCCCGCTTCGGATTGGGCAAGGCTCGCACTTCGCGATATCCCTCGATCCACTGGTGCCGGCCCAACTCGCTCTTTCTCAGGTTCGCCATGCGTCATCCTTCTGGTGAAATCGACGTTTCTTCACAGGTGAATTGCGCTCGAACATGATCCTTCTGATACTCCCTGACGAGTCTCCACCCTTCGTCCCGACAGGCTCGAAGCGATGGGTACGGATAGTCGTCCTGATAGACCGGCACTCCGTTTAGCAGGATCATCAAAAGGAAGACCACCATGCTGCACACCACATAAAAAAACGGCCTGCCAGATCCTCCGAAGAGGACCCAACAGGCCGTTCCAAGTACAGTGCGACTGGATGAGGCTAGCTTAGTATTTTGGCTTCTTGCCTGATTTCTTCTTCATCGTTCCTCGTATTCGTGAAACTTCTTAACCTTTAACGCATTGATAGTACCACCAGTACCACACGAAATCTCGAACGTCAACGAAATCTTGCCTTGACGCAACGGAAGATCCTCGAATTCGCGAAGGACGAGCTTGAGGTATTTATCCGGCAGTATCGCCACCACATCTAGCCTATCCTTGGAGCCAGGCAAACCGATCCATCACCAATCCCCCGGTTTCGGCACGGGCCTTCTCTTGTCAGCGACCCATACCAAATCCCGCTTGTGCATCACGGTCATGTTGACGATGCGATTATACGGCGCCCCGCTCTCGAACGGCTCCGTATAGAAATTGCCATCATCGCCTAGCCCATAGGCATACACCGCCCCGGCGGGCGTTGTCAATAGGACGTATTCAAGTCCAATGGCTGGCGACATCGGGACCGCAATGGGTGCCGAGACGCCACTCCAAAACCGCCATTGTTTCGCGATGGTGCGGTTTGGCGATAGAAACACGGGATCCTGCTTCACATCGTTGGCGATCACATGCTTCGGCGGATCACTCCCGACGCTCATAATCCCATAGGCATAATTCGGGACTTCATCGGCGAGGTAGTAGTACAGGATGTATCCATTGACAGGCCCGGTTCCCGTCATCGTGAAGGCCAT
>NZ_JBLFBO010000095.1:0-3299 GCF_047338595.1 Nitrospira sp. BLG_1
CCAGACCGGCCGCCACAAACTCGGGACTCTCCCCCGCCTCCACCCGCCGCACCGCACTTCGCCGCAGCTCCTCCAGCGCGGCATGGGACAGGGTGCGGGCATCAAACGCCTTCGTGCATCGCATGCGAGAGGTTCTACCATATGAGGCTCTACTTGTGAAGCGCTTAGTAAGTTGTCCGGTGTATGTAGCACATGATCTGTCCGGTGTTGCCGCTCCCTGGTTTTCACCCCCGTGCCGAAATTCTTTCGTGCACAGTTGCCCGAGGGACGACGATCGGACGGTCGCGTGACCGAACGGTCGAGTCCTTCTGGTGCCCGGACTCACCCTCGGGGTCGATCAGCTGGCCCTCAGCATCATAGCGCGCCAAGCACCGAGGGCCATGGAATACCGCCAAGGTCCCATCCGGGTACTCGTGGACTCGCACGGTTGCCTTCACATAATGGAAGGTAATTAGGGCGAAACGTAACCAAAGAAGCACCGCAAGAAGAGTTTGAACAGGTTCTCCTTGCGGTGGTTGAAGCGATACTCAATTTCCTTCAGATACATCGGGAAGTGATACTTGGACACGCCCCGGTAATTGTACAGAATATGCTTGGCAAACGACCAGAACCCTTCGATCCCGTTGATGTGGTTCTTGGTTCGGCGATCGACAAGACTCTTGCTGTGATTGACCGTGTGATGTTTGCCATAGCGCCGCAACGATTGATAGCCGCGAAAGGCATCTGTGTAATAGACAGACCCTTTCCGAGTGGTCGTTTGAATATGGGCCATGAGGGTATCCGCCGACACATGTTCGACAACCTTCGTCTAGACCCGTCCATCCCGCTCCAGGAGCCCGAACACGACGCTCTTCCCCGCAGCTCCTCGACCCCGGCGTCCCTTCCGCCGTCCGCCGAAGTAGGCTTCATCCAGCTCAATCTCCCCCGAAAGCGTACTGGCCATACCCTCCAGTTCCGCCACATGAAACAACGCCGTGCGCAACTTCTGATAGACCCGACTAATGACTTTGGGATCGACGCCCAGGTCATGCGCCAAGCGATAGGCAGGCACCTGCTGATAGAACCCCTGCAGAATGGCAATCTCGCGCCGGAGTTTCGCGAGACTCTTTTGCCGTCGACAGGTGCGGCATTTGATATACCCACGACGCGTTCGATTGACTCGAAACGAGCCACAGAAGACACACTTGCGGCCCCGCAAAAAGTTGGCCGCACACCCGAAAACCCGACAAGATCCCGTAACCATGCGGCCTCCAGCCTACCAGATGGTTACGAAACGCCCTATATTACCCGATTCAATTATCCTTTGATTCCAATATCAGTGACTTTATAGTTGAAGCCCAAAATATTGAAATGGTAATTTGTCATTGGAACACAAATGAAGGCATTTAGCACAAGCAATGCGGCAAGTTTTGCCAATTATCAAAATATATATCCAGATAATGATGGGAATTACTAATCACACCCACACGCCTCATGTTTATAGCCGAACATATCAGCAAGTATTGCTGTAGGAAAACCTTATCAGAGGGGGCTCGGAAAATCGGAAAATCGGACAGTCTGGCAAGTGGGAGCCTGGCTACACCAACACCCCCGAGCGGCAGCGATACAAAGGAGCGAGGCAATGAAGCGGAGCCAGCTCTGACCACTCGGAGGCCTATCCTATGAACTGGAAAGTTAAAGCAGCGATACAGAATGCTGTCTCGCTGTTACCATCTGAAGCATCGTATGATGTCTATTATTGGATCCAAAGACGGTTTGGGGCGTTGCGGCGGGTAAATCCTTCGAGCAGATTGCTTGCTGGAATCGAGACATGGAAACGAATCCAAAGACAGGGCTCCTCCCCATCTGGGAAGGTGTTCTTAGAGGTTGGGACAGGGCCAACCCCATTGGTGCCGTTGGCGTATTGGCTCATGGGGGCTGAGCGGATCATTACCATAGATGTGAATCCATATCTTAAAGAGGAATTGATTGCCGAACATCTTCACTATATCTCTCAGCACGAAGAAGAAGTGTTGACACTTTTCGGTTCTCTGATCGATAGGAAAAGGTTCAATGACATGTTGAACCTTGCCAGAAAATCTCAGCTATCAGCGTCTGATTTCCTTGACTTCTGTCGAATCACGTACCTTGCACCTGGGGATGCTGCAAAGACGACCTTGCCCGATCAACATGTTGATTTTCATACCTCCTTTACAGTCTTTGAGCATATTCCGCCTGATGCCTTGAATGCCATTCTGAAGGAGGGCAATCGAATAACAAAAAGCACCGGCTTATTCGTTCATCGAATTGATTATACCGACCATTTTTCGCATTCCGATAAGAACATCTCTGCAATAAATTTTCTTCGATACAGTGATGATGAATGGGCACGGTACGCTGGAAATAAGTACATGTATATGAACAGACTTAGACATGATGATTTTTTGGATTTGTTCAAACGTGCTGGGCAAGTAATCGTTGACGTCGAACCATATATCGATCAGCGTTCAGAAGAGCTTTTGAATATCGGAATGTTCCATGTGGATAAACAATTTTCTTCGAAGTCAAGAGCCAGTTTGGCGATTAGCGGCGCATGGATTCTTGCCGAGAAGAGTAATGTACAGTGCGTTGCGCCTGATGGTTATTCTTCCGTAACGTCTTCCCGGAAAATGACGGGACCTTAACACTGGAGTATGGTGGCAGCTTCAGCGGTCCTAGACGAAAGGAGAGGACTCACGCAGCGATCGAAATTCCGGGAAGAGCAGGTCGTCTGTTATAAGTTCGCCGTAGATCGAGACATTCGAAGGGAGAGTCTTCTGGCAAAATAGTCACCCCGAGCCAGGAGATTGTCATGGGGCAGTCCAAGTTCACCGAACCCCAAATCGTGTCAATTCTTAAGCGGCTATACAGCTCCCCTCTAAGACAAGAGACCATCCTGCCGCATGAGCCGGAGGACCCGCAATTTGGACGTGCGAATCCCTTGTGCCCGCAGCCGTGCCCAGACCTTGCGAGGCCACCAGCACTTGCCGGATGTGTGCGGTGAGTACCTCGTCGGTGTACGCGGTCTTCGGGCCACGCTTGGTTGGCTCAGCGAGCGGCCCCTCGGCGCAGGTCAGTTGTGGTGGTGAAAGAACGTGGATCGGGCGAGGCTTGGGCGTGTCAAGTTTTCTGTGTAGCTGATTGTGGTGAATCACGGGTCGGCACGCGGTCTCCTACGATCATGGCACATTGATTGAGCGCTCGTTTCCACTCCGGAATCGGGGCAGTCCAGTGCTTGGCGATGCGCTGCAGGCCCAGATAGAGCACTTTGAGGATCGCGT
>NZ_JBLFBO010000096.1:0-3289 GCF_047338595.1 Nitrospira sp. BLG_1
GTCTGCATGTCCATAGGCTACTATGGACTGTCGGATATTTACGGCAACATTGCGCACTCTTGACAACCGGGGTCAGTCCCGCTGTGGGCTATCGAGTCGTGAACGCCACATGGAGAGCTTGCACGGGTAGGTCGCCTGTCAAGCGCGGGCCCATCGCTAAGTTCGATGACAGCACGCGAGTACAGATCCAGCAGTTCGGCTGGCGATATCATCTTATGCCTGTATGCCTGGACTTCTATTTTCCCTTCAAGAATCTTCCTACATTAATTCCATTCAAATTACGAGGGTTACTGATGGCGTTCGAGAGGTAACTAAGTGGTAAGTGTGTAGGGAAACCACTCATCCTTGGCGACTTATGCATGTAATGTGACAAAGAGGGACAGAAATAAAAATCAAACATTCAATGTACTGCCAGATTTACACCAAAATTGTGGATGAGGAAAAGCATGAGAAAAGGAATTATTTTGGCTGGCGGCTCAGGCTCTCGTCTCTACCCGCTTACGGCGGGAATCAGTAAACAACTCATGCCGGTGTACGACAAGCCTATGATTTACTATCCTCTCTCTACCTTAATGCTCGCTGGAATCCGTGAAATCCTTGTCATCACAACTCCTCAAGATCAGGAAGCCTTTGTTCGGCTCCTTGGCGATGGTGCTCAGCTTGGTCTGTCGATTCATTATGCAGTACAGCCACGACCAGAAGGTTTGGCGCAGGCCTTCATCATCGGTGAAGATTTTATTGGACGGGACTCCGTAGCCTTAGTTTTAGGGGACAATATTTTCTATGGCCACGGATTGCCCGAGGCTCTTCTCGATGCCGCAGGGTATGAAACAGGTGCAACCATCTTCGCCTATCACGTGCGGGATCCTGAACGCTATGGCGTCGTCGAATTTGATAGGAGTGGACAAGCGCTGACTCTGGAGGAAAAGCCTGTAACACCGCGATCTAATTATGCCGTAATAGGACTCTACTTTTACGATAATGAGGTGATAGATATCGCAGGTAAATTGAAGCCCTCACAGCGAGGCGAACTAGAGATCACGGATGTTAATTGCGCATACTTGGCTCAGGGGAATCTACGGGTCCAAAAACTTGGCCGAGGAGTTGCCTGGCTTGATACGGGCACGCATGCGTCTCTTCAGCAAGCCTCCAGTTTCGTTCAGACTTTGCAAGAACGACAAGGGGTTCTTGTATCCTGCCCGGAAGAAATCGCGTATCGCATGGGCTATATCACGGGCGACGATTTGATAAGGCAAATGGCACCAATAAGAAAGAGCGAATATGGCGCATGTTTGCTCCGGCTGCTTCAACAAGAAGGATTATACGGTGAAGGTACAGACGACTAAGTTACCTGGTGTGCTCATTGTTGATCCGGTGGTCCATCGCGATCCGAGAGGGTTTTTTGTGGAGAGGTATCAGTCCAAGACCTACTCGGAACATGCTCTTCCCCATGAATTCGTTCAGGATAATCACAGTCGGTCTGTAAAGGGAACGTTGCGAGGGTTGCATCTGCAACTGTCGCAGCCGCAGGGCAAGCTAGTATATGTCCTCGAAGGATCCATTTTCGACGTGGCAGTGGATATGCGTGTGGGGTCTCCATCCTTTGGTCAATGGGTGGGTGTTGAGCTTACCAGCGAGAATTTTAGACAACTGTACATTCCTCCTGGGTTTGCACATGGTTTTTGTGTCACCAGCGATCGAGCGGACGTTTTGTACAAGTGCACAAATTATTATTTGCCGGGCGATGAGATCACCATACCCTGGAATGATCCGAATATAGCCATCCAATGGCCGGTCTCAAACCCACTTCTGTCGCAGAAGGACGCCAATGCCATTCAGCTGCAGCATATCTTGAGTTGGCTCCCTAAATATAAGGCCGGGGAGCACGGCGTGCATGCCGTGTAGGCAATGATGAGGGTAATTCCATGATTACTGTGGTCGTAACCGGTGCAGCAGGGTTTATCGGAAGCAACTTTGTCAGGTTAATACTTGAAGAAACAAATGTTCATGTTGTGATTGTGGATAAGCTGACGTATGCAGGCCATCCTGCCACGTTAGTCGATCTCGAAAATGATGGACGTGTGATCGTCTTTAAAGATGACATCACTGATGAACAGGCCATGCAGAGCATTTTCCATAAGTATAAGCCGACATGGATCGTGAATTGTGCTGCAGAGTCACACGTCGATCGGTCCATTGATAATCCGGAGCCGTTCCTCAAAACCAATACATTCGGTACATATGTACTTCTTGAAGCAGCGCGTCGATTCCTCGTGCGGGCCGATGAACATGTGAGGAGAGACTTCCGCTTTTTGCACGTTTCAACGGATGAGGTGTTTGGTTCGCTCGGGCCAGAGGGAAAATTTAGCGAGTCCTCTCCTTATGCTCCCAATTCACCATATGCTGCGTCAAAAGGGGCTGCTGACCATTTTGTCCGGGCCTATTGGCACACGTACAGAGTTCCAACTCTGATTACAAACTGTTCGAACAACTATGGTCCTTATCAATTTCCGGAAAAATTGATTCCTCTTACAATTTTGAATGCACTTGATGGAAAACCGTTGCGAATTTACGGAGATGGGCTCCAAGTACGAGACTGGCTGTATGTGAAGGACCATTGTCAGGCCATATTGCAGGTCCTTCGCAACGGAAGAGCAGGGGAAAGTTATAACATCGGAGGCGAGGAGGAGAGGACTAATCGGGAGGTTGTAGAAGGAATATGTGACATACTCCAAGAGCTAATGCCAGCTAATCAGAACACTTGTCTCGTTGAGAAGAATCTCACCAAGTACACCGACCTGAGACAGTTCGTTGAGGACCGCCCTGGTCACGACCAACGCTACGCGATCGACCCGGGCAAGATTAGGTCCGAATTGAGATGGTCTCCAGGGCATACATTTGAGGTGGGATTGCGAAAGACGGTTGAGTGGTACCTTTCTCATCGTGAATGGTGTCGACAGGTGTTGGGAGGTAGATATGACAGACAGCGGTTGGGTCTTTTAGCTCATGACTAGAATCCCGGTCAGAGGCGTCACCGGAAACAAAGAAACAGACAACGTAGGATTGCTGTGTAGGTGGAAGACAGACCAAGCGGAGAGACTTCCAGGCATTTTTCGTTTTGTCCCAATCCTCACGTGCAAGCCTATAGTGCTCTGAAAAGCTTCTTGATCTGGCCATTGACAACAGCAACTCATCCACATCCGACTGATCCAGAGGCCAGAACATAGGCATGACAGAGGTACCATCTTTAGGTGTGGAAATAGGATGAAGGCGGCGTAGCCTGTCGGTT
>NZ_JBLFBO010000053.1:0-14136 GCF_047338595.1 Nitrospira sp. BLG_1
AAGAAGGAAACGGTCAGGAAGTGTAAACCGCAACACAACCGATCAAGCCGAGAGGGCCGCCGCCTGAACCAGTTACACACCTATTGACATGACCTCCATGACATGGGCGCAGATATATTATCTTCTGAAGCCGGCTATCCCTTGGGCCATCAGAGTACGAGCCCGACGTTTGCTTGCCAACCGTCTGCGGAAGAAGTTCAACGACTCCTGGCCAGTATTGCCGTCTGCAGCTCGACCGCCTGAGGGCTGGCCTGGGTGGCCGAATGGCAAGCGATTTGCGTTTATTGTGACCCATGACGTCGAGGGGGCGCGCGGGTTAGCACGGTGCCGGAAACTGGCAGGTCTGGACAAAGCATTGGGTATCCGCACCGCGTTCAACTTCGTGCCGGAAGGGGAGTATCAGGTTCCCGACTTATTGCGGGCCGATTTAGAACACGACGGTTTTGAAGTCGGTGTCCATGACCTATATCACGATGGATCGCTCTATCGCTCATCACAGCACTTTGAGAAGCAAGCTCTGAGAATCAATCAGTATCTCAAAATGTGGGGCGCATCGGGCTTCCGGTCTGGCTACATGCTCCATAACCTCGATTGGCTTCATGGACTCGACATACTCTATGATGCTTCAACCTTCGATACGGATCCGTTCGAGCCGCAACCGGATAGAGTCGGGACCATTTTCCCGTTTTGGATTCAACCCAACGGCTCACGCGGCTATGTTGAATTGCCCTATACACTTCCGCAGGACTCCACATTGTTTCTCGTCATGAAGGAAACGACAATTGACCTCTGGACGAAGAAGCTAGATTGGGTGGCTTCGCATGGTGGGATGGCTTTGGTCACTGTACATCCGGACTACATGTCCTTTGGTGGCAGACCGAATTCCTCGGAGTATCCGGTTGATCTATATGAACGACTTCTGAAGTACGTCATAACTCGGTACGGGGATACCTGCTGGTATGCCCTTCCGCGTGAGGTTGCAGCCTTTGCTGCGCAGATCAAGCCTCGACTGGATCAGCATGCGAGCTGTTTGAATTCACCAAATAGCAACGATAGACGGGCATAAGCCCCACACAGAGCCAGTTCACAGGGATCAGCATCAGCGATCCGCACCCAGGCAACCATTTCGGCGACACGTTTTACACCTGACCGATTCGTAAGCTCTTCATCGCAAAGATCGGTCTCAGTTCTCTACTCTCCCAACCAGTGGACTGAAGCATCCTAAGGTAGGTGGCCGTTGTTAGGAGAATGGATGAGAGGCGCGAAGTACTCCAGTTCAGTGGGGGTGTACCAGGAAGGAAGCTTCCGTAACCTCGTTCTTGGCGAGTCCAAGCGTTCGGAACGATTGGGTCATCTCTGTCGAGTCTTGCTCGTCTATCGCACAAACCCACAAGGGCTTGTCATACCCCTAGGAGACGTGCTTGCCGACAAGGCGATCTCTCTGCTGTCCCGCAATTGTCGTGACACTGATTATGTCGGCTGGTATCGACAAGGTCGCATCGTTGGTATTCTCATGACGACACTTCAACGAGACTCCGCCGTTCATGGGTGCAAAACACTACAAGCTCGTTTGCTAGATCGCTTGTCTGGTGTCTTCTCACCTACGAATGTTCATTCGCTTCAGATGCATGGACTGGATCCTGGTGAGCTCACGACATTCAATCCGTTGAATTACCCTCCTTCGTGTCCTGTTTCAGAAAATCAGGCTTTGTAATCTCTTTTAACCCTCTTTCAAGGAGTGTGACTATGTTACGTCTCGGCGTAATTGGGTATGGGTATTGGGGACCGAATGTGGTTCGAAACTTCCGTGGGCACCACGACTGCCAGGTCGTCACAGTCTGCGACAAGTCTCCTTCGGCATTGACTCGTGTGATGGCGGCGCATCCCGGCATTGGTGTGACGACGAACCCGGATGCCGTGCTTGTCGCTGCGGATATCGATGCGGTGGCGATCGTGACGCCGGTGTCGTATCACTACGAGCTGGCCAAGAAAGCGCTTGAGAATGGGAAGCATGTATTCGTGGAAAAACCCTTTACCGCAACCTCCGCTGAAGCCGAAGATCTCATTGAGATTGCGGATCGCCGGGGACTCCAGATCATGGTGGACCATACCTTTCTCTTCACCGGAGCCGTCAGAAAAATCAAACAACTGATTGATGAGGGCACGTTGGGTCGCCTCTATTATTATGATTCGACACGCGTGAATTTGGGGCTGTTTCAACACGACGTAAATGTGCTCTGGGACCTTGCGCCGCATGACTTGTCGATTATGGACTACCTAATCGGGACCGAGCCAGAACTGGTCGTGGCAACCGGGGGAGCCCACGTAAACAATCTCGAAAACATCGCCTACCTAACCGTATATTTCCCGGACAATGTTCTGGCGCATATCAACGTGAATTGGCTGTCACCGGTTAAAATGCGGACGACGCTGGTCGGTGGTCAAAAACGCATGCTGGTCTGGAATGATCTTGATCTGGCAGAAAAGCTGCGCGTCTATGACAAAGGTGCCGACATCACAAATCAAACCGGAATGCACGCGGCCTTAGTCAGTTACAGAACCGGTGATATGCACGCGCCAAAAATCGAAGAAGCTGAAGCACTGAAGGTAGAAAGTCGGTATTTCTTGGACTGCATCATGAATAAGATAAGACCAATCAACGACGGAGTGGCGGGGCTGCGAGTCGTACGTATTCTCGAGGCGGCGGAACAGTCCTTGAATCAGCATAGGGAAATTGTGCTGGCATGAAACATCGTACGACGGAGATAGAGCCGATTAAAGACGATTGGATAGTTATGCGTGATGACAGCAATGGAACGGAGCCGTATCCCATGCTGTTAGAGGAACAATTCTTCAAGCAGGCGATCATGCGAGAACGAAAGCGTGCCGATCGTTCTGGGCTTGCCATGGTAATGGTGTTGGTCGAACTACCACAATGTTCAATGGAGCGGAAGGTAAGCGGCAACACCGCTGTGATGAATGCGTTGTCGGTTCTCACATCGGATGTGGGTATTCTGGGTTGGTTCACACCGCCGTACGTCATCGGTTTGATCATGCCTGATATTGATCCTGCCGACGTAGGGGGGGCTTGTGATCGGATCAAAAGCACAGTCAAGAGCGCAGTCACGCCTCAGAGTAATGATGGGCTCGCACGACGGATCTCGATCAAGTTACTGGTGTATCCGGAGCCAACCGTATCAAGCGGTGCGCAAGTGCCTTCTCCGGATTTGGCGCTGTATCCAGAATTATCGACGGATCACGTATCCATCTCAAAGTTCCAGGTACTCAAGCGAGGTATGGATATTGTACTTAGTTCAATGCTATTACTTCTTTTCTTGCCGGTGTTTGCTTTCATCGCTGTGTTTGTAAAGCTGTCGTCACCCGGGCCAGTGTTTTTCAAGCAGATACGGGTGGGGCATCTGATGAAGCCCTTCACGATGTACAAGTTTCGGTCAATGCATGCCACGGCAGATCATTCGGTTCATCATGATTACGTGAGCTGGTTCATCTCCGCCAGCGGTCAGGCCCAAGCGGAAGAGAACCCGACCGTCTTCAAGCTCACGAATGATACCAGGATCACACCCATCGGCCGGCTTCTTCGCAGAACTAGTCTTGATGAGCTACCCCAGTTCTGGAATGTGCTGATCGGTGACATGTCCCTGGTGGGTCCACGGCCTCCGCTCCCGTACGAATTACAACAATACAAGCCGTGGCATAGAAGTCGTGTGTTAGAGGCCAAGCCTGGTATCACCGGTCTCTGGCAAGTGGTAGGTCGGAGCCGCACGACCTTCGACGAAATGGTGCGCCTCGACTTACGGTACGCCAGGACCATGTCCCTGTGGTCCGACATCAAGATTTTACTAACGACACCAGCCGCGATGATCACCGGGAAGGGGGCCTGTTGACAAAATGTGTAGGCTTGGACTCTTTTAGGTTTTCCTCGTACCGGTCGTCACCGCCTCGATAAGACCGACACTGCCATCAAGGATCTGAAGTACATCGTCTTCTACGACCACCTCCTCGTGAAGCATAAGTCTACAGACCTTGTTATGGGAAAAGAGGTGTGAGATGAGTGAATTTGGGGTTAGGTTGAAGACTATCAGGAAGGACCGAAAGAAGTTCGTGCTGGGACTTAATCTAGTTCTGGTCGGCATTATCTTCGTAGGGTTGTCAGTTATCTGCAACGTTCAGGGATGTAGCAGGGACTCATCTTCTCCCAGAGTACCAGTTAGTTCACCTCCTGTCGCGGCCCCACAACCTGCCTTCCCTCTCTTCGTTTCGACCAATCATCGGTATTTGCAGGATCAGAATGGCGTGCCATTTCCTATCCTAGGTAGAACGGCCTGGTTCATTACATCGCTTTCGGAAGTGGAGTATAAACTGTTTATCGACGACACACTGGCTAAAGGGTTTAATGCCATCGAGCTTCATGTTATTAACCACGACGATCGCGGCAATAATGAACCTTTTGGTGGAAATGCCGAGTTGCCATTCATGACAACATTAGACGGGCACCTTTGGAATGGGTCGCTTTTTTACCATGATATTACGAAGGAGGCCCCAGACTTCTCGCTACCCAATGAGGCTTATTGGAGACACATTGATGCGATTGTGACCTACGCTGAGTCCAAAGGACTTCTTTGTTTTTTATTTCCAGCTTATGCGGGAAATGGAGGTGGGGCTGAAGGTTGGATGGCTGAGATGACCGCTAACGGGGACACTCGCATGACGATCTATGGTAGTTTTATCGCAAACCGATATAAGACTCAGCGCAATATCGTTTGGATGCTAGGCGGGGACTACGGGAGTTTTGTAAGGCCGGGTGAGCTCGATGCAGAACTTGCTATGCTCAAGGGGATACAGAGTGTCCAAGGACAAAGCAAAAACATTTCGGCTGAGTGGAGCTCAGAGTCGATCTATACTGACCAAGCTGACCCAGAACTTCGAGCGGTTGGCTCTCTTCAGGGAGCATACAGTTTTAGAGGAGACGTTAATACATTTGCTCAAAAAGGGTACAAGTTTTTTCCTGAAATGCCAACGTTTCTCCTTGAGGAACCATATGACCAAGAAGGACCTGATGGCAACGAGGCTAACCCATTATATGCAATCCAGCCTGTCCGCCGCTTTCAGTGGTGGGGGTGGTTATCCGGGATCGGTGGCTATATTTCAGGCAACGGTTGTGTGTGGCCATTCAACCCTCCAAAGCTCTTGTCGATTTCATTCTGTTCTGATGGCTGGCAGGCGCATCTAAATACACAGGGTGCGCAGGACATGGCGCGGCTCAATGCCTTTGTTCGATCCATTGCTTGGCACAACCTCGTCCCATCCGGGCTCGGGGGGATGAAGACGATTGTGACTGCTGGGGGCTCGCAGCCGAATCTCCCAGACTATATCGCTGCAGCGGCCTCGCCAGATGGCACGTTGATGGTCGCCTATGTACCGCCTGATCATTCCGGGGCAATTACTATTGATTTGACAACGATGAGCGGTCAGGCACGAGCTCGCTGGTTCAATCCAACTACAGCTGTGTACACACTGATTGGCACATTTGCAAACACCGGCGCTCAGGACTTTATTCCGCCTGGAAATAACGGCACTGGCTTTACCGACTGGGTTTTGCTCTTAGAGAAACAGTAAAGCGAGCGATTGGTATTAGGCACTTGTCCAATTCCCTTCGAGTGATGCCGCAGTGAGAAGTAAGCAGAGTATGGTCCCAACGGCAAGCACATGGGATCCGGGATTAGTCATCCGTCGTAGTTTTTGGATGGGCTTGAGTCTAATACTTCTGTTACTCCTTGGCTGCGGGTCTGATGGCAAGCAAGGATCAACAATTTCTTCGGGCTCTACCCCCACCGGAGCGATGGTCAGCTTGGCTTGGGACCCTGTCAATGATTCAAGTGTAATTGGCTATTACATTCATTATGGAAAACAGTCTCCCAACCGTCTAGGCTCCTGCGCGTACGATCAAGAACAGTTCGTTTCCTCCCAACAATCCTCCCACCAAGGAACTGTGGCCGACTTAGACAGAGGATTGACCTACTACTTTGCAGTGAGCGCCTATAATGGACTTGAAAGTCACTGTTCAAATGAGGTCTTCATCCGTACTCCATTGCTAGACTGTTGCCCCTCCTGGGGATGGTGGCGCGAGGTGGTCAGCTTACGCTACGCCTGGAACGAAGAAGTGGCTCCGGTTAGTTGGACAGTCTTTGCCAGTTCATAGGTGGTGCCTGGCAGTTGAGGCCTACGCAGCGGCAAGCTGTGTGGGCCGGTTTCCCCAATACACCCGATCGGGCGTGTGTCCGTCAAGCGCCCGATGGGGGCGCTGCTGGTTATAGAACTTGAGATAGCGCGCCACGCCCTGGTTCACGGCACTCACGGTCTCGTAGGCACGTAGATACACTTTTTCATATTTGAGACTCCGCCACAGGCGTTCAACCAACACGTTGTTCCGTCAGCTACCACGGCCACCCATGCTTATCTTGATACCATGATCTTTCAGTAAGCCTGTGAATTCCAGGCTGGTGAACTGACAGCCTTGATCGGTGTTGAAGATCTCAGGACAGCCATACTGAGTGATCGCCTCCCGCACCGCGTCGAGGCAAAAGTCCGTGGTCAGCGTATTGGAGAGCCGCCAGGCGAACACTCGGCGACTCGCCCAATCCAGGATTACACAAAGATAGACGAAGCCGCATTGCATCGGGATGTCGGTAATATCGGTAGCCCACACGTGGTTCGGACGGGTGATCGCCAGGTCTCGAAGGAGATAGGGGTAGACCTGATGGGCCGGATGCCGCCGACTGAGATGCGGTTTTCGATACAAGGCATCAATCCCCAGGCGACGCATCAGGGTGGCCACCTGACGGCGACCAATGGCGCAGCCCTCCTGCTGCAAGAGATCACGCAGCATCCGCGCCCCGGCAAAGGGATATTGCAGATGCAGCTCATCAATCCGTCGCATCAGCGCAAGCACCGTCTCTGATACCGGCGTTGGCCGGTACTAGGCGGTCGATCGGGCCAGGTTCAGCAGGTGGCATTGCCGCCGCACAGGTAATGGATGGGTGCGATCGATCATGGCTTTGCGCTCCGCAAGCCGGCCTTGGTGAGCGCCCCTTCTCAAACATCATTCTTCAGGGTCAATTGCCCAATCTTCGCGTGCAGCGTCTTGAGATCCGGGGTATCTGATGGTGGTTTGGGCCCGCCAAACACATCTACGGCCCGGGCCAGCAGTTGCTGCTTCCATTCGGTGATCTGGGTGGGATGGACACTCAATGGTTCGGCCAATGTCTTGTCGCCTTTGACGGCGGCCAGGGCCACCTGCGCCTTGAACGTCGCTCCGTGATTCCGTCTCGTTCGTTTCATTGCCTCGCTCCTTTGGTTCACCACAACTTGGTGGTTTTCGTGAAGCCAAGGTTACCACTTATCACACTGTCCGAATTTCCGGAGCCCCCTCTCATCCGTGAAAGAGCCTCATTCTGACAAAAACGGACTGAGCTTAGGACATCAGGCGGCTTCGTCTGTCGTACTTCCTGACCTGGAGCTCCTGAGCCACCCCTTGCCCTGGCGACAGGGGCAGCGGAACGCTCTTGCCCTTCTGGCATTCGCGGGTTTATGCGCTTGGTTTTGGGCGCCGCTCGTGAAACTTTTCACCCTTACCTTGGAAAACACACATTTCGACTACGTATTATTGATTCCGGCGCTGACATGTTATTTGTTGTTTATGAATCGAACGACCATTCTGACTTCCCACGCATGGAGTCCGACGGTCGGCCTGTTGGTCATGGCTGGTGGATCGGTCTGCTATTGGTTCGCTATAGGACAGGACTGGACACAGGATCGACTAGCTGTGGAGATTTTGACCTTTGTGGTGATGTGCTGGGGGCTGTTTCTCTTTGGTTTTGGAGTTGGGTGTTTTCGAAAGGATTTGTTTGCACTGGTGATGCTCCTCTTCATGGTTCCTTTGCCTACTGTTTTCCTGGACGCAATAACCAATTTCCTACAGCGCAGTTCTGCTGATGCGGTGGATGTACTTTTCTTAATCCTCGACATCCCTGTCGTTCGTGAGAGGTTCATCTTCACGCTCTCGAATTTTTCCATATTCATTTCCGAGGAATGCAGCGGGGTCCGCTCCTTTCTTGCACTCATCATCACCAGTCTGGTCGCCGGTCACTGGTTTTTGACCTCAGGGTGGTCTAAGACCGCGTTAGTCGTAGTTGTCGTTCCACTGGCCATCATCAAGAATGCCTTCCGTATCGTCGGCTTGGCACTTCTGGCCAACTACGTCGACCCCATCTTCATTACGGATAGCGCTCTCCACCGAAGTGGTGGCATCCCACTCTTTCTGTTCTCGCTGGTCGTGCTCTTTAGTATCGTCCTAATTCTTCGACGATATGAACGCCGTCCAGATTCCATGATGATTCAGTGAGGAAATGGCATGGTCGAACAGGAAGGATACAACACGATTACATCCCGTACGGTTCGCCTCCTTGACCCACTCACAGATCCTCGGTGGCCTAGGTTTGTTGAACAACATCCCGCCGCATCGGTTTTTCATACTCGTGGGTGGTTGCGCACCTTGCAAACGACGTATGGCTATGAACCGCTGGCTGTCACCACCTCGATACCCACCGAACGGTTAACGAACGCGCTCTTGTTTTGTGTCGTGCGAAGTTGGGTAACCGGTGACCGGGTGGTTTCCTTACCGTTCACGGATCACTGCGAACCGCTTGTCGAACATATTGCGCAACTGCAGACCCTTAGCACTCATCTCGAAATACTCCGAAGAACACAGGGTTGGAGATATGTCGAAATGCGAACCAGTGGTACCGTTCTCGGTTCCGAGGAGAGCTTTAGGGAGTGTAGCGTTTATCAGTGGCATAGACTCGATCTTCGGCCAAATCTCGACGAGCTGTACGGAAGCTTTCATAGGGATTGCATCAGACGGAGAATTCGTCATGCAGAACGTCAGTCTTTGAGGTATGAAGAGGGACGGAGCGAATCTCTGGTGCGATCATTTTATGCTCTCATCGTACAGACCAGGTCTCGTCAGTATCTTCCACCACAGCCGTTCGAATGGTTTCACAATCTTGTTGCGCACATGGGAGAGAATGTCTGTCTTCGGGTCGCCTTCACCCAGGATCGGCCTGTTGCGGGAATTTTAACCATGAATTATGGGAAAACAGTGTATTACAAGTATGGCGGCTCCGACGCGGAGTTTCACCATCTCGGGGCGACTCCTATGCTTTTTTGGAGAACCATTCAAGCTGCGAAAGCGTCCGGCAGGGAACTCCTGGATTTCGGTCGGTCAGATAGTGAGAATCGCGGACTGATCAGGTTCAAGGAACGTTGGGGGGCACAGAGTGTGCGGCTTACTCTGTGGCGTAGTCCTATTCATGAGGGCTCTCCCGCTCTCGAACGTCTCAAGACGCGCCTGGCAAAAGCCGTTTGTGCTTCAGTTCCTTTCAAAATGTTGGTCTTCGCTGGCCGGCTTATGTATCGCCATGTCGCCTGAGCAATAAGTCGCAAGTTGCAATGGCCGCAGCAAACATTTAGCTGGCGACAGTCCCTTCCCTGGATTGCCCTTCCTAAATCCAGCTAAATCGGGCGAGAGGCTCTTACCGTTCTGGGTCGCCCCGTGATTTAAAACAAAGAACCAGTACTGCCATGACCACACGTCCTACATTGCTACTCGTCACGCCTGATGCCGCTATTTGCGATCAGATGAGGTGGGCGTTTACCTCGGACTACGAGCTCTTCGAGGTATCGGATCGCACGGCTGCACTCTTGCATGTTCGGCAAGCTACGCCACCGGTGGTGGTACTGGACTTGAGATTGCTTTCCACTGATGTCTCGACCACCGAACCGTTGGCGTTCCTGCAAGAGTTGCTTCGACTCAATCCGAACGCCAAGGTCATTGTTATCTTGGACAATTCTGATCAAGCGACTATCATCGCTGCGTTCGAAAGTGGCGCGTATGACGTTCTTGAATTGCCGGTGAAGCTTGACGTGCTGAAGGTGGTCTTGCAGCGGGCCACATATCTCTTTAACTTGGAACGGGAGAAACGGGCCATTCGGGAGCAGGCTGTTGCAACTGAGTTTGAAGGTCTTGTTGGGAAGAGCGAGCCTATGCAGAATCTGTACAGTATGATTCGTCGCGTCGGGCCGACTGATGTCCCGGTTCTCATCACTGGAGAGAGCGGGACGGGGAAGGAACTTGTTGCTCGCGCACTTCACCGGCTGAGTGCGCGCAAAGAGGCGCCCTTTATCGCGATTAATTGCGGCGCAATCCCGGAGACATTGCTGGAGAGTGAGCTCTTTGGGTATGAGAAGGGATCTTTCACGGGTGCGACCCAGCAGAAGAAGGGTCGGATCGAATCCGCCCAAGGAGGCACACTTTTTCTGGATGAAATCGGAGATATCCCGCTTAACTTGCAGGTCAAGTTGCTACGCTTTTTACAAGATCATGAAATGCATCGTTTGGGGGGAAGGGAGAATATCAAAGTCGATGTTCGAGTGTTTGCTGCGACGAATGTTGATCTGCAAGCGGCAATCAACGGTGGTCGATTTAGAGAAGACTTGTTTTACAGGCTTAGTGTTCTGACCATTCCGATTCCTTGCCTGAGGGTAAGAGGATCGGATATTCCTCTCCTCGCGAACATGTTCTTAATGAAGTTTGCATCAGTACACAAAAAACCTCTGAAAGGGTTTACACTGCAGGCGATTGAATTGTTGAGGGCTCACCATTGGCCTGGAAATGTCAGGGAGCTAGAAAGCAGAGTCCTGCGGGCGGTGGTGATGGCAGAAGGCAAATACATCACTCCTGAAACCTTGGGGTTCCCTGCCAGCTTCTCTGTTGAACCAGATTCTCCAACGCTCCGTGGCGCGCGCGATATTCGAGAAAAAGAGATCGTCCAGCGGGCGCTGGAAAAGGCCGATGGTAATGTGTCCAAGGCAGCGGTTGAATTAGGAATCAGCCGTCCTACGCTCTACCAGTTGCTTGCTCGGTATCGATTACGACTACCGAAACGGACAGATGAACTCGAAAACCAAGAGACGTAGAGAAGTTCTGAATGTGTAAATTATATTTACATATGATTAAATTCATAGGACTTCGAAATAATTGAATATTTTGTTTTGTTTTATTCGCTGATGAAAATTAATTGTAAATATATTTTACGATCAATATTTGATGAATGATAAATCATACATAAAGTGTGAGTGCTTTCGCACACTTATAACACAGTACGATTCAGGAACAGGGTTTGCTGGGTATTCTACCTCGTAATGCATGGTTTGCAATTTGTTCCTGCTAGGAACATGGAGGAGTAACAAAAATATGAGCATACGAGAAAAAGTACTTTGCGCCTATTTTCTAGGGACTGCAATATTGCTCACAGGGGTATCTGGGAATGTGGCGATGGCTCAGACAACCACTACCCTGACCTATGAAAGCACGAGTCTTGATAGTTTTGCACGTAAGCCCAAGCCCAAGCCCAAGCCTGTGTCCGTCCCTGAGCCAGCATCAGCCATTCTATTGAGTGCTGGGTTAGTTGGACTGAGAGTCTTGAATCGGAATTCAAGAAGAGGATAGACCGTATTGGGGGGACAATCGGTCTGGTTTAATTGATTGACGAATGTATTGTATTCCGGCTTCCTACGATGACTGTTACCTAACGTCATTCCGTGCTTGCACTACTTATTGAAGTTGTTGGTCATTGCTTTCCGTCCATTATACTACAGGACTATCAAGCTGAAATCCTTGATGCTGATCCGATTCAAACCCCGACCTCATCTAGGGGCCGTGTTACTTGTTCAGAGTTCCCTGTTCCGCGAACAATTACCTCCTCCCTCTATATTCCCCGCTCTTCGGCATACCTTCATCATGCTGGTTTAAGGTTGGATGGAGCCATCCCTTGAGGAAACCCTCGACGGCTGCCCAGCAGTTTAACCCATTGAAGCGATGGATACCTAGGTGCCTCTAGAAGAGAAAGACGAGCATGCCTAATACAAGACGTTTCCAGTCAATGTTCCTCTCTATAATCCTCATTATCCTTCTCTATCCTGGTGTTGAATTATTATTCTCATCATCCGCACAGGCTCAGACATTTAGTGACCCTGGATTCTCATCCGAAGTCGTCACGACACTCCCTCAGTTCCTGCCTGTCGGGGTCACATGGGCTAATGACGGACGAATGTTCATTTGGCAGCGAAACGGCGTGATTAGGATATACAAGAATGGTCAGTTATTGCCGACACCGTTCCTTGATATCAGCGCGAACGTCAATACGTATGACGATCGAGGGATGCTTGGCTTAGCCTTACATCCGAACTTTGCCGTGAATGGATATGTCTATGTGATTTATGTTCGCGAAGACGGTGGCAATCCTAATGACTCAAGCCCAAAAATCGAACGGCTCTCCCGATTTATCGCGAATGCCCAAAATCCCGACGTCGCACTGACTAATAGTGAAACGGTCATCATGACGATCCCCAACAATTTCCATCACCATGAGAACGGGACCCTACGATTCGGATCAGACGGCAGACTCTTCGTAGGACATGGAGAGGACACCACTGCGGGAGGGGTCGATGGAGATGCACTCGTCGCGCAGGACCTCAACGACCCACGTGGGAAAATTTTGCGCATCACGGAAGATGGAAACGCACCAGGGGACAATCCCTTCGACGATGGGACCAATTCGATTAGGTCGAAAATTTACTCTTATGGTCTTCGGAATCCCTTTCGTTTCACGCTCCACCCAGTCTCTGGAGAACCTTATATTGGCGATGTTGGCTGGAATACCTGGGAAGAATTCGGTAGGGGCCGTGGGAAAAACTTTGGCTGGCCCTGCTATGAAGGGGACAATCCTCAACCAGACTATCAAAATGCTTTCCCAACCCAATGTGCTCCCCTGACAACCAATGTCGTCACTGCGCCGCTTATTTCATATCCTCACCCTGGTGTTCCAGGGTCTGGAAGCGCCCCGTTTGTCGGCAATTCTGCCATCGGTGGACCATTTTATACGGCAACGGTATACCCTGAGGTCTATCGAAACACATGGTTCATCACGGACTACGCGGCGGGCTGGGTAAGACGGATGACTTTTGATCAGGCCGATAACATGACTGGTACAGTCCCTTTTGCCACGGGACTAAATGGTCCAGTTGATATGGAGCTAGGGCCTGACGGCCTGCTGTACTATGTGGAGATCAATACCGGCCGCGTAATGCGGGTTCGTTATAATGGGCCAACTGCAATAGCCACAGCTACACCGTCGTATGGATATTCAGCCCTTACAGTCAATTTCTCCAGTGCGGGATCAACTGGTCCGAATGGGACATCCTTGTCATATCTGTGGGACTTCGGAGACGGTCAAACATCGACTGTAGCCAATCCGTCCCATACCTATACTTCGAGTACGGTTAGGACATTCACCGCTACATTGACTGTTACAACCACCACGAATCAGAGTTCATCCGCGAGGGTCAAGGTCACTGTGGGAAGTGTGCCACCCAACTCTCCGACCATTCAGGCTCCCATTGATGGCACTGGTGTCTTACCTGGACAAACTGTGGTGTATCAGGGATCTGCAACCGATCCGGATGATGGAACGATTCCCACCAGTGGGCTCAAGTGGACAATTCTTTTGCACCACAACGATCACACTCACACACAAGTCTTCACGACCGGTTCAACAGGCTCAGTCGCCATTCAATATCATGGCATTGGAACGTACTCCTATGAATTTCAACTGAGCGCAACAGATTCCAGTGGCTTGAGCCGCACCACCAGCGTAAATTTACCCGTCCTCAGCGACACGACACCACCGTCTAGCCCTTCAGGGCTAGCTGCTACGGCCATTAGCTCATCACAGGTGAATTTGGCCTGGACGGCCTCTACGGATAATTCAGGATCGGTCGGATATCTAGTGGAGCGGTGCCAGGGGATGGGCTGTACGAACTTTGTACAGATCGCCAGTGTAGGTGCGACCAGTTACGGCGATACCGGCTTATTGGCAAACACCAACTATAACTATCGTGTTCGTGCAACGGATAGCAGTGGGAATCAGAGTCTAAATTCTGCAACCATTTCTGCCACCACGGGGGGTAGCGGTGGGGGCGGGGGAGCGGGGCTAGTGA
>NZ_JBLFBO010000054.1:0-13649 GCF_047338595.1 Nitrospira sp. BLG_1
CGGCATTTGCCCAGCAGTGGGCCCGTCAGCAGTCGGCGGCATGAGGCTGCACTTCGTGGCGTCCACTCTTGACGACTGGGCTCATCACGGAGGCGAGGAAGAGCGAGCCTCGCATTGTCTGAGAACGTATGTTGGGGGCTTAGGCCGAACGACGCGTCCGGGTGACGCCCTTGTGCGTGGGAGGCTGTAATTCGACGCGGACGGGTCGCCCCAGCGCCGCCGCCATGTTCACCAGCGCATCTAAAGAAAACCGCGAGATCCGTCCCCGGAGTAGATCATTCATTCGCGGCTGCGTCACCCCGCATGTGGCGCCCGCTTCCGCCTGCGTCCACCCGTTCGTCTCGATGACCTCGGTAATCTGCCGCATGAGTGCAGCGCGCGCACGCAAATTCGCCGCCTGTTCGGGCGTATCAGCCAACGCGTCCCACACACTCTTGAAACTGTGGATCGTCTTAGTCATGTTTCCCTCGCTTGAGTTCAGCGTACCGTGTCCTGGCTTGCTCCAGGTCGCGTGCACTCGTCGCCCGGCTTTTCTTCTGAAACGCATGGAGCACGTACACCGCGTCTGCGAATCGAGCCACGTAGATCACGCGATAGGTGCCGGAATCATCCCATACCCGTAGTTCTTCGACACCCTTTCCAACAGACGGCATCGGCTTGAAATCGGTTGGCTGCTTGCCGTGCTGGACTTGCTCCAGTTGGTACCCTGCATCATGCCGGGCATCTTCCGGAAACTGTCGGAGGCATTCCAGCGAGTTCCCGAGAAAGCGCAGCGGTTTCACGGATCAAGTATACCCGTTTGGATATACAACGGCAAGCCCACACAGACCCTGACTCTGGCGATCGCCGTCGCAATAGCGGGTACGTGCCAACCCCCTTCGTTTGAGCTCATTATCCTAATTCTAAGAGGTGGGAGGGCCTAGATCTCTTTCTTCTTTACTCTTCTTAATCTTATCTTTTTTAGAGTTTGCAGGATATGGCTGTTGCCCGTAGTTGTCTTACATTATGGGTTTATCGTATTCTTGTGCCCAGGTTTTCTGACCATCCAATGACCTGAAGCAGCCACAGGTCTGTGAAGGGTGCGGGGTGGTCAGAGTTGGGCTGGTACAGGTGAGTTGATGGGGCAGCGGGCGAAACGGACGACCACGGTTACGGTGGATCTGGGGGAACTGAAAGCGCCCTGGCAGGCCTGGTGTCAGGCCCACGGCATCACCCCGAGCCATGCCCTGCGGAGCGCCCTTCGGCAGGCCATGGATCGGAGAGCCACGAGGGTCCCTGCGCCGCGGAGTCGCGTCACCCCGAAGCGTGAACGAGCGACCGCCCGCATCGAACTGAACCTGACGGCCTCAGAGCTTGCCGCACTGAAGAAGATGGCAGTCCATGAAGGCTATGTGCCGACGAAATGGATGGTGGCAATGGTGCGCGCCAAGTTGACCGGGCAACCCCATGTCGGACAACCGGAATTGGAGGCCTTGGCTCGGTCGAATCAGCAACTCCTCGCCTTGGGCAGGAACTTGAACCAGATTGCAAAAGTTCTGAATACCGCGCCTCAGAACAGGACCGCCTTTCGGGTCGAGGTCATCACGGAACTCTCCCGCGTGATCCAAACCCATACGAAGAAGGTGTCCGATGTCTTACGCGGGTCCGTGGAGCGCTGGCACATCCAATGACCCCACTAAGCATCCAGATCGATGAGAGGCTCGATGAGTGGGGGAGCCGGCTCTTCAATGTCTCAACCGAGACCCTTCCACGGCCGCGGGCCAGCAAGAATATTCGCCTTGGTTCCGCTAAGTTCATGAGCACTGGCGGACGGCTCAGCACGTCACAGACTCGGGCGACCTATGTACGGCAGAAACTCCAAGCCATGGTCCGCCGTGCCCCGCAAGTCGTGGTGAAACTCGTCAGGGCGCCCAAAGGGATGAAGGGCATCGCGAACAACCTCACCTACATTTCGCGGGATGGCCAACTCGAGATCGAAGATCAAGACGGCCAGGTGATTCACGGGAAGGATGCCGTGGCGGATCTCAAAGCCGAATGGCGCGATGGCGGGATGCCTATCGCGGCGGATTCGACTATGCGCGATGCCTTTCATCTCGTCCTCTCCATGCCGACCCGGACCGATCCGCTGTCGGTCCAACGGGCTGCCCGTGACTTTGCGACACGAGAGTTTTCGGGCTTTCAGTACGCGATGGTCCTCCACACGTTCGAGACCGATCCGGACCCTCATCCCTCCCCGCACCCGCATGTGCATTTAACAGTCAAAGCGGCGGGTCTCGACGGGAATCGCCTCAATCCGCGAAAGGCAGATCTACAGCGTTGGCGAGAGGGGTTTGCGGAGGCCCTTCGGGAGCATGGGATTGAGGCGACGACGACGAGCCGGATTCACCGGACGACGCATGAACGGTGGAGGGTCCAGCATCTGCGCGACGGCACGACCAATGAGAAGGTGCTCGATCGTCAGCAACGCCAGACGCATCTGCCGAGGAAGCAGCTTGAGGTGATGCATCACTACCAACAGATCATGAAGGCGCTCGCCCAATCCAATCGAGGAGAGGACCGACAACTCGCCGTGGATCTCGTGCGCTATTTCAAGACACCTGTTCGTACTCCGGAGACTGAGAGGGAACGAGGGAAGGATTGTGAACGATGAGACGTTCTGCTATTGACGACACCGGCAAAGACGATCGACTACGATGTGCGCACTCCTCAATGATGCGAGTCAAACGCGGGTCAGACAGTGATGTGGCATCAGCACCATGCAACGACGGAAATCTATGTCAAGGAAATGCAGAGCTTCCTCGAAGGAGCCGAGGGTGTGGTCGCGCAGATCTAGGTAGGATGTGAAGGGAATGCTCTCTCTCGTCTATGCCTCTTGCATCTACGTCTCATCTCGTCCCATACTTTCGCCTCATGAGATCTCCTTTATCTGGTCACTCCGCACCTCTCCAGGACCTTGAAACCGACGTTGCCTTGCGCGCGATTCTCGAAGGCACCGCAACGGAAACCGGGCAACAGTTTTTCTCAGCGCTGGTCCAAAACCTCACTTCCGCGCTCGGCACGCACGGAGCCTGGGTGACGGAATACTTCCCCGAGCGGCGCCGCCTTCGCGCCCTTGCGTTTTGGATGGATGGTCAGTGGGTCACGGATTATGAAGTGGACATTGCGGGAACACCGTGCGAGCGCGTGATCGATATGGCCAAGCTTGTTCATTTCCCTGATCGGCTCCTCGAGATTTATCCCCATGAGAAGGACTTGAAGGCAGCTGGAGCCGTTAGTTATATGGGCGTGCCGCTCCAGGACACCGATGGCCAGATACTCGGGCATATGGCGGTGATTGACCGTCGGCCAATTCCAGAAGAACCGCGAGCCCATGCGATCTTTCAGATCTTCGCTGCGCGCGCGGCAGCGGAACTTCGCCGGATGCGAGCAGAAGCCGAGGTCCGTGAGCGGGAAGAAAAACTCAGTCGACTTTTGTTGAGCGCCATGGACGCAATTATTGAGTTGGATCACCAGCTCCACATCACACGCGTGAACCCTGCAACCGAAAGGACCTTTCAATGTTGTGCGGAGAAGATGATCGGTCAGGATTTTCGATGTTTCCTACGTGCTGATGATGCCGATCGACTGCTCGTATTGATCGACGAATTGGACAAGCGCCCCGAGGGGCAGCAATCACTGTGGATTCCAGGCGGGCTCAACGCCTGTTGCCTGGGAGGCCAGTTGTTTCCTGCCGAGGCGACTTTGTCCCGATTTGAGCTGCATCGTCAAAAGTTCACGACGCTTATTCTTCGCAATATCCATGAGCGGATAGAAGCGGAGGAGAAGATTCAGTCGCTGACGGCCGAAACCGAACTGCTGCGAGAAGAACTGCAGGCTCTCCATCAGGACGGTGCCTTGCTCGGTGAGAGTCCGGCATTTCGGCGAGTGCTCCAGGACATTGCGCAAGTTGCGAAGACCGATGCGACCGTGCTGATCATGGGCGAAACCGGAACCGGCAAGGAACTCGTGGCCCGCGCAATTCATGCGGCCAGCGCTCGTCGAGAACGACCGTTGGTCACCGTCAATTGCGCCGCAATCCCATCTACCTTAATCGAGAGCGAGCTATTCGGTCACGAAGCGGGTGCTTTCACCGGTGCAACCAAGAAGAGAGAAGGCCGTTTTGCGTTGGCTGACAAGGGGACTATCTTTCTCGATGAGATTGGAGACCTTGCCATCGATCTGCAGGCCAAGTTGCTTCGGGTGCTCCAGGAAGGCGAGTTCGATCCGGTCGGCAGCATATCAACCAGGAAGGTGGATGTGAGGGTGTTGGCCGCAACCAATTGGGATCTGGGGCAGGCTGTGCGCGACGGGAGGTTTCGGGAGGACCTCTTCTACCGGCTGAACGTATTTCCTCTTCGACTGCCACCGTTGCGGGAACGAGGAGAAGATGTCCCGCGATTAGCTGCGCTGTTTGCAAAACGGTTTGCCGCCAGAATGAGCCGGAAGATTGCTCCACTTACGGCTGATGGTGCACGGCGGCTTCAGCAATACAGCTGGCCAGGCAATGTTCGGGAATTGCAGAACGTGATCGAGCGAGCGGTTATCACCGCCGATCATGGTTGTCTCAACCTGGATCGGGCCTTACCAGAAGTGCCTCATGTAGATGCGTTGGAGGCCGACCAGGCTCCTATATCTGATCGCATCTTGTCAGCCAAGGAGATCAATGAGCTGGAGCGCACCAATATTCTTCGCGCACTGGAGGCCACGAGGTGGAAAGTTTCGGGTGAACATGGTGCGGCGAAACTGCTGGGCATCAACGCTTCTACTCTTTCTTCCCGTATGAGAGCGCTCAAGATTCAGAAACCTGCCGCGCACTGATCTTACGACCTGGGTACCACGGCCCGACTTTCCGTATAGGCATCTTTTGCTTGCGAAATCTCGCAAATGCACTCATGAGATTTCATAAGTCGTGAAATCTCATGAGGTGTGTTTTTGCTCGGCCCGATCTCTAACCCATTGAAAATGGATCACACGATCTTATTTGGATGTGTGGCATCAATGCTGCTGTAACGACGCTGTATCAAAGCAGTGACATGTATGGGGAGGACGATTCGAAATCTCGGCTGGTGGAACTGGTTACGGACAAGATTGAATTAATCACGCAGGGGAGGCACAGCATCATGAAGCTCACACAGATCCGGAACGCAACCCTCAAAGTCGAATATGCCGGAAAAACATTTCTGATAGACCCTATGCTGTCAGAGAAGGGTGGCTTTCCGGGATTTCCTGGTACGCTCAATAGTCACGTCGCCAACCCCACAGTTGAGCTTCCCTTGCCTCTGAGTGAGATTCTCGCCGTCGATGCAGTGATCGTGACCCATACCCATCAAGATCACTGGGATGACACGGCAAAAAAGGTCATTCCTAAAGACATGCTGATCTTTACCCAAAATAGTCGAGATGCCTGGGACATTCAGATGTCATGGTTTCGCAACACGCGGGCGCTTGAGGAACGGAACGAATTTGAAGGGATTACGCTGATCAAGACTCCTGGGCAGCACGGCCGAGGGGAGATTCTTGAAGGACTCATGGGAGATATTTTGGGAAATGTGTGCGGCCTCGTCTTCAAACATCCACTTGAGAAAACACTCTACATTGCCGGGGACACCGTTTGGTATGAAGGCGTCAAGCAGAACCTGACGCAGTACAAGCCCGATGTGATCGTCCTCAATAGTGGCGATGCCAGAGTGCTTCCGAATGAAGCGATCATCATGGGACAAAACGATGTGCGCGATGTGTATCACGCCGCTCCTGCTGCGACCATCATTGCGAGTCACATGGAGGCGGTCAACCATGCCACGCTGTCCCGAAAGAATCTGCGAGCGTTTCTTGGCGAACAAGGCATGACGTCGCGTGTGCTGGTTCCTGAGGACGGTGAATCGTACAACTTTTGAGAGATGGCTTGATGAATACGCCTTTTGAACATGATTACGCCCCGGTTTGCGACCTCTATGAGCGACATCTTGGGCCAGCCCTGTTCGAGCCCTATGCGATTGATCTTGTGCGAGGTGTGGCCACCGACTGCCTGGCAGGGTCCATTCTCGAGATGGCCTGCGGGACCGGCATCCTGACCCAACAGCTCCGAGCCCATCTGAAACCGACCGTATCCCTGACGGCCACCGATATCAACCCAGGAATGCTCGCCTATGCACAACGCAAACTGGTTGGTGTAGAGGGAATCGTCTGGCGACAAGCAGACATCGCCGATCTGCCGTTTCCCGATGCATCGTTCGATGTCGCGGTCTGTCAGTTCGGGCTTATGTTTGTATCGGATAAAGATCGTGCATTTCGAGAAATGCGCCGTGTTCTCGTCAAAAATGGTGTGCTGGCATTCAGTGTGTGGGATCGCATGGAACACAATCCCTATAGTGTCGCCGTCCACGACACGGTTGCGGAGTTTTTCCCGGACAATCCACCGCAGTTCTTCAAGGCACCGTTTAGCTTCGCAGACGTTACGGGGTTACGCCGGTTACTTACGGTAAACGGATTCGACCAGCTCAAGATTCAGGCTATTTCGAAGGCGTGTGTCAGCAGTACGGCGAGGGCGTTAGCAATTGGGATGATTGAAGGTGCACCCATTCTTGCCGAAATTCAAGCACGTGGTGGTTCATCCGGCCCAATCGTCGATGCGGTGGCCAACGTCTTTGCCCGGATCGGAGGAATGACACCATTTCGGTCGACCATGCAGGCACTTGTGGTGACGGCGCGGGCGAAGGACTGACAGCCATCACCCCTCGCACATGTTGGGCATTAGGTTGTCTATTCACTGAGGAGGAAGTGATGATGCGCAAACAGACGACACAGTTGCGGGACTTTGCTGTCCGATACACGGCTGCGTGGTGCAGCCGGAATGCGTCCACTGTCGCTCAATTCTATGCTCCAGGCGGTTCGCTTACCATCAATGGAGGCACGCCGTCGGTGGGCCGAAGCGCGATTGCGACAGCTGCACAAGGATTCTTCACCGCCTTTCCGGACCTGACGGTGTATCTGAATGATCTCGTTGCCCGACAGGACAAGATGATCTATCAGTGGACACTGGAGGGCACCCATAGCAGGACCGGCAAACGCGTGCGCCTCAGTGGATTCGAAGAGTGGAGCATGAGTGATGATGGCTTGATCGCTGCGTCACTCGGCAACTTTGATTCCGCTGATCTTGAACGTCAAATCGAGCAGGGAGCGAATCCTAAGTGACTTAGTGGAGCTGGCGAGTTGTGTGAGAGTCTCACACAACTCGGGGGTCACACGGCGGCCTGTTAGAATTGCGGATACCGATCAAATCACGGCACGCGGCACCTCAGTCACCATTTTAAGACGCAGGTTCGGGTTTGAAGGAGCAAGTGCGCGCTCTCGGGCATCCACTCGACTTCCTGCTTCACGATTTTTATGGTATCCAGACGCAGCTCTGGGAGTACCTCCAGGATCTTGAGATACAGCTCCGCTCGTTTCTTTCGTGGGCTCATAGGACATCTTGAGCGGCGTCATGAGGCGAAGGACCGTGAACGGCGCTGTGAGGAGATCACCGATCCTTTTCAGGAGAGCCGCGCCGTACTGTGGCACGGAGCCTACTAGTTAGAGAGGTGAGGAACGACGACCACAGGAAAAGAAGAAACAAGTGCTCATGGCTCATCTGCCTTGGATGGAGGCGAGTGTTGAGGGTCCGATTCCTGGTTGCAACCGGTTGCAGATTTGCGGATTATTTGCCCAGTTTTGCCGCGATTTGCCAAGCTATCTTGTTGATATTGTTGATGTGACGATGAGTCCGGTTCAATTCGAAACCCGTCATCCACCCCACTCGTTCCCCTCAGAGACTATCGGTAGGTAACGGAACAACTAAGACTCCAGTCTATAAGCAGTTCTTCGGGAACGTCCGGAAACTGGATATCTATGATCGTATTTGGGTTATGGCGTTCCGTCTGATCGAGAGGGGTATGAAGCAGAAAGTCCTGGACATTCGGGTCCGGTTGATTCCAGAGCCAAGTGATTAGGTAAATCAAGCCACGTATTTTACGGGATTGACCATGGTTTGTTAATGGTATAACCATTGGTTACCGTGGTGAATCGTGATGACATTGCTCTCGGTGTCTATCTCAGGCAGACAACCGGCGAACGTCTCGGCGTTATTGCCGTTGTGCATCAAGTCGGCATCAGTTGGTCAGGAGAATGGTTCTTTCAGTTACGGTACTTGAGTCGGTCGGTCGGAGTGAGCAAGCGAGGCAGTTCGGAATGGAGCTCCAATCTCCGGGAGAAGGATCTGGCTCACTTCGAACTGATTGGAGCATGGATCACGGCACAGGCCTTACTGGCAAGCGGGCCACCTTCTTCTCTCAAGCCAAAGAAACCACCGCGAGTACCAGCTTGGATGCGAGGAATCGGCCGGCCGAATCAGCTTCGTCTATTCGAAGATTTCTAGTTGGGATCATGCCAAGTATGAGCCTCAAGGGTGGGACTTCTTAAGAACAGACGTCAGATGATCTCTGCCTCGAGAATCGGTTCGCTCTTAGGGGTGTTTTGGTTGTTCTCTTTCGGAAGGGTGCTGTCATGAGACCCAGGTTTTTGGGGGAGGATGACTAATTGTCCGGAACCGGATTTCGACCGGTTTGGCCACGAACGGCTTTGATTGAGAGCATGCGCCGAACAATAGAGCGTGCCTCACTCCAGACTTTCTCAGGCACGTCGTCGATGGGCGTGTTGATCTCACTCTGGGGAACGTCTGAATTGTTATCCCGATGTGCTTTCGTTGTCATCATGGTCGAAGCCAGATCGGCTGCAGCGACCCGGCGGAGGATGTCTTCCAGGGATGGGAGGGAAGGCTGTGATGGAAGGGGTTCACCACGGGATTGTGTCGTTCTGATCTGATGTGAGGGCTCTTGGTCAGGGGTTTGCGACATCCACATGAGTCCGAGTTTGTGTCGAAGGAACTCGGCAACCCATGCTTGATCATCTGGGGCGATCTCATTCGCTTCAATGGCAAACTCATGTTCCTTTACCCACAGCACGATTGCTCGATGAATGCACAGTGGGGTGGACCTGCCTGGGACCGACACCCTTAAGGTCAGCTGCATGCCGGCTACGACGGCTATTGATCCGGTGATTCGCCAACCACGGGAAGTCAGATCAAGGACAGTCCCGTCCGCAACAAATGCACCATCTCCGTACAACACGGGCCAGCTCACTGGAAACCGACTATGTCGCCGCATGGGATCTGTTCTATGGTTCATGGATGCTCCCTGTCATCTATGCCCATCAGGTTGGTAATGTAATGGTAGCGGGGAGAGTAGCTGAGCACCTTCCTCGAAATATTTACCTCAAAAGAGGGGGGTGTGGGTTTGAGCAAACAGCTCTCCGCTATAAGTCTCTCTGCTTCACTGGATTTTGAAGCACGAGAGCGTGAATAGTGCACTGTTTGGGCGATCGATGGCAAGCCCGATGTGATGAACGAAGCCTTGTTCGCTATCCGAATTGGCAGAGGGAGCAAGAAGAGATGTATGAAACATAGAATAGCTCTCTGAGATGAGATCCAGCGGATATTGCGGCAGTTGGTCGATGAATCTATTTGTCTTCTGCGAATAGACAAGGTGGGCCCCCAGGCCCTTTATCATTGGTAGAATGACGGACGATATTCAGCGGTAAGAGAACCTAGCAATAGTCATGCTGATAGATCGCGAGTACATGAGTTGAAAGGAGATGCCGTCATGCAGAGGCTTGTATTCCGAATGGTGGGCAGCCTGGTTCTCTTGGTTGTGATGGTGGTGAGTTGGCCTCGTTCCGTTTTGGCTCTTCCCCCGGTCCAAGGGGAAGTGATTTCTGTGACAACAGGGATTCCGGGAACCATGGTGATTCGGGACGACAAAGGGCAGCTTCACATTCTGAATCTTACCCAGCAGACTCAACTCGGAGCTCAGTTCAAGGTGGGGGACAAGGTGCTAGCCTTCTTCAGCCCCTATGGCGTCAGTGCAGTCCAACTCCAGGGAGGAAATCGATAGCAGGGCTTGTGTGAATACGTGCGATAGATCGGGCCATCCTCCACCTCATACGGGCGCATCCTTCACCGCCGAGTTGCGGCCAGCAGTCCTGCAAAACCGAGAATTACCCCTAGGATGACCAGGAATGAGGATGTGTCCGGCAGACTGGTATCCTGAGATGGTGACCAGTCAACGCAAATGCCGAGTGCGATCAAGATGGTACTCAAGGCCAGCATCACCTTCCAGCGCTGCGTGACGCGCTGATTGTTCTCGACCATATCTTCCTGCATTCCATCCGGCATAGGCTCTCCTCGGCGTACAAACTGCTAGCATGGCGAATGAGGCTGCCGACGGTCAAGGCGAAGTCTTGCCCTTGTCGGGAGCTCCTCCAAGAGCGTATCTTTACGGCTGGTCAGGCTGAAATCATCGAATGAGCGTTGCATGGAGAGTCTAAAGAAGGGCTGGGTGTGGTTTTGGGGGCAAAGTGTCCTCAGCAAGGTCGCTATTCTCGGCCTCCTGGCTGCTTTTGTCCCCTTCGTGCTGCCGACGGTCGTGGCCTGGTTTAGGCCGACGATGATTCACGTTGGGGTGTCGTTCTACACCTATGAACGAGGGGTTCAGCCGCAGGGTATGAATACGCTGTATTTTTTCGAACGGCGTAATCTCGTTTCAGATTGCAGCATCCGACGGGAGGAACAGTCCATCCCGAAAGGCCGGGCAAAGACGCTCGATCCACAGGGTTGGGTGCTCATCAAGCTCCTGCTTGAAAATGTGTCCAATCGTGATCTGACGAACCTTCGCGTCGGTGTACGGTCTCCCGCCATCAATCAGGCGACGCAGTTGACGGCTGCTCCCACCCTGGTGGTTACCGGGAACAAGGAAGCACCTCCCGATGTGAAGCCATTGTACGTGATCTCGATTACGACCTTGCCGGCAGAGAGTTCGGTGGTGGTGACCCTGAAGACACCCATCGACGACAATCTGCGGGACTTTGTCTATGTTAAACGTCGTCCTGTAACCATCCAAGTCCCCTATGTCTCGGCAGAGCAATTCAGAGAATATCCTCCGATTGTTTCACGCACGAACGCGGTCAAAATGTTGAATCGGGAAGGGGTCTTGCGGAGCCGCAATGACGGTTTCTCCGACGAAACACTTCAAGTCATGATGTTGCCTTCGAACGAGCCCACGCGGGAGGACGGAGAGCTCCCCTATCATCCTCTCCCGAGAGCGAAGGTGTGTTCGGAAGCGGAAGCGGGTACGTGGTGATTGTTGTCTTGACCGATGCGGGCATACAAAAGTAGATCTCTCATTCGAATGATGAGGCTGGGTGAGTAGGAGTCTGTCCCTTGAGAAGGCTCCTGACCACCGACTTCCCGGCCAGCCACCCTGTTGTCCAGGCCCATTGAAAATTGAACCCACCGATTCTGCCGTCACAATCGAGCATTTCCCCGAGAAGGTAAAGCCCGGCGACCAGTTTCGACTCCATTGTTCGGTAGTTAATTTCCTCAAGTGGAACCCCGCCGGCGGTAACTTCTGCCACGTTCCACCCGCGGTCACCGATAATCGGAAAGTGAAAGTGAGTGAGTGCATTCAATAACCGATCTCGATGGGGACGTGGGACCTGGGCCACCGCTGTTTGCGACTCGCAGGCCTGGTGACGACAGAGGGATTCGGCAAAACGATCCGGGACCAGGGATGACAGCATTCGAACCAGTGAGCGTCTGGGATGCTGAGCCGCCTGGGCAATGAACCATGCTCGAAGTTCATCAGCCGACTGTCCGGGAACAAAGTTGCCGTACATTTCGACGACGGTGCCTTGTTTCGTCGCCAAGGTCCAAAAGCGGCTGGCATCTAGGACCACGGGACCACTAATTCCGACATGAGTCCAGAGAAGGCTTCCCGTTCGACGGTCCACTTCTCGCTTTTCTACCAGTGTCGTGAGTTCCACCTCATGGGAGAGGCCTGAGAGAGTAGCCTGAAACATGGAGCGGTCAAGTACCAGTGGAACTAAGGCTGGTGCGGTCGGAGTGATCTGATGCCCAAACCTGCGTGCCAGCTGAAACCCGAATCCGTCGCTCCCGGTTTTCGGTAACGATTGACCGCCGGTGGCGAGCATGACGCGAGACGCATGTGTAATGCCATGGCTGTGTTGCACGAGAAACCCGGTGCTGGTGCGGGAAATTGCGTCGACACGGTGGTCCGGACAGATCGTCACACCGGCGCGTCGAGCGCTATCGATCAATGCCTGAAGCACGGTGCGTGCCTTATCAGATACGGGAAAGAGCTTACCCGTCGATTCATGCTTCAACTCAACGCCGAGGGAAGTGAACCAGGCGATCGTTCGCTCCACCGGAAAAGCCGCCAGCACATTCCGGATGATGTTGCGATTTCCGAAAAAATCTTTCGGTGTCACAATGTCGTGAGTCACGTTACATCGTCCCCCGCCCGAGACAAGAATCTTCGCTCCAATGTGTTTCGCGCCGTCCAGCAAGAGGACGCGACCGTCGCTTTTTTCTTGTGCGAGCGTTTGTGCTGCAGCGATCGCGCCGGTCAAACCAGCCGCGCCTGCACCCACGATGACGATAGTGGCAGGGTGATCGGTCATTTCATCACCTGTTTCTTCATAGGGTGGTATTGGCGTAGGCCTATTAAGAGGGCTGCACGCTGTGTTCTATCGGAACATTGGTAGGGAGCTGCATGAGAGGGCACGACAAGTCTTCTGCTGATATATGTGAATAAGTCGCTCATGATTCCGTGCAAGATTTTGAAAACAGAGAAGGAACTCCCGTGTCAGCGAAAGAGACAGGAAAGAATATTAGATAGTTTTAACTGACCGTTAACACGACGTTAATGTTTCAGTGTTAAGAGAGACTGGTCGTCATTATCAGGAGGAGGGACTCCATGACCTGTCGAAAATGCAAAGGCTTGATGATTCAAGAGCGTCAACCAGCGGTGTCTTCCAGTACCGTCATCCTTCGTTGCCTGAATTGCGGCTTGATCATTGACCCATTGATCGAGCTGAATCGCAACAACCACATGCGAGCGAAGGCCGCGTAGAAGAGACTCTCCATTCCGCCCTACCGAGTAACGGTGGAATCGACAGTTCGGATGGAGTGGGTGTCGCGTGCGCGGTCAGATCGAAAACTCTGCCCACAAAAATGTATGGTCGGAAGGTTCTTTCGCTCGTCGCGGCTCGACATCCACATCCGCCTTCACGCATTTATCAGCCAGCGGTGTGGTCGCCATCATATGATCAATGCGCCAGCCCTTGTTGGCTGCCAGTGAGCTGGGCGCACGGTAGTCCCAAAATGTGTATTGTTGACGCGTGGGGTAGAGTTTCACGAAGACATCCTGGAATCCCCAGGCGACGGTCTGTTCATACGCAGCGCGGGCTGCCTCGTGGTAACACACATGATTGAGATGTTTCTCAGGGCTGTGGACGTCCATGGGCCGAGGTGCCACGTTCATATCGCCACACCAGATAGCCGGAGCCTGTGGTGAAAGATGTTTGGTGAAGTAGTTCCGTAGCCGCTCATACCAACCAAGCTTGTAGGTGTATTTCGGGGAATCAATTTCAAATCCCTGCGGCACATAGGTGTTCACGATGGGAATCCCATCAATGATGACTCTCAGTAAACGGGAGTCGTC
>NZ_JBLFBO010000055.1:0-13412 GCF_047338595.1 Nitrospira sp. BLG_1
CAGTTGATACATTCGTCGGTAATCAGCAATGCCATGATCCTGGTCTCCTTCTGCTCTAAAGATTAATCCCGGCGTTGTATATTCTCTTCATCCGAATTGATGCGAACTTCACCAGATCAACGAGGGGTATATGGTGCACTTTCGCAAACGCATCTGTCAATGCGGCGTTTCGAAAGCAGACGGGGCTGAGGGGTAGGTACCATCGCTTGCTCCTTGACTTACCCGACTACCCCAGGTTTTGCCGCGATACCGACTCAAAAAGGGACTTGCGCGGAGCCAAGGTTCCGTTCCTGATCATCATGTGCAAAGTGCTGGGTATACGCCTGTCGTGGCTCGCTTCTTTATTGAGAATGGCGTATCGTCCACCGTATGGCGATACCTGAGTTCATCAAATCTCTTCGTGCAAAAGTTGGGACCGTCTTGTTGCACGTTCCGACGGTGGCGGTCCTGGTCTATGATGATCAGGGACGGATGTTGCTCGTCAAGGATAAGTCTTCAGGCTTATGGGGGGCGCCGAGCGGGATTATCGACCCTCATGAGCTCCCATCAGACGCAGCAGTACGGGAAGTGTGGGAGGAGGCTGGAGTGTACGTCGAACTCACACAGCTTCTCGGCGTCTTTGCAGGGGAACGGTTCTCCGTGGTGTATCCAAATGGTGATCACCTGTCAGGGGTCGAGACGGTGTTTAGGGCGAGAGTGATCACCGGAATCCCTCACGCCGATCAGGAGGAAACCTCCGACGCAGGGTTCTTTGATCCGAGCGAAATTGAGAGTCTACCTTGTTATCACCATTTTCTTGAGATCCACAACGCCGTTGGTCAAGTCCCAGCCCAATCCTACTTTAAGCCCTCCACATGGCGTCCTCCAGGCGTGTAACCTGTTTAGGTTGAACCGCTGCGCCGTTCGGAAGACCCTACGTACTGGCCAGGTCTTAGTATTTGATAGTGGAATTTTCTCTTTGGTTGGATGCCAGCGTCCCGCACGGTTCTCGATGTACCCATAACTGAGCATGTATGGCGAAAGGGCGTTTGCAATTGAGCAGGGTGTAGGGTTGAACTCTGGACCTGCCGGTTGTATGGTGCATGCAGACTCATCCACCCAGAGCTCATCGGGTAGGTGAGCAACCACAGGCTCATCTGGGCTGTCCTGTCCGGATCCTCCCAGTAGGGTGAGGCTGTTGGGCTTGATGGGATGAGTCGTGGTCATGTGACGCAGACATTGTTACTCCATCTGTCCACCTTCTCACAAAGGAGCGCATCCTATGGCAGAGGTTACTGAGCAAATCACGAAAGCTCTCGAACATTTCAAGCAGCAACGCGATGAACTACAAGTACAGTTGCATCTGGCGAAGGCGGAGGCAAAGGACGAATGGGCTCGCCTGGAGACCCAGTGGGACGAGATCAAGCCGAAGCTGGAGGCTGCGCGTGAAGAAGTGGGGAAAACAGCCGTGTCCGTCGGTGATGCACTGAACCAGGCGATTGAGGAATTGAAGAACGGGTATGAGCGGCTGCGGAGCCGACTCTGAACATTCAGCGGGTTGTTCTGCTTTAACCTAGGCCATCCGTGTTTCGGTGCGAGGATTTGGACGTGGTCGGGTGAGCTGTTAAGAAAGTCTGCGAGGTGTGGACTTGTTCAGAGGCAGGCAAAACTTCTGAACAGGTCCTCTCGTCACTGAGCCGTCACCGCTTGTGTGACCCATCGTGTGGTTTCTTGCCGACTTGGGTTTTCCCTTCACCTACTGCAATTCCTGATTCCGATGTCTGGGTAATCACGATTTCCAATCGACGGTTCTTGCTCCGGCCCTTGTCTGTATCATTCGTCGTGATCGGTTTACTATCGCCATAGCCCACGGCTTTGACTCGGTCGTTCTGCAGTCCTCCGTTGATCAGCACTTGCACGGCATAGTCAGCCCGGGCGCGCGAGAGTTCCTGATTATCCCGAAAGCCCTTTCGCAGGTCGGATCGGAATAGGGTATTGTCGGTATGTCCCGCCACTTCAATCGCTTGGTACCGGGATCCGTGCAAGACGGCGCCGATCCGTTCGAGTAACGACGTGCCTCCGAGGGTCACGGTTGCGTCACCGGTGGAGAAGAGGTCGCTATTGGCGAGCGCCAGGGTCAACTTATTACCTCGCTGTCTCACTGTGACCGTGCCCTTCTTCAGCTCTGGTTGGAGCAAGCTCGTCAGGCTCTCGCTGATCTTGCGGAGGTCGCTGTTCCCGATGAGCGTGAGTGTTTCTTCTTCATCGGCGGCATCCGCCCCCAGTATGGAGGATGCGGAGAGTGTTTGATCGATCGACTGGAGCGAGAGAGCGGGAGGGGGTTCGTCTTGTGTGGCCGCGGCGTCGGTCTGTTTTGATGCGTTCGTGTTGGCATTGGCGTTCAACTCAATATCCACGAGCATTTGTTTAGTGCGAGCGAGTTCTGCTTCTTTCGCCACGAGTTGCGGATTCACGTCGGCGAACTTTTGACTGACTTGTTTCAGCTCGTCCTTTACCTGTGTCAGCTCCTGCTCCTTTTTCACGATCAGTTGTTCCGCGTCCGTGGCCCGGCGTTTGGCTTGGGCCAGTTCCTGTTCCCGTCCTGAGGACGCCATCTGTTGTTCGACCTCGGTCACCCGGCGCCTCGCCTGGGTCACTTCCTGTTCCTTCGCTGCCAGCTGTTGTTCAACTTCGCTGACGCGGCGCTTGGCTTGGACCACCTCCTGGTCTTTTTTTGCCGTCTGCTGTTCCGCGTCGCTGACGCGGCGTTTAATCTGGATCAGCTCCTGCTCTTTGCCCGCCGTTTGTTGCTCGGCCTCGTTGATGCGGCGCTTGGCCTGGTTCAGGTCCAGCTCTTTGTTGGCTGTCAGTTGTTCCGCCTCTGAGATGCGGCGCTTGGCTTGGGTGAGGTCCTGGTCTTTCTTAGCAGCCAATTGCTCAACTTCGGCGATACGGCGCTTGGCTTGAACCAGTTCCTGTCCCTTTGCGGTTGCCGCCATCTGTTGCTCCACTTCGATCACTCGGCGTTTGGCTTGATTCAGCTCTTCCGTTTGTGCGGCGAGGTCCTCACGAAATTTCCTGGAATTGTCGATTGCGTTCGACCGCAAGGTGGCGATTTCGGTGTCCTTGGCGTGGAGTTGCAGCACGAGCTCGCCAACGCGTTGCTTGAGCTCGTCGATTTTCTGCTTGGCCGCCTGGAGATTGTTCCTGGCCATACCTAAATCATCCGAGGCCTGGGTGTCTATTGCACTTCGGAGCGACTCGTCGTCGATGCGATAGATCCGGGGGGCATTTGCGGGAACTGGGATATGTCGAGGTCCATACCAGGCTCCGTAGGGCAACAGGTGGGGAGAGGTCGGTGGAGTGTGAAGACGATCGTGTGGAACGGTGGATGATGGATTCACTCCTATCGGTTGAGTAATCGCAATCGAAACCGGAACAGATCCGTAGAACAGGGCCATGACGATGAGTGCACAGGTCGAGATTTTCACAAGCATGGTTGACCTACCAAATGGGATACAGTGCGGTGACGACACATGGATTGGCGCCCTACTCACGGGCATCACGGCACGGAAGTGGTTATGGACTCCGCTCAGATATCACAGGCGGCAGGGCGATGACGTCCCAGCCAATGGCGGCGCCGTTCCCTCCGACATGAACGAACCGAGCAAGAGGGAAACGGATCCTATCGCCTTCCAGATTCACTTTGCAACGGGTGCGTGAGGCGGAATCGGTTGCTCGTCATAGGTCGAAGGGTGATGAGGTGCATGCCGACGGGTGCCCATCTTTTGTGCCTCGCGCTCTCGACGTGGACGATCTGGAATCCGAATGGGGATGATAGTCTGCAGGGTGAGGGTTCATACGTTTCTTATCAAAATTGTCGCAACGTATTTGTGGGTTGGATGGCACGACCGCAATAAAGTTGATGCACCATACTGATGCGCATTGAGGCACGCTCTCCCGCCTTGAATCTGAACGGGGAATCTCGCTAGACTGCGCGCACTCACCTTATTCTGCGTCTTCGGAGGGTATGTCATGACGGTTCGTACGTTGCTTCCTGCCTGCCTTATCAGCGGAGTCCTAGTTTTGGTCGGGGTGCAGCTCGTGCACGCTGCAGATCAATCCCAACAGCTGAAGGCGGCCTGTGAGAGAGGGGCGCCGACTGCCTGTAACGCCTTTGGATTGTTGCATATCAAGGGTGAGGGGGTGAAGCAAGATGAGGCACGAGCTGCAGCGATGTTTCGAAAAGCCTGTGACCTCGGTGATCCGACGAGCTGTTCTAATCTCGGAGTCTTGTTTGCGGAGGGGACCGGGGTTCCGCAAGACGATGTGCAAGCAGTGGTCTTCGCGAGGAGAGCCTGTGATGGGGGAGAGCCCAGGGGTTGTTATAATCTCGGGGTAATGTATGCCGAGGGGACTGGGGTGCAACAGGATGAGGTTCAAGCCGCCGATTTTACTCGGAAGGCCTGCGATACCGGAAGTATGAAGGGTTGTTACAATCTGGCCGTGATGTATGCCTCTGGAACCGGAGTCCAGCAAGATGAGGTGCAAGCGGCTGATCTCTACAAAGCGGTCTGTGAGAGCGGAAACGCGAGAGGTTGCTACAACCTCGCTGCGATGTATGCGGCTGGGACGGGAATTCAACAGGACGATATTCGAGCCGCCGAGTTCTACCGGAAGGCTTGTGACGGCGGAAATGCACGAGGCTGTTATAATCTTGGCGTGATGTATGCCGAAGGGACGGGGGTCCCACAGGACGATTTCCAAGCCGCCGATTTCTACCGGAAGGCCTGTGACGGTGGGAGTGCAAGGGGTTGCTCCAACCTCGGCTCGATGTATGCGGCGGGCAACGGAATTAAGCAGGACGATGTTCGTGCAGCAACGCTCTACCGGAAAGCCTGTGACGATGGCGACGCCAAGGGTTGCATCAATCTCGGGGTGATCTATCAAGTCGGACGGGGCGTCAAATCAGATGACACGGAAGCCCTCAAGCATTATGGAAAAGCCTGCGACCTCCGAGAGCAGAAAGGCTGTTCTCTCTATGCCAAATTGAAGACGGGAAGGCGGTGAGGTGTTGTGGGCCCAAGGCCGGCAGGTGTTGAGCATGGTCTGTCGAGGTTCAGCCGGAGTGACGGTGGTGGTCAGAGTCTGATCACATCATCCAGGTTCTTCATCTGTGTTAGGGTGCCGTGAGATTGTCCGAATAGTTCTCCCGCAGCTCGTTGGCGGGACAGTCACCCGATTTAAGTCTCACCTCCGTACAGCCTCACGCGGTGTTGGTGTTCGATGATTGCCAATGGATTATATCCGGCCAGCTCTGTACATCAGTAGGTCGATCTGGTGATACGAATGGGGCTGAGTAGAATGGAAGGGTTGCGTGATCACAGTTTCAGGTAAGAGGAGCCTCATGGTGTTGCAGAGACGATTGATGACGTGGTGTGTGAGTGTGGCGGCATGTTCGTGCTTTGGTGCCGATGTTTTTGCGCACGAGCCTCTGACCGCGTCGCCGTCCGGGACCTCGGAGGTCCGAGCCGTGGTCGAGCAGGACGTTGCATGGGATGCCATTGAGTGGACGGAACGACGTTATAAGCTTGAGGCGGTAGGATTCAAGGCACGGAATGAAACCGGCTGGGATTGGTGGGGGAGTGATGAGGTGATGGTCGGGACGGAAGACTCAAAAGGTTGGACCGTTTCGGCTGAGCTCAGTGGTGTCGATTCAGGAGAATTTTACTCCTTTGAGCCGGTTCGGAGTTGTATTGTCGCAGTACGACCGGGGATTGTTGTCTTGGGAAAGACGTCGGTCTGCAATGAGGCCGGTGAACCTGCTCCACTGAGTTTTGGAGTGGAGCTGTGGGAGAAGGATGTAGTGGGGTGGCGGACTGGTTTCTGCAAAACATTGCCTCCCGGGAAGGGTCTGCATGCCGGGCCCCATTGTGCGGATGATGGGAGTGGTGCGGATTTTATCGGTCGTGCTCGGGTCGATCTTTCCGCCTTGGATCTTGAAGCGGTGTTGCCGAATGTCGGTGATGAACATATCGAGACGGTTGTGTTGAGCCCTTGTCCCAGCGGCGAGGTATGCAGTGATGCCGATTTACCGGACTACAGTTTCACGTTTCGCGTGACACGCGTGCGTGACGCGCGGGTTGAGCTGCGCGCGTTACTCGATGAGACTCTGCACAGAACGGGTGCGCGTTCGGAACTGGAGGCCATCGTGACCGGCCTGCGCTCCTTGCGTGCACCAAGTCCTCGACAGGTGGAGCCGAATCTGCCCAGGTAGGTCAGATGAGCCTGGCGTCACACCGCCAGTGGATTGATGGGCCCTGGGTTTTGATGAGCATGCGGCTGCAGGTCTCTGGCTGGAAATTTTCATGGCGGTGTGGATGACGAAACCTCTCGGATCGCACTACTCGTCAAGCGTTGTGCATGAAACGTGACACGGGCGTGGGTGCAACCCTGAGGTTGGCAGTGAGAGGCAGGCCTCTCACGGATCAAATCACGAACGGCTGGCTCCCCAACGGACGACGGTTGACGAGATGCGCTTCACGTTTCACGAACGCCGAATGTTGTCGCAGTGATGTTGGCTGGAGAAGTATGTATGAAGACAGCGTCTAGGTATTGGTCGGATCGTATGGGAGAATCGTCATGATATTCAGACGACCAGAGCTCGAAAAGGACAATCCAATTGCTCCAGAGCCGTATGTCGGACCGCGTCGTCGTCTCGCCATGGCCCGTGCAGCTGCAGCCGGAAAATCTACCGAGTCTGATGATATGAGGGAGGCGTTGCAGGTCTTGGCGGAGGCAGCGGCTCAGGTGGTGAAGCGTCTCTCCAACAGGCGGAACACCGATGAAGACCTGGAGCCGCTCCGAAAAGCCGTTGCTCAAGCCGAGCAAACATTAGCGGCCCAAGAATGCCCTTTACCGCCGAGCAGGCTGAAGGCTTGAGGTTCTGGGAGAGACGCGGGGCGTTCTTTTTAGTTCAGCGGGAGAAGCGCCATTGTTTTGGCGATCGTATTCGTGTGTGGGGTATCACCCAGTCATTGGACATCGTGAGAGCCGCTGGAGTGAGGTCTCAGTGTTCAACCGGAGTGGCTGTGTTGCCAGATCGAGACGACAGGAGGTTTGAGAGAAAGCTGGTTATTTTCTGGAGAGCCGGTGGGGGCCCTCTGAGTCTTCTCCTTTGCATCGTACTCTCGAGTTGCGGGACGATGAGTGGGTTTGCTTGTGGTGAGGGCGGGCAACGTGCCGTTCAAGAAATGGTCTATTTCGGAACCGACACACCGTCGGGTTCAGTCACGCCGGAAGATTGGACAAGATTTCTCACTGAGACGGTGACACCGCGGTTTCCTGAAGGACTTTCCGTCTGGCAGGCGTCGGGTCAATGGCGGGCGGCGTCAGGTGTGATGGTGAACGAACCGACCTATATTCTCAGTCTGATCCATCCAGGCAATGCTACTACAGACAAGGCGATGCGGGATATTCTCTCTTCCTACAAAACTCGCTTTCACCAAGAAGCGGTGCTCCGTGTGTCGTCTATTGTCTGCACGTCGCTCTAACCCGCATTATTCATGACAGTTCGTGGCGAAATCGAGGAGCCGCCTTGTGAGAGCGGTGCGCGGAGTCCGGAGGTCCTGAGGCGTACTCGTGCAGTACGTCGAGGGACCGAGGGGCGAGTCCACCGCCCGAAGGCTTGTCGCAGCAGCGGATCGGCGATTGCAACAGAAGTGCTCATGAATAATGCGGGCTAGATCCTTGCCGTTTCCGAATTTGGGCTCTCGCTAGAAATTAACGGGCCGGAATATCCGTACTCCCCATCTTCTGTGTATAACCTTGTGTGTAAGTCTTGCAATCTGGTCGGGAGAGTGCGAATCACGCGTAAAATTATCAAAGTGCCTATTATTTAAGCATCCGCCTCTTCGCAATCGAACACCTAGGAATAGTGGTTCAATGAGTAGTTTGTGAGTTTCTTGCGCATTCCTAGAAACTTGCCAGGAGTTATCCCCTTCATGAGGCTGATGCCCATACTATTCCCAGTCTGCTGACTGGATATCCACAGGTTGTGATGTTTTCTGGGGATGGCGTTCTTGTTGCCAGGTGCGTTGTTCTGTATCTGTCAAGGGGTGCCTGAAGGAAAGATGGCTCTAGCGAGGATTTTAAAAAGCCCTGAGGCACAGTCGCATGTCTATAACAGATCGGACTCTATTTGTAGACATGATCGCTGGTCCGGTCCACCTCATTCATGATCAACCGTCATAAGATCACGTGCGGGTTACCCCTTTCCTCGAAGAGCGGATCGTACACGATCGATTGTGTGTTGAAGCGTTACCCCTGTGAGATGGACAGGGGTATGTGGTACGCGCCACACCGGTTCCAGTGGGGCTGGATCATTCGGCAGTCTAGGAATCACATGCCAATGGATGTGGGGGAGCTGATTCCCTAAGAGTTCATAGTTGATTTTTTTTGCGTGGTAGATCTCGAATAAGGCGCCGGCTACACGGCTGACATCTTCGATCAGCTGAACACGTTCGGGTGGCGCTAATTGGAACAGTTCAGTGACATGCCGGTGAAAGACCAACACCGTCCATCCAGGGAAGAACTGGTCTTCGTGCAGATAGGCTTTGGACAATCCAAGATCTTCAAGAAAATGGTCTGGACGGGGCCAAGTGCCCATACAGGCTATACAGGGTGACTCACTCACGGCTTGGTGGCTTTCTTCCACTCCTCTTCCGTCAGGACTCCTTTCTTGATCAGCAGCTGAATCAGCATATCGAGGGTCTTGCGGTTGGCAGCTGCGGCAGGTTCCGGAGGAGCAGGGGCGGAGAGTGAGCCTCCCGGACGCTTTGCGTCGGGCAACACCCGTTTTTGTCCAAAGACCTTAAACGACGGGGTAAACACTGCGACATAGTCCCTATTTCTGATGCGTATGCTGGCAGGTAGACTGTCTGATTGTGGAGTGAGGTCTGGCGCGGATCCCGACGGGATATGAAAGTAGGGTTTCCCGTCACCAGTCTGGCCGTCCTGGTCCAGGACATCGAATCGCTTCAGGAATGATTCCCCGGTCAATGCTTCGTGGTCCTCGCCTGCGAGATTGGTGATCTTGTCGAGGACGATCACCAAAGAATCGCCGGTGATCGTATCCGGTGAAAGGTTTCTGACACTGATGTCATACCGGTATTCACTGGAAAAGTTATCTCGGCTTTTCAACGTCACCAGAACCTGGACTCGTCCGGTGAGATCGGTCAGCTGATCCGGGGAAGCGGCGACGGTGTCCATTGGCGCCGTTACCATGAGGGCAATCCCGATGAGCCCACCGCGTCGTAACCAACTCATCATCCCGGTACCGTTCGTTGGATATGATTTGAGCATAGCAGACCCAAGAGTATTGAGCGAGCCGATTCCTCTTCGAAGTTGCCTTGACAGTTTCTTCCTTCCGACGATATTCTCCCCAGCATCTGTATCATCCCGTGGGTGTATCTATCAGGCATGGCACGATCTGTTCCTTCCCGATTACAAGCGCCAGGGGTTTCACGCTCGCTCGTGAAAGCCTTGATGAGTCTGTACGACTATCCTCATCCCCTCCACCAAGATCGCATCATCCGTGGCTACGACCGTCCCCATGCCGTGAGAACAGCGACGATGTGTGTGGCTGTCGCCGTGCGGTTGAGACATCCTGAAGATCGGGTCCGGCTCTATCATGTGGCCTGCCTGCTGCACGACCTCGGCCGTGCGGGTCTGGATCGACGACTCTTTGGCACGATCTGGTCGTGGGCGAAACAACAGGGCATTCCCACGAGACCTCGTGAATGGCGAGCCGTTCATCCGCATACACGGTATGGTCGTGAGACGGAGGCCTTCGTGTCGCGCTATCGAAAGGACCTTGCGGCTGCGGGAGTACTGCTGGATCGCTGGGCGATCGAGCAGGTTGAGATGAGGTTGGGGTATGCCAGGCGCCTGGCTAGGCGGTTGCGGGCGGTGAGGCCGACGTTCACGAAGCTGGGGGTGAGCTGGCAACCGTGGATGCAGCAGGTGATGCTGTACTACTATTACCCGGAACGGTTAGCCAAGGCACCATCATGGGTGAAACAATTAGCGGAAGTCCTTGTGGCCTGTGAGCAATTTGAGGCTTACAGTAACCAGCGTCGAGGACGTGACTATTATGCCAGGAGCAAAGAAAGCTTGGCAGAGGCGTTTGCGTATCTGGATAAGTTGGAGCAAGAGGGGATCCTCAGTGGCGAGGTTGTAGCTGCTGTACGAGGATTGACGGCCGAGGGGGCCTTTGACTCGATTCTTGAGGCAGCGCGAGGTGAACCGCTGACTCAGCACGACCGCCGGTACCTCCGCAATCTTACTGCCTAGGAGCATCTGATGGCCGTTCGGACTGTAACGCTGACCATTCAAATGGCCGGGGGGACTCAGATCGAAAATGTTACTAAGTCTGTTGCCGCTGCCGTGGCAGAGGCGAAGCTTCATGCAGGAATTGTGACGGTCTTTGTCAAGCACACGACTGCGTCCGTGATGATCATTGAGGATGAACCAGGGATCCGCGCCGACACGCACACGTTTTGGGACCGTCTCATCCCGGTAGATCCCCGCTGGCGACATAATACGGTTAATCCGGGAGAAGACAACGGTCACAGTCACCTTCGAGGGCAACTGCAAGGGCCTTCCGTCACGATTCCGTTTACCGCCGGGTCGCTGCTGCTTGGAACTTGGCAGCAGATCGTCCTCGTGGATTTTGACACGCGTGCGCGAACCCGTGAATTGGTCCTACAGGTATTAGGTGAATAGCCCGCTCAGATATTCTTACCTGTTCCTCGTCACTTTCTTACTGAGTTCAACAGTGGTCGCGGCGGACTGGGGCAAGCCGCTGGGAGCCGTCTATGACGGCCCTGAAGGAAGACCGCGGGCTGTGACGCCTGCGCCCCTGGAGCTGGGTGCCGATGAGCGAACGACGATCACGGTCTTTGAGCGAGCGACGAAGTCCGTGGTGTTCATTGCCAATACCGCCATCCAGCAGGACATTTGGTCCCTCAATGTCATGGAAGTGCCGCAGGGATCAGGATCCGGGTTCATTTGGAGCAAGCAAGGGCACATCGTCACGAACTTTCATGTCATCTATGGAGCTGATGCGATCAAGGTGACCTTGGCGGATCGGAGTGAACATCAGGCTAAGTTGGTTGGGGCCGATCCCGATCACGATCTGGCGGTGCTTCAGATACAAGTTTCGGACGGCCAGTTGGAGCCGATGGTGATCGGTTCCTCTCATGATTTGCGAGTTGGGCAAAAAGTGCTGGCGATCGGAAATCCGTTTGGGCTCGATCACACCTTGACTACAGGTGTCGTCAGTGCCTTGGGCCGGACCATCAAATCAATGTCTAATCGAACGATTGAAGGGGTGGTTCAGACGGACGCCGCGATCAATCCTGGCAACTCCGGCGGTCCCTTGCTCGATAGTGCGGGGCGATTGATCGGGGTCAATACACAGATCGTGAGTCCGAGTGGGGCCTATGCCGGTATTGGGTTTGCGGTTCCGGTCGATACCGTCAATCGTATCGTTCCTGAACTCATCAAGCACGGGAAGCTTATCCGTCCTGGACTGGGGGTCTCGCTGGTCCCTGATGCAATGGCAAAGCGATGGGGAATCAAAGGGGTGATCATCGGCAAGGTGACGCGCGGCGGGCCAGCGGACCGCGCCGGTCTCAAGGGGGCCCGCGAAACGATGACGGGACAGATCCAACTTGGTGACATCCTTGTCGCGGTCTCCGGCAAAGCTGTGACTACCATTGATGATCTCATGGATGTCATGGAAGCACATAAGGTCGGTGATCAGGTGACCGTCGAAATCCTCCGCGGTAACCGACGCGAAAAGGTGGCGGTCACGCTACAGGCCGTCAACTAGCGTGGCGGTAATTCACAACATGTGTATGGTAGGATCACTCAATTCTGTTTGGTAAAGGACTGTCTATGAGTGATCGTAGTTCTTTTGACCAGGAGACGCAGCATGACAGGAGCGATGAGCCGTCGCTGAAGACCGGGACGGATCCGATCGAGTTGATTGAACAGTGTCTCGCCTCTTTCTCAGATGGTGATCCTCGGCAAAAGCTGCTGTACAAGCTGCGGCATGCCGTGATGCTGTCTCAAACTGCTTCTCAGCAACGTGAGTTAGAGCTCAAGAAGGTGAGTGAGGTCGTGGCCAAGCTCACAGCGCCAGCCAATCGGATCGGCACCTTGCTTGAGATTCCGGCTCCGGGTCTCGCCCGTATCATCGTCGGTGGGGCGGAGTATTATGCCAACGTGGATCCTCGCGTGGCTGATGCCGACCTGCGGATCGGCACCCAGATCTTGGTCAATGAAGCCTATGCGGTTATTCGGACCCTGGGGTACGATCGGAACGGGCCCATTTTGAAACTGGCTGAAACGTTACCGGACGGCCGGTTGCGGTTTGAGCAGGATATGGGCCGGCAGTCGTTGATTTTGCAGCGTTCGACGGATTTGCTCAGTGTCGAGCTCAGTGCGGGGGACCATATTCGAATCGATCCTAGTCTCCGCATAGCTCTTGAGAAACTGGTGGATCGGAAGGCCAGCCGCCATGTTCTGGATGAAACACCCACGGTCACGTGGGAACAGATTGGAGGACAGAACGAGGCGATCACTGCGATCCGCAAGGCGATTGAATATCCTCTCGTGCATGCGGAGACGTTCGAACGGTTCAAGTTTTCTCAACCAAAGGGGTTTTTGCTCTACGGACCACCCGGGTGTGGGAAAACGCTGATAGGGCAAGCCGCTGCCGGTAGCTTAGCCAAGCGGCTCAGCGAATCGCAGCAGGGACGTGGATCTGATCTGGAGAATCGCCTCCCAGTGACGAGCGGGGCATTCCTTCATGTCAAAGGACCGGAAATTCTCAACATGTGGCTGGGGGAGTCGGAGCGGATGATCCGGGATCTCTTTGAGCAGGCTCGGGCTCGGCGAAAAGAAGGAGCTCTGCCGTTCATCTTCATCGACGAGGCGGAGTCGATTGTGGGGACGCGGCGTGCCATGCGTTCTTTCAATATCTCAAACACGCTTGTCCCGATGTTTTGCAGCGAAATGGATGGGATCGAGTCGTTGCGGGATGTCGTCATCATTCTGGCCTCCAACCGACCGGACCTGATCGATCCGGCTGTGTTGCGTCCCGGTCGAATCGATCGAAAAATTAAAGTCGGTCGGCCCAACAAGGCTGCCGCAGCTGAGATTTTGAAGGTCTATTTGACGGCGGATCTTCCACTTGACCCCAAGTTGGTGCAGGACCGCGGGGGTGAGCCTGTGAAGGCAGTGGTGTCGCTTGTCGAAGACATTATTGAGACGATCTTCCGTCGAACGGAAGAAACCCGTTTCCTCTCGATCAGGCTGAGAAGTGGTCAGAGTACGGTGCTGTACCGCGGCGATCTTGTCAGTGG
>NZ_JBLFBO010000056.1:0-13340 GCF_047338595.1 Nitrospira sp. BLG_1
ACCTTGATCATCGTCGATAGCCACATCGCCTACGGTTCACCAAATAAGCAAGATACCCACGCGGCGCACGGCGAACCGCTCGGCGAAGAAGAAATCAGGCTGACCAAGAGGAACTATGGCTGGCCCGAACAGGAAAAGTTCCTGGTGCCGGATGGTGTCCGCGAATATTTCCAACAGGGCATGGGCAAGCGCGGACACGAGGCGCGCACAGTCTGGATGGAAAAATTCGAGGAGTATCAGAAGGAATTCCCCCAACTCGCCAAGCACCTTTCTGATATGCAACAGCGTCAACTGCCGGAAGGATGGGACAAGGAGTTGCCCCTGTTCCCAGCCGACGCCAAAGGCGTGGCCGGACGTGATGCCTCTGCCAAGGTACTCAATGCCCTAGCCAAGAATGTCCCTTGGCTCTTGGGAGGCTCTGCGGATCTGGCTCCTTCAACCAAGACTCGTTTGACCTTCGAGGGAGCCGGCGACTTCACTGCGAAGGATCGCGGCGGGCGCAACCTGCACTTCGGGGTCCGAGAGCATGCCATGGGCTCCGTACTCAATGGACTCTCCCTCTCCAAAGTGCGCCCCTATGGTTCCGGCTTCCTGATCTTCAGTGACTACAGCCGAGGCGCGATCCGTTTGAGTGCGTTGATGGAAGTCCCCGTCATCCATATCTTCACCCACGATTCCATCGGAGTCGGAGAGGATGGGCCTACGCACCAGCCGATTGAGCAACTCGCCTCGTTGCGAGCAATTCCAAACCTCATCGTCCTACGCCCTGCTGATGCGAACGAGGTCGCGGAAGCCTGGCGTGTCGTCATGCAGTTGAAACATGAACCGGTGGCATTGATCCTAACCAGACAAGCCATCCCGACCGTCGACCGCTCCAAATTTGCCGCTGCATCCGGCGTGGCGAAAGGTGGGTACGTCTTAGCCGATGTGCCTGGGGGAAAGCCGGACGTCCTGCTTCTTGCAAGCGGTAGCGAGGTCTCGCTCTGCCTGGAGGCAGCTGAACAATTGAAGACAGAAGGCATCAAGGCCCGCGTCGTGAGCATGCCCTCCTGGGAGCTGTTCGAACATCAACCACAGGCCTATCGCGACAGCGTGATTCCGCCACACGTCACCGCGAGGGTCTGCGTAGAACAGGCGTCAACATTTGGATGGGCGAGTTATGCCGGACTGACCGGTGAGATCATCGGCATGAAATCATTTGGAGCATCCGCACCCCTCAAGGAGCTGCAAAAGAAATTTGGATTCACGAAAGACAATATCGTCGCCGCAGCGAAAGGCCAGCTCCAGAGAAAAGCGAAAGCGGCGTAACGTGCCATCACGATACCCTCTCTTCCTGCACGCCACTTGATCCGACACAGATTCAGACTTCCTGAATCTGTGTCGAACGGAATGACAGCCTAGAATCGGAACTTCCGCTCATCCCCAAGCAATAAACCCATACCCCACCGAGTCCATCAGCAGTCCTCGCGTCAGCTGCTCATCTGTACCAATGTCATCACTCACAGTTGGCATCGTACTACTACGCAATGTAGCTCTTGCAGTTCTGCCGGACTTCGTCCATGCTAGCCAACATGAATCCCGAAAACACCGCATTTCATAGGCCGTCATCAGCATGGTTTTCTCTCTCATAGGAGGCCCTACCATGATATCGACGTTGTCTCTACGCATTAGCCTCATCGCGAGTCTGTTGGTACTGTCCGGATGCGGACTGAACATATTTGCCAGCCCCAAATCACCGGTCGTGATCGACGATATCGAAAGTCGAGTGGGAACGTTAGCGGTGAGTACCGATCGGAGAGTCGTCCTGGTTCGACTTGAGAAGGATGCAGCGAGTGCGGCCGGCCGGTTTTGTGCGGAGCCTCCGCTCGACACGGACCAGAATGTCACCAACGCCTTAGCCGCCATCCGAGACCTCTCAAGCGAGAAGATTGATGCGAGCGTCAAAGAAGAACTGTCTAGGACCTTCTCGCAAATTTCTCATACGCTTGTTAAACGCACGCAGGGTCTTCAACTGTACAGAGCCGCCATGTACAACCTCTGCCAGAACTATCTCAACCATGCCATCAAGGAGGAGGCACTCCAAGAACAGGCGACGAAAATTTTGGAAATGTCGGTGAAGTTGATCGAACTGGAGCTCGCCAGAACCCAAGGGAAGATAAGCAAGCCCGTTCTACATGCTCCCGCAGCAAGGCGTCCGTAGATCTCGCACGAGCCCGATGGTTGCTCTTGTATCTGTTGGTCGAGTGGTCTGAGTGGAGAGTGGTTGTATTGGATGGTGCCTAGGGCAAGGCCTGTTATCCGCACGAGCGCACTCCACTGGGTGAAGATGGTCGTGACGGCATCTTGGCCCTAGCAGAGGAATACCCGCGTTCGACCTACCGAGGCTGCACCATCGGCAACTCGCGTTGTCCCTCTGCGGCTTGCTGAATCCTCAATCGTTCGAGACGCGAGGCTTCAAATACATTGTGCAGCATCTCATCCGCTACCTGTGTCAGTTGTGCCGCCGCATCTTTCATGTCGGCGTGCTCGACCAAGCGTGAGACGACTTCAGCCTTGGTGGCGCCCTTCTTCTGACCCATGAACGGTTTCAGGAGAAGATAGAGCACGTCCCGGATCGGCATATACCTAAAGAAGCGGCGGAGGAGTTGAAAAGTCTGTCGGGGATAATGAAGGAGCTTGTAGCGAAAGAGCTTTTTGATTCCGGCCTGTCGAACTCGGTTGATGGTTTCACCTGACAGGCAGGTCGGATCGATTTCCGAACATTTGAAGTACTTGTACCAATCCGTGGTTTCGTTCACCAGCCCGCGTTTGACGTATTCCTGCCACAGCGGTGTCCCTCGATAGACACACAGCCGGTTGAACCCGAAGGTATCAAGAGGCAGCCTCGACGCGAAGTTGAAGGTAGCTTCCATATCCTCAATCGTCTCGTCCGGATTGCCCACCGTGAAGAATCCGTGCACGATCTCCACGCCGGCTTTTTTCGCATTTTTGACGGCGGTCGTCACCTGATCCAGTGTCTGTTCCTTCTTCAGGCGATCGAGAATCTTCTGGCTGCCGCTCTCAATTCCGAACATCATCGCGCCGCAATTGGCCTTGGCCATGGCCGGAAACAGATGTTGAGCGACCGAATCCACGCGTCCTTCGATGCCCCACCGGATCGACAGCTTGGCCTCCATGATGCCGTTGCAAATCGCTTCGATTCGTTTGGGCTGGAGTAAAAAGTGATCATCGACGAACCCAACCGACTCATAGCCGAGTGCTTCAAGATGCTTGAGCTCCGCGACCACATGCTGTGGACTGCGGGCACGCCACTTCCCTTCATTGAAGATCGGAATATCACAGAAGATGCAAGGCCATGGACATCCCCGAGAGGTCTGCATCGTCGTGAATCGTCTCATGGAGAGTACCACCGGAACATCCAGCGGCATGGACTCGACATAGTCGAGCTCCAGACTCTCTCGATCCGGGAACGGCCACTGATCCAACTGCCGTTCCGTTGGGCGGTTAGGATTCTGGACGACCTGCCCGTCCTTCATCCAGGTCAGACTGGCGACGGATTGCGGATTCTCAAGATTTTCCAGCAGATCGAGCAGCAACTGTTCGCCGTCGCCACGACACACAAAATCAACTTCGGGACATTGTAATTTCACCAGCGAGGCATTCAGGCTGGCGAACACGCCGCCGAAGGCAAGCTTGACGCTTTGGTTGGTCGTGCGAATCTCTCGCGCCAGCATCTTGGCGTAGGGATAGCTCGTGGTACTGAGAAAACTAAGACCGACGAGCGCCGGTTGTTCTTGGTTGATCCGGTCGATGATGACCTGGTTCGGGGTATCGGGATTGGCCTGATCGAACAGCACACAGTCGTGCCCTGCCTGCTTGATCACGGATGACAAGGACATGATGCCAATGGGAGGGAACCCCATCACACGAACATTGCCGTTGGCGGCGCGCGTTTTAGCAGGCAACGCGTAGAACTGTGGATCACGAACATGGATGAGGAAAACTCGCAGACAAACTCCTTGATCCGATCTCGATCACACACGGAGGGAATGTTGACGGAGTGAGTGAAAGGAACTGGGAAGGAACGGGAACGTCCGACTTGATGCGCTCACCGTACCAGGCGTACATGACCCTGTCAAGGACACCAACCATGTGACTGGGGCATCCGCGAACAACTTTTTCCACTGACCGCAACCTGCATAACACCGTCTCCAGTGCGACGACGGACTTGCTCGGGGATGTCGAATTGTGAGCGCCCCCTACGGGGTAGGCTTCCGATCCGCAGGACTGTCGTCTTGCTTCTCATCGGTTTCACCCTCGGTGGACTCCCCTTTTGACAGCAGCTCTTCGATCTGCGCTTCCTGGCACGTCAAGTCTTTTGCATTGAGCAACTCACCGTCAGTTTTACCGGATCGGTGTATTTTCCCTGCCCTTGCGTCTTGACGACTATCGTTCATATCCAAGCTCCGATCATGCTTTCTGCGATGATGGCCTCACTCCCATGTGCGATGCACCTCACTCACATGCTCCACTCCGTCAGTCTTGTTGATGACCCATTGCACGTCGTCTGGAATCTCGACGACTTTCAAATCTGCGGCATGGCCGTTGGCCGCTGCCCGCAGTTCTTCCACGACCTGCACGAGCCTCTCATCATCCCGTGGAATGAGCGCTCCACATCGATTCAAGCTCGGTTCCTCTGGTCCCGCTGCGAGCGGCCAATACGCGCCCCGGTCAATCTCTTGTAGTGCCTCCGCCTGCCCAAGCTCGCGTAATCGGATGAACGCCTTATGACTCACGAAAAACTGTTCATAGCTCTTATTGATAACGATCTTTTTCATCTCACGTCTCCTTCGTATTGCGCCTTCGTCATCATCAGCTGGCCAAGAGGACGTCGGATGCTATAACTGTCGACCATGGCCGTTAGGACGCCGGCGCCGGATCCTTATATCCGATATAGTTTCCTGACCAGTGGCAATACCGTCGATTGGCCCACGTGCGCACTTCCTCTTTCTGCAATTCTCCATACCGCCGCTGAATGACCGACCCGAACGTCGCCAAATCCCCACGGATCTCCGTCAAGTCCTCCGCGGTAATCTTCGACCAGTAATCCTTGAGCGGCGTTTTCAATTGATCCCAAAATTGCCCGAACTGTTCCTGGTTCATACGATTCTCCTTTACCATGATGTGGGAAAACCACCATCTGCCCAAGGCCTATCTTCGCGCTCAAGGCTCATGGACAGAACGGACTTCTGGCGTAGAAGCGGCGGACACTAGGGAATCAGACGCGCAGGAAGAGGAGGGACGCGCGAGAGATGGGATAGTCGGCGTGGCTCAATACGTCACGTTCACCCTACAGGGCCAACCAAGGGTGTGTCAATGGAGTCCATTGTGAATGCCTACGCGATTGATGGGTAACCGCCACCGGAGATGAATTCATTGTTGACAATGTTACGGAGTAGGAAGGTTCTGTCACCGCAACGCTATGGTATTGTCTTGACGGTCGAGATGTGAACAGAGTGTACGTACAACAGGTTGGGAATCTCGCAGCCTAGACAATTCCAGAACTTTATGTACCGAACGCATCGGCACTGGCTCAATGATTAGCAGTATTCGCACATTCCTCAGGCTAGAGTCCGCCAGCGGCATTCTGCTGATTCTTGCCGCAGCCCTCGCCATGTTGTGCGCCAATAGCGGCCTGAAGCATCTGTATGAGAGCCTCCTGCAAATCCCAGCCGGAGTTCAGTTTGGGGAGTTTCAGATTCAGAAACCCCTTCTCCTCTGGATCAACGATGGCCTGATGGTACTGTTTTTCTTTGTTGTCGGGATGGAATTGAAACGGGAACTCCTGGAGGGGGAACTATCCGATCTGTCGAATGTGGGGCTTCCGGCACTGGGCGCGCTCGGTGGGATGGTGGTTCCCGGATTCATGTATTGGTGGGTCAATTATGATAATCCCGCCGGCATGGCCGGCTGGGCCATTCCTATCGCCACCGACACGGCATTTTCCTTGGGCATTCTCTCTCTGTTGGGTCAGCGGGTTCCTCTTTCACTGAAGATATTTCTGGTATCACTCGCTATTTTCGATGATGTCGCCGCCATTCTGATTATTGCCTTCTTCTTTTCCGCTCATCTCTCCGCGACGATGATGTGGACCGCGGGCCTCTGTCTTGTGGTTCTCTTCTTTGTTAACCGCAATGTCGTGACGGCGATCCCCCTCTATGCCCATGAGAAGCATAATGGGCCTGTGAGTATGAGAATTTCTAGAATTGAGTCACAACGACAGGCTACTACTGAATCAACTGTTACAGTCCACTAGTACTTACATTGGTACCGCTGAGGCAGTCTCGTGGTTCATCGGCGTTCACAACGGTGATGACAGGAGAGGGACGGCGGTTTCTCAAGATCACATCCGATCTCTTGCTCATCCTCATGCATACTCTTTCCTGAGTTCCCTCCTCCATCTGTCATGACCTGTAGAAATCCCGTGACACATAGACGGCACAAATCAAGGCCACAACGATAAGCACATTAACCCCAAGATTCCAGAGATGGCTATTGAACAAAGCATCTGTTAATTCATCCATATCTAAAAATTTGTCTCCGGATGTCGAAATGTGTCCGTTGACGCAATCTCGCAGATTGAAGTAGTTGCTAGCACGATGATGCGGCCTCCTTGTCGGTGCCTGTTTTATGAGCCCACGCCGGAAGACAGTACTCCTGTGGAATTGCTATTCGCATAGTCATAGGTGGACGCGATGACCGTTGTTCTTCCACGAAACGAGAGAAACTGATGAATCAGACGCGCAGGAGCGGGAAAGATATGCGCGAGAGATGGGACAGTCGACGCAGCTTAATACTTCATAGGATCACCCTGATCCCATCCGCCATCAGAGTCAAGTGGTATTAAGGTAGAACGTCTTGTGGCTCTGATAATCGCTCTGTCGCCTCATCAACATTATAGTACTTGACTCTCCTACCAAGAGCGCCCAAGGTGATACTGCAGCTCCGGTGACTGTCCCATCCCTTACGCTTCCTACTTCTTCCCAGCGTGACCGATTCCTCAGTCTCCGCCGCTCCGATGCTACAGTTCTTTGAACGGCTTCGAGCGCCGATTGGTTCCAGGAAGTAAAGATAGTTCCGAACCTCATGCGGGTCGGAAAGCAGGTAGTTGTGCCGGAAGAATGCCTTTACAACTCATGACCGACATTCCAAGCACTCTCTTGGATTAAGGAAAAAGCGATCATGAATATATGGACTGCTCTGATCGTATGCGGGGCGTTGGTTATCGGGGGGGTGGTCGTGACAGGATGGGCGAACGGGCTCGGCAATGTGAATGAACACACTGCTCTCAATGATATCTGGCTCACCACAAGGACGAAGATTGCCCTGTTTACTGATGCCCGAGTGATGGGAAGAGAGATCAACGTCGAAAGTACACAGGGTTTGGTGAGGATCCAGGGCAATGTGAGTTCTGACGAGACAAAAAAGACGGCGGAGAATATCGCCAAAGGTATCGACGGAGTTAAGTCGGTGCAGAATGATTTGCAAGTGGCGCGGCTATTTAATCGTGAGGAGATCAAGGATCGCCTCGCGGCGGTTAAGCTTCTGGACCAGACGGCACCATGCCCAGACCAGTCCAACTGAAGCACTCGCATGGTGAGACCCTGGACGCAAAGAATGTTGCTGTGTAGTTCCCGGATCGAATAACCCATAGTTATGTGTTTATTTACTGACACACGGAAGGAGACACGATGGATACAAACTTACTGACATTTGCGGGCGTGATTCTTGGGTTGGCAATTATAGCAGTCGTCATCTATAAGAAAGGGCAGCAGCCGCAAGCTGTCTCCAAGTTAAAAGCCCGCTGCATTCCGTGCCTTTGCATGCGATGGGTCTCGCCTCCCAAAGGCTACAGTCCCCGCGCACAGCTTGCCGGCGGCTTCTGGAGGGCCACCGTTGACAATTGTGAGAAAGGCGGTGTCCGATGTCGGCGTCTTGCAGTCCATTTTCTCCGTTACGGCATGAAATTCATGGGTTCATCCGCTCCTGCGAAACGATCCTTTCTTCTTCAGCTTTTATCGGAAATTTGCCATTGTCTCCCGAAGAGCGACAAATCGTTCAATATTACTCAGAAGAATTGAAAGCATACCTTCTTGCATCGCAGATACACTGAGCGAGAAAAACAACGCGGAGCAGAAAGAGACAGGTCTGAACGAGATAAGGCAGTCAGGGGTTATTTATAATCAATAACGACCGTAACGCACGTTCAGCTGAAAAAGTGGGCCAGAGAGTTGGCATTGATTACTTGGACCAAGCCATGGCACTCACCCCGCATCGCCTTGCGAGACGGCAGAAAACGGACCGCTGGAATGGTCGTGCGGAAACCTATCCGCCAGTCTTTTGGTGCCGTACAACAGCATCGCAAATCGACGCCATCATGCGCGCGTCTCGGAAAGATGTACCAGTTGGCTCGTCCGTCCTGTCCGACGAGTAGACACAGAAGGTAGTTTTTTCTGGACAGTATTGGATTGCAAGACCAGACCCCATAGACCAGATTGGAAGCGGCAAGGAGCAATCCCACATCCCTTGCTCAATGTCGTGGTAAATTCTGCACCAGGCGATAACAGTGCCAAAATAGAAAAGCCTGCCCCCGCTTTTCCTCTAATGGGCGACACCTTCTCCGTTACCTCTTTACCATGACATACCGACGCCCCTTGAGAGCGGAGCAAGATCATCATGATCGCAATACCTCCCCCCCCTCTATGGCCCCACTGAGATGATGAACGTGACATGCTGGACATGTCAGAGATGTATTCGTTCCTTGTCGCGGTCCCTGGTTAGAATTTGAAGACCAGCTTCCTCAACATAATGATCGCCGTGGGAATCGCTGCTCCATACCCCGCCCATTCCGCCTGTTTCTGCCAGGCCATGTCCGCTTTCCGTTGCCGTTCTTCCTCGATCTCTTTCTGGAGCGCGGCGTTTTGTTCTTGCAACAATTCGGTCTCTTGCTTCCTCGTCTCGTTAAGACTCTCTAACGTTTCAACATAGCTTCTCTGTTTCTCGAATATGTCTTTATACTTCGCCAACCACTCTTGCGACTCGGCAAGAAACTGTTTGTTCTGCTTGACCTCACCCAGCACTTTGACGAACTGGTCACGCGGCACCGCAACGATTTTCTCCTCAGCCTGGGCAATGGCAGGGACCAACAGTATGGCAAGCAGCAGGAAGATCATGATGTATGTTCCTCCACCTTGAGGTACCAATCGAATTGTGTTTTCCTAGTATCTAGTATGAAGATCATTGTATTCAATATGAGCGACGTGACGATGAACGACGTTCGGCCAATGAACAGAGATTATTGGCACTCCTTAACCGTGACATCGACTCCCAAGGTCTCCTTCGCCAGCTGTACCAAACCCGCATCCGTCTTCGTTTTCTTCTGTACGGTCTGTTTCACTTCCTTCTTGGGAGCATTCATTGCGTCAATTGCACGCGCATAGGCAGCCAATTGTTGGTGCTGCTGCCCAAGCTCGCGTTTCTGGTTCTGGGTGAGATCTTCCTTTTCTTTGATAATCTCTTGAAGGCGTTGAATCTGTTGTTGGAGCTGTTGGTTCTCTTTGTTGAGTTCGCCGTTGGTTTGATGCAAGTGGCTATTCTCTTCATTGAGTGTGAAATTAGCTTCATGAAGCTCACCATTCTCTCGATTGAGAATAAAATTGGCGTTGTGAAGATGGCTATTCTCTTGATTGAGTTTGTAATTAGATTTGTGGAGCCGGCCATATTGACCATTGAGCAGATCATACTGCGCGTTGAGCTGGTCATTCTCCGCAATGAGCTCGAGATTCTTCTGCTCCAACACCACCTGGAATCCAGCTACCGGGGCGACGTCGATTGCGCCTTCGACCGGCTCAGGCGCAAATGCGTTCGTCTCGTTCTTCAAGTTCGATATCACGGCCTGCCCAATGAAGAAGAGGACCACCGCAGCAGCGAGGCTATAGCTCAAGGCATGGGATTTAAGATGATTCAGCATGCATCACCCTCTTTGAACCTAATTCTCCGCCAACTGCCACCAATTCCGATTGCTGAAACGCATAACACCCCGTAACCACCAGCAAGATTATGCCAGCAAAGTCTTTTCCCTTGCTCAGATCATCTTTCCGCACGTCTTGGAAAGAACAATGGAACTCCTCTCTCCGATGGCCATATTATTATTCTCCCAATCTTCTTTTTACGTCAAGAGTGTCGAGTAGGTTTTATACGCACCACATCAATTATGCCCATTTCTGTTTATTAATAACCACTTACGTACTAGCGTTTCTCATGAGAGGACGAAATGTTACAGATGACGACCTACAGGACTTGAAACAGGTACGGTGTCAGACGATGTGGCTCGTCTAATGATCGCATAATCCAGCATTGCACGATTGGCTATGAGGCCCTTTGTCATTCCCCCTGAGTTCTTACGGGAATCACCGACGTGCGAATACTTAAATCCCCCACTTTTGCGCCGCAGTCGTAGACACAGGCGCGGCATGGCTGATTTTCTTTGTCACCGTGTCAGGTTCCTCTTCTAGTAACGGCTTTGATTACCCACTACTGATCTTCCCCCAATTTTGTGGACACTATGTTACGCGACTATAGCCCTCGCTTCGTACTCGGTCGGGGAGTCATAGTCGAGGGTCGAGTGTCGACGCGTCCGATTGTAGAACACCTCGATGTATTCGAAGATGTCCTGTTTCGCTTCCGCTCATATGGCATAGTGCCGATGGTACACAAGTTCCCGCTTCAATGTTCCGAAGAAGCTCTCGACACAGGCGTTGTCTCAGCAATTGCCGGTGCGGCTCATGCTGGCCGTGATGCCATCCATGGTGAGCAACTGCTGGTAGGATCTTGCCGCATGACTGCCGCGAGCAGAATGATGCAGACGTCAGGCTGTGGGCTGCCAGGTTTTGAGCGCCATGCGGAGGGCCTGCTCGGTTAACTCGCCGTTCAACCGCGGGCTCATCGCCCAACCGCTGACGGCACGCGAGCAGAGATCCAAGAGCACGGCCAGATACAGCCAGCCTTCCAGAGCCCAGATGTAGGTGATAGCGCCCGCCCACACCCGGTTGGGCTGCGGCACCGTGAACTGACGCTGTAGGGTGTTTGCCGCCACGGGTAAGCGGTGCGCTGAGTCCGTGGTCACTCGCCATTTCTGCACGGTCTTGGCTTGCAGATCAGCCTGGCGCATGATTCGCGCCACGCGATGTTCCCCAACCCGGTGGCCCTGTGCGCGGAGGGCCTGCCAGATCCGGGGACTCCCGTAGGTCTGGCGACTGTCGTGGTGAAGCAGCCGAATTGCGGTCAACAGACCTCGATTAGCTACTGCCCGGGCGCTCTCGGGACGTGCCCGCCAGGCATAATGTCCTGCAGAGGATACAGCCAAGGCTCGGCACATGAGGCGGATCGGATAGCGACGGTCGTGCTCCTGGATCACCCGTCATCTCATCGGGACTCCTTCGCGAAGAAGACCACCGCACGTTTTAAAAAATGGGCTGGCATAGCTAAGCGCTAATGCTTAGTTTATTTATACCATTATTCAAGCTACTTCAGCAGCTGTTGATGATTGCCGTTATTGAAGCGCCATTCACACTCCTTCAAAAACCAGTAACAATTGTCTGGTGTGATGCCATTGAATCGGCGCAAATGCCGCTTGGCTTGGTTCCAGAAGTTCTCAATCCCATTGATGTGATGCCCCCGCTTGGTAACGAAGACCTTGCTGTGGTTGACGCGTCGAGGGTGAAACTCTGAGACATCCAGCACATCATACGCGGTGAAGCTATCCGCATAGACGATGCTGTCTGGTGGCACCTGCTCACGAATGATGGGCAGCAGCGTTCTCGACTGGGCATTCGGAATAATCGCGGCAAACACCTTCCCGCCCCGTTTTAACAAACCAAACACCGGCACCTTGCCCGCTGCGCCCCGGCCACGGTTGCCTTTACGAACACCCCCCAAAGTAACTCTCATCCGCCTCCACCTCGCCCGACAAGTCATAGCTGGGCCGCTTACTGGCAATCAACTGGCGCAGCCGATGGTAAAACACTCGGGCAGTATTCCGGTTCACACCGACAAGCTCCGCCGCGGCTCGTGCCGTGGCTCCTGCGACAAACAGATCAATCAGGCGTCCCTGCTGCTTCCCGCTCAACCGGCTTCGCCGTCTATAAATCATTCGCTAAAGTTACCCTTCTCAGGTCTCTTTAGCTATGCCAGCCCCTTTAAAAATCACACTCCTGCTTCAGAACAGCATTTTCTCGTCGCAACCGCGCGAGCTCCTCCTGTTCGGCCCGTATCGACTGGCGTGTGCGGCCCTGGCACTCGGCCTGCTGTTGCTCGGCCCGCCACCGGTAGAGCAGATGGTCGGCAATACCCAGATTCTATGCCACGTGGGCAACAGGTTGTCCCGATTCTTGAACTAAGCGCATTGCTTCTGCTTTAAAGTTTTCCGTGTACTGCCATCTCGTCTTACTACTTATGCCATCCTCCGATTGCATCATTGTCCTCCTTCGTGAGGTGTCTGTACAATCGGGGGAAGGTCACTTCATTGCTTTATCGGAAGTGTCGTGGCCGGATAAATCCCATTGCCTTTCTACTGGACGCTACACCAAGTCAAAAAAGAAAAGGCCCGCCAATCTTTCGATCAGCGGGCCTTCGTTATAACCCAGCAGAGTTCCACACCGAGCTTGCTCGTACCCTCGACTCTGTATCGTTGTATCGTGATTAACGTCTCCGGAGAAAGCCCACCGACTCTCTTCAGGACGCGGCTGCGGGTTACACAAAATAAGAAAGCCTGCTGGCTTTCACCAGCAGGCTTCTTTTTGTAACCCGGCAGCGTCCTACTTTCCCACTGCCTCGCGGCAGCAGTAACATCGGCCTTGGAGGGCTTAACTTCCGTGTTCGGTATGGGAACGGGTGGGGCCCCTCCGGTATGGCCACCGGGAACATTCACACTGAATACATCTTGTGTAAAAAGTCCAATGTGACAGGTGAAAAGTCTGAAGAACTTTCACGTTTCACTTTGTACGTTTCACGACGCGCACTGTGCGATGCGCGAGACCATGTCTATCAGGAGCAAAGGATGTTAAACCGCACGACCGATTAGTACTGGTTAGCTACGGCCCTTACGGGCCTTCCACACCCAGCCTATCAAACTCGTGGTCTACGAGTGGTCTTTAGGGGGCTTGCGCCACGGGAGAGCTTATCTTGAGGCACGCTTCTCGCTTAGATGCTTTCAGCGATTATCGCTACCGGACATAGCTACCCGGCACTGCCGCTGGCGCGACAACCGGCACACTAGAGGT
>NZ_JBLFBO010000019.1:0-42997 GCF_047338595.1 Nitrospira sp. BLG_1
TGAAGTCGCAATCCATCTCAATGATTCGATCATACGGTCGCTGGAGGGCCCACTGAAAGCCCGCGATGTAGGCCGGTCCGAGCCCTTCCTTTTTGGACCGATGGAGCACATGGATATGAGGGGAGCCGGTGCTGAGCTGATCAGCCAGATCGCCGGTCCCATCCGGTGAGTTGTCGTCCACAATCAGAATATCGGTGACGAGATATCGGCCAATTGCCGTAACCAATGCCTCCAGATTGGCACGTTCATTATAGGTCGGAAGGACCACAACGATGGATTCGTCAAATGTGAATGGTGAGGTCGGCACGAGCTGCAGTTCTCCCGCCACCTGAGAGTATTCCGTACGATGAGCACTCACTGCCACGCGAGCGCTATTGATGCCTTGAGCAATAAGTACTTCTGCCTGATCAAAGTCCGGTACGAGATAGGCTTCGTCCGGGCGCAACTGCCTGGGAGAGAAAGGCTGACCATCCATGCAAGCCGGATGGAAGTGAATAGAAGTCGGTTGGGGGCCAGTGTCTGATGGAGCAGCCGTCGGGTGTGAGGGCATGAAGAGCCTTGTCGAGTCTCACGGGTTGTGATGGATCTGCCTATCCTGAATGAGAGAGGCACCGGAGATCCTGGATACCGTGGGAAGCAAGACCGAAACGGATCGTGCCTGTGACTCGCAGCGCTTCTCCGTAGAAGCCGGTGGATTGTAGACGACAGGTGAGAACTGTGCAAGTAGGAGCCATGGGCGGCGGTTCCTTTGAGTCATCAATGCGCCACCCGTTTTGACAGTGCAGGAATCGCTATGTTACAGTCCGCGGATCGTTGATAATCAAGGCTTTTCTACGTATATCGAAGGACGAGTGAATATGAGCGGATCGCAGGCACATGTTGTCATCGTGGCAGGGGCAGGGCCAGCTGGTATGGCAGTGGCGGCTGCTCTCTCAAAAGTCGGGCACGAGGTCATCATTCTAAACCGTGATATTAAATTCGGTGGGTTGGCAGAATATGGGATCTTCCCATCCAAGTTGAAGCTTCGCGGGGGTCTTAAAAAACAGTACTGGGAGCTCCTTCAACAGAAGAACGTCCATTATTTAGGGAACGTCACGATTGGGAAAGGAAAGGATCTCACAGTTGAAGAGGTGTGTGGGCTAGGGGCGAGCGCGGTTGTCTTTACCATCGGTGCTCAGGGAACCAAAGCCATTGGTGTGGAAGGGGATTCTGCACAAGGCGTGTTTCACGCAAAAGACGTCGTCTATCACTTCAATCGGCTTCCAGGATTTGGGGATCGCCCCTTTGACATGGGAAAGCACGTTGCGGTGATCGGGGCTGGTGACGTGATGGTGGATATTGCCCACTGGTTAACCCGCTATAAACAGGTCGAACGGGTTACGGCGATCGTGCGACGTGGACCGGTTGAACGAAAATACAATCCCAAGGAGATTCGGAGTATCTGTGCCAACATGGATCTTGAGGGGATCAACGCTGAGTTTGCCCGTATCAAGGACCGCCTCACCAAGGTCGGACAGAACCCTGAGGAAGTCTTGAAGGCATTTACCGACGAGTTTACCAAGTGCGAACCAAAAATGTCTGAGACAAAGATGGGTTTTCGTTTCCTTGCCTCTCCGAAACGGATTCTCATTGATTCCAACAATCGCGTGCGCGGACTCGAAATGGAAGACAATCGGCTCGATCCCAAGGGAGAGGATACGGTCGCTGTCGGCCTGAAAGAGTATTACGAGTTCCCTTGTGATTCAGTGGTGTTTGCTGTTGGTGATCGGGTCGATGAGACAGTCGGGCTCCCCTATAAGAATGGAGTGTTTACCACCAATCCGAACAAGACCGGGAATGATCCTGATGATGCTCTGTTCCAGGCGTATGATGAATCGACCGGCAAGGTGATGGAGGGGGTCTTCTTAGCGGGTTGGGCTCGAAAAGCCAGTGAAGGCCTCGTTGGTGTTGCGAAACGCGATGGCGACTGGTGCGCCGAGGTGGTTGAACGGTACTTGGGCACGAAGACCGGCGGGGGAGGCGTGAATAACGTCCTGGACCGTCTGCACACGCGGTTAAAGCAACGACAGAGTCGACCGGTTGATGTGAATGGACTGCGGGCTCTGGATGTGGCCGAACGTACATTCTCCGAGAAGACCGACTGTATCGGTGAGTTCAAGTTTTCGGCGAATCAGGACATGCTGAAATATATCGAACAGACAAGTCGCTGAAACCGGCAGACCGCGCTCCCGTCATTAACTATGTCCCCACTTTAACTTTTCCCGTAACACTTCATAATAGTGGCTTTCAGGAAATCTGATGAGCCGAGTCCGGCTCTCTGAAGCTTGGATGACGGCGGTGTCGCCCTGTGTCATGGCCACGCCGACTTGTCCATCTAACGTTGCCATTGATCCATCATCTTTACTGGTCAGTGTCACTTCAATGACGGCATTACTGGGCACGATCAAGGGTCGATGAGTCAAGGTGTGCGGACAGATTGGTGTCAGGATGAGCGCTTGGAGACCGGGATTCATGATCGGGCCCCCGGCGGAGAGTGAATAAGCGGTAGAGCCTGTGGGCGTTCCGATGATGAGGCCATCTCCCCGAAGATTCGTCACGAATTGGCCTCCAATTGCAACGTGCAGTTCAATCATGCGAGCCAAGGTGCCTTTGCTGATGACCACATCGTTGAGCACGACGCCTTGCGCGACCGTTTCTCCATGCCGGTGGATATGTGTGGCAAGCATCAGCCGTTCATCAAGGGCGAAATCGTTGGCGAAGACTCGTTCCAGGGATGGATAGAGGTTGTCGAGTCGGACCTCCGTCAGGAATCCAAGTCCTCCCATGTTGACTCCCAGAATTGGAATGCTTCGTTCAGCTGAAAGTCGCGCCGCGCTGAGAATGGTTCCGTCCCCTCCCAGTACCAGTAAAACATCGGCCTTTTGAGCAAGTTGAGTTTTAGGGATTCCTCCGGGTTCGTTCAACAACAATGCGGAGGTCGTGTCGAGTAAGACGTCGATGTGATGCTCACGAAGCCAGGCGACTACGCCGAGCAGCGTAGTCTTTACTTCGGGGAACTTTGGCTTCGTCAGAATCCCAATACTCTTACTTTTCATGAATGCCAAGCATGATGGTGGGCGGATAGGAACGGTAATTGTATCGGGATGCGTAATTTTGTGTCAACGGAAAGGCTGTTGGACGTTCCATATTGTCGATAGAGGATTCCTTGACCCGCGTCTTCACTCTGCCAGCGTGCATTTCGCAACGGGCGAATAAGCCATATAATAACAGAAAGAGATGCGTATAATTGAAGCGATATCTGTGGGGCAATCGAGCATTCCTGAAGTGTGCTCACACGGAAGGACGTGGAATTCATAAGTCAGGACCGTATGGACTAGTCTCGTTCTCGACTCAATCTTGACTCTCAAACATACTGTGGTTAGAATCAGAGCAAGGTTTTTCAAGGGTTTGCTTGAATGCGGCCGGGGTTCCACTCACCGAGAAGGAGGCAGGATGTTCGAACGATTTACGGATAAGGGTCGGAAGATCATCATCCTTGCGCGTGAGGAGGCTGAGCGGCATCAGAACGACTATCTAGGTACCGAACATTTGGTCTTGGCGATCCTTCGTGAGTCCGACGGGATTGCTCTCATGATCCTGAAGAAGATGGGGTTGTCGACTGAACAGATCCGATTGGAAATCGAACGAAACTTGCCCGGTGGGGGGACGACGATGACGTTTGGGGAGATCCCCTTTAGCCCACGGGTCAAGAAGGTAATTGAATATGGGGTGGAGGAGGCTCGGTTATTGGGCCATAACCACATCGGGAGTGAGCATCTGCTCCTCGGACTGTTACGTGAAGAGGAAGGGATCGGTGGGAAAATCCTTCGAAGTCTAGGGGCGAATCTATTGACCGCGCGTCAGTTAACCGTGACGTTTTTGCGGAAGTCTGCGCCTCGTGAGCGCGATCGGAAGAGCAATACTCCCGCGTTGGATGAGTTTGGCCGTGACCTGACTCAATTGGCGCAGGAAGGTCAATTGGATCCCGTGATTGGTCGGGCTGACGAAATCGAGCGGGTCTTGCAGATTCTCAGCCGGCGAAGCAAGAACAATCCGGTGCTCATTGGGGAGTCGGGTGTCGGGAAAACAGCCATTGTCGAAGGGCTTGCCCAACGGATCATCCAGTCTGAGGTGCCGGATAACCTGCTTTCGCGTCGAGTCATCGCATTGGATCTAGGGTCTCTTGTTGCGGGGACGAAGTATCGTGGACAGTTTGAAGAGCGTCTCAAGGTTGTGATGAAGGAAATTGTTCAAGCCGGTAATATCATTATATTCATCGACGAGCTACATACACTGGTGGGTGCTGGAGCGGCTGAGGGATCCATTGATGCATCGAACATGCTGAAACCGGCGCTCTCGCGAGGAGAAATTCAGTGTATCGGTGCGACCACGTTAGATGAATACCGGAAGCATATCGAAAAAGACGGGGCATTGAAGCGGAGGTTTCAACCGATTTATGTCCAGCCGCCGAACATGGATGAAACCGTCCGCATTATTCAAGGGCTTCGAGATCGCTATGAAGAACACCATGGGGTGGAGATCACGGAGGATGCGATCGTGGAGGCCGTCAAGTTGTCCGATCGGTACATCACTGATCGGTTTTTGCCGGACAAGGCGATTGACTTGATTGATGAAACCGGCTCACGCGCCAAGCTGCAGACGTATGCGCTTCCTTCAGAATTGAAGGCTATGGAGCAAGAACTGAAGAAAGTTTCTCGCGAGAAAGAGCTCTCTATTTCTACGCAGAATTTTGAGGAAGCGGTTCGGCATCGTGAAGAAGAAGAGCGGTTACGCAAGCTACTCGATGAATCCAAACGAGAGTGGAAAAAGAACCAAGAGAAAAACAAGCCTGTGATTGGGAAGGAAGATGTCGCCTACGTTGTCTCAAAAATGACGGGTATTCCGCTCTTCAAGCTGGAAGAGGAAGAATCGAATAAGCTCCTGAGAATGGAAGAATTCCTTCACAAGAGGGTGGTTGGCCAAAACGAGGCGATCTCAGCCGTTGCCAGAGCCATTCGCCGATCTCGAGCCGGTTTGAAAGAGACGAAAAAACCAATTGGCTCGTTCATTTTTCTTGGGCCGACAGGGGTTGGAAAAACAGAACTTGCCAGGACTCTGGCGGAATTTCTGTTCAACAGCGAAGATGCGTTGATTCGCGTTGATATGTCAGAATACCAGGAGAAATTCACCAGCTCTCGGCTTTTCGGGGCCCCTCCGGGCTATGTCGGGTATGAAGAGGGAGGCCAGCTGACGGAAAAGGTTCGCCGTCGGCCGTACTCCGTCGTCCTGTTTGACGAAATCGAGAAAGCGCATCCTGACGTGTTCAATGTGCTGCTCCAAGTGTTAGATGACGGAGTCCTGACTGACAGCCTCGGCCGAAAAGTTGATTTTAAGAATACTGTGGTCATTATGACGTCCAACATTGGGACAAAGATGATCCAGAAGGGTGTGTCGCTGGGGTTCCAGAGTACGGAAGGGGAAGCCGCACGTCGGAAAAAGGAAGAGGTGCTTGGAGAGCTTCGCAAGTCATTTAGTCCAGAGTTTTTGAATCGTATTGATGAAATCGTTATTTTCCATCAGCTCGAGAAAGAACAGCTCTACAATATCTTGGACATCCTTCTCCATGAGTTGAATCTGAGGCTGGTCGACAAAGGAATCGAGATCGAGGTTGATGATGAAGTCAAGCAATGGCTTATTAAAGAAGGCTATGAGCCGCTCTATGGGGCGCGACCGATGCGGAGGGCCATCCAACGCGCCATCGGTGATCCCCTTTCTGACGAATTGATCCGGGGGCGGTTTAAGGAAAGCCGTAAGGTAAAGGTGGTCTTGCGGGATGGGGCTCCGGCCTTTATTGAGCAGGAGGCCATGGCTGGGGTGTAGTGCCGTTCTTTGGTTGTTCAGCGATTCAATACGATGGACATGGCCTCTGTAGCATCTGGCTACAGAGGCCGTTTTGTTTCAACGGGCTTGGGTGATCTCGTCAGCACATGGCGACCGTTGGTACTTCAGTACAGGAAGATCCTAACTAGATGGTCTGGAAATCGGGGCCGATCCTCGGTATTGAATCTTCGTGTGATGAAACCGCCGCTGCGGTTCTTGGTTCCAGTGGAGCGGTGCTTTCCAATGTGGTGGCGTCGCAGCACTCCGTCCATGAAAAATTCGGCGGGGTGGTTCCCGAATTGGCAGCTCGAGCCCATCTTGGAAAGATTGATTTGGTTGTCATGTGCGCGTTGGAGCAAGCTCAGATTGAGAAGCGTCAGCTTCAGGCTCTGGCGGTCACTCAAGGGCCGGGATTGGCAGGGGCGTTACTTGTCGGGGTGAACTATGCCAAAGCCTTGAGCTACGGACTCGGCATTCCTCTTATGGGGGTCGATCATTTGCAGGGCCATATTGCTTCTGCATGGTTAGCCGATCCGACCTTTCCCCTTCCTTGCATTGTTCTGGTTGTCTCCGGAGGACACACGCATCTTTATCGTCGTGAGACAAATGGGGAGTGTATTCTGCTCGGGCGCACTCGTGATGATGCTGCGGGCGAAGCGTTTGATAAGGGGGCTCAGATGCTTGGCCTAGGCTATCCTGGAGGGCCGGCGATTGACCGAGTTGCTCTGACAGGAGATCGACTGGCCATTCCGTTCCCACGGTTTCATGGGGGTAGGGATAGTCTTGAGTTTAGCTTCAGTGGTCTCAAGACGTCATTGCTGTATAAGTTACGGAGAATGGCCGTTCCGCTCAGGCCGGAACAGATCGCTGATTTTGCGGCTGGGTATCAGGAGGCCATCGTAGAGGTGCTGGTGACGAAGTCCTTGGCGGCCTTGAAGCAATCGAGGTTATCTGCGCTTGCGGTGGTAGGTGGTGTATCAGCGAACTCGAGGCTACGTGCGGTGTTGAACGAACGAGCGGGGCATGGGCAGTTCCGACTGTCGCTTCCTCCGATGGAGTTCTGTACGGACAATGCAGCCATGATTGCATCGGCGGGGCGTGAGCGACTGATGCGTAGAGAGCCCTGTGCTTCTGATCTGGACATTTATCCGATGGATGGTGCAATGATTCTGAGTGAGACGAGTTCGGTGACTGCGGGTTTCCCGAAGTAGAAGGAGAAGAACCATTTCTGATATCCGTGGTCATATTGCCGGGCTTCGTGCGAGCCAGCTCGTCGCGCTCGAACGACTCTACCGTCGTCGCGTGATGAGTGACACGATCATGTCTCCGGATCTGGCCAAGGTGCTGGGCCAACTTACGCGTGAACTCCGTCGACCGATCGGTGTGCTGCTGACCAGGCGGGGACAGGTTCAGGAAGTCATCGTGGGAACGGAGTTGACGCTCGCTCCTGTGACGCTCGCCTTGTTCCGTGCCGGCAGTCGGGCTCTTCGTGGTTTGCGATTTATTCGGACGCAATTGCATGATCAGCCGCTGAACCAGGAAGTGCTCACCGACCTCGCTTTCTTGCGACTCGATCTCATTGGCGTCATTAGTGTCGCCGATGATGGGCAGCTGGGGCACATGTATCTGGCGAATTTGCTGCCTTCCAATGCTACCGGCCAATTATTCAAGGTCTGGCCGTCGATCCCCTTTCATAGTCTCAAGGTTGTGTTTGACGAGTTTATTCAGGATCTCGAAACGGAACTTCAGCAGGCTGCTGCGCAGTACTCGGTTGCACAGGGAAAGGAGTCAGCAATCCTTGTGAGTGCGTCTGCACAAAGCCGAGCGGAGCAGGAGGAACGTTTGACTGAATTGGCGGAGTTGGCAGCGTCGTCTGATGTGACGGTGATCGATCGCATGGCCCAACGAACATCGGATGGACATCAGCGTTATCTGCTGGGAAGCGGTAAAATGAAAGACGTGTTGATTCAGACGCTTCACCGTGGGGCTGACATGGTCATCTTTGACCAGACACTCTCGCCGGCCCAACTCCGCGCCATTTCAGAAATGACGGACATCAAGGTTATTGATCGTACGCAGCTGATTCTGGATATTTTTGCCCGTCGTGCACATAGCCGTGAAGGGAAAATTCAGGTCGAATTGGCACAGCTCCGCTATCTGTTGCCGCGATTGTCCGGGCGGGGAACGCAGTTGTCGCGTTTAGGAGGAGGCATCGGGACGCGGGGGCCAGGTGAATCAAAACTTGAGACGGATCGACGACGAGTTCGTGAGCGGATCACGCATTTGGAGCGGGAATTGGCGAGGTTCGCGCGGCACCAAGACCGGCGACGATCCCGACGAGGGCGATTCGGACTTCCTGTGATCTCGCTGGTCGGGTATACCAATGCTGGGAAGTCTACTCTACTCAATGTCTTGACCAAGAGCCAGGTTTCAGCTCAAAACCGCCTGTTTGAAACACTTGATACCACAAGCCGACGGTTGCGATTTCCCGAAGACCGGGAAGTCATCATTACGGACACCGTGGGCTTTATTCGCGATCTTCCGCAGGAATTGGTCGGCGCGTTTCGGACGACGCTGGATGAGCTTCGTGAGGCGGATCTCCTGCTCCATGTCGTCGATGTCAGCGCTGTCGATATTGACGTGCAGATCACTGCTGTAGAAACCATCCTGGCCGAGCTGCAGCTGACGGCGATTCCGAGAGTGCTCGTATTCAACAAATGTGACCGGGTTTCTCCTCAACAAGTTGAACGGCTCTGCCAACGGTATGACGCCATCGGGATTTCTGCACTTCAGCCCACCACGCTGCGTCCTCTGCTTGCTCGACTGGAGTTGCACGTGAAAGCCTTGATGCCTGTCGATGGTCAAACGGCGGACATGCCTCAGGGCGATGATGCGGTTGCCCTTGCAACTTACGAGTAAGCGCTGCACAATTAGGCGTTTATGATACCAACCAATCGCAGAAAGACAGGCTCTTCGTCTCGCCGTGCAGAAAAAATTGCCGTACAGCTACGTCAAGCCATACCGGAGGTGAGGATAGAGTTAGCACACCGTTCTCCCTGGGAGCTCTTGGTTGCCACGATTCTTTCGGCACAATGTACGGACCAGCGAGTGAATCAAGTGACACCGGCATTATTCCAACGATATCCGACTCCACAGTCTCTGGCGAAGTCGGAGACGGTCGATCTGGAGGCGCTGATCAAACCAACGGGTTTCTACAAGAGCAAGGCAAAGAACTTGGTCGGCTGTGCGCAGGCTGTGTCGAACCGCTTTGGTGGCCACGTACCGAATACGATGGACGAACTGACGTCCATCCCCGGTGTTGGACGAAAGACAGCGAATGTACTTCTCGGAGGAGTGTTTGGGAAACCGGGAGTCGTTGTCGATACCCATGTGAAGCGTATGGCGAACCGCTTGGATTTGAGTCGTTCGCAAAGTCCTGAACAGATTGAGCGTGATCTTCAGGCGATCTACCCACAAGTTGAGTGGACAGATATTTCTCAGCGCCTGTTGCTGCATGGACGATACGTGTGTCTTGCGCGGAAGCCCCGTTGTCGTGCCTGTCCGATCTCGGATGTGTGCGAGTGGGAAGGAAAATTAACCAGATGATCACGAGTATGACCGGTTTTGGTCGACGCCAGGGAACGTATGCGGAAACGACCGTCACGATCGAGGTGCGATCAGTCAACCATCGGTTTTTGGAAACATCCATCCGCCTGCCGAAATCAATGGGAGGGATGGAAGAAATACTGAAGAAATCCGTCCAGAAGCATTGTGCTCGTGGACGCGTTGATCTTACGGTGGTGCTCCAGGGAGCACGGGGGAATGGGCGAGTGCCTCAACTTGACGAGAGCTTAGCCAAGCACTACCATCATACGCTTCGAGCTCTCCAACGTACGTTGAAGCTGAAAGGATCGATTGACATCGCCACGATGGCTGGGTTTCGTGATGTCATTGTGCTTTCAGAACAGTCAACTGATGATCCCAAGCTCTTTAAGCTAGTCGAGCAGTTAGGAGCGAAAGCGGTCCGTGATATGGCCACCATGCGGAAAAAGGAGGGTGGTCTGTTGGAGAAGGATATTCTTTGTCGCTTGGCTTGCGTACGGACCGGCAAGACGGTGATCGCCGGCCGTGCCTCATCCGTGACACAGGAAGCATTTGATCGGATGAAGCTGCGTGTAGAGAAGCTGCTGGGAGAGACCATTCCGGATCTCCCGCGACTCAACCAGGAGCTGGCCATCTACGCCGATCGGTGTGACATTACGGAAGAATTGGTCAGACTGGATGCGCATATGGTACAGTTTGAACAGGCTGTTCAGCAGAGTGAGCCTGTCGGGAAGACTCTTGACTTTCTTCTGCAGGAGATGGGGCGTGAAGTGAATACCATTGGCTCGAAGGCGAACGATTCTGCGATTGCCGCAGAGGTGGTTCGAATGAAAGCAGAAATGGAACGTTTGCGTGAGCAGGTACAGAACGTCGAATGAGTAGTCCATCGACCACATCCCATCTGGCTTCCAGCCTGCCGGAGCAGCAACCTGATCCCACGCGTCGGGGGATTCTGTTTATCGTTTCAGCCCCTTCAGGCGCTGGAAAGACAACGTTGTGTAAACAGATTGTGGCCTCGATATCCGGAGTGTGGCATTCCATATCCGCGACAACCAGAAAGCCTCGTCCGGGGGAGGAACACGGACGAGAGTATTTCTTCATCGAGGAACAAGTGTTTCACGATATGGTGAGACGTGATGAATTCTTGGAATATGCCTATGTCCATGACCACTGGTACGGAACTCCTCGGGGCCCCCTTCTCGACAAGATTCAACAGGGTGTTGATGTGTTGCTTGAAATTGATGTTCAGGGCGCTCTCCAGATCAAGAAGCAGTTTGTCGATGCGGTGTCCATCTTCATCCTACCGCCATCCATGGAGATTCTCCGTGCCAGACTGCAGAACCGAGCGTCGGACTCTCAGGAGGAAATCCTGCGCCGACTCTGCAAGGTGAAGGACGAAGTCCGGTGTGTTGGTGAATACTCCTACATTCTTCGAAATGATGAATTTGAACGGTCTCTTCGTGAGTTACAGAGCATTTTTCAGGCGGAACGTCTGAAGTCCCAGCGGATGGACTTGCAGTGGCTTGAGCGGAACTTTACCGGCGAGTGCAATGCAGCACCGGCAGGGTGAGAGTCTTTACTCACATTTTATCGCAGAGGGAGCGAGTCATACTATGATCGACATGCTGAACTTGTTGCCGCAGTACACGTCCAACGAATTCGACTCCAGACACCGATTGGTAATTGTCGCTTCCCAGAGGGCCAAACATTTGACCCAGGGCGCCAGGCCTGGGGGACCCTCCCGGTTTACAAAAGAAACGACGGTTGCGCTTGATGAGGTCTTGAAAGGGCAAGTGAAGTATTTGATGGGCAAGGAAGCGCGCGATGCAATGAAGGAAGCCAAGCGCGGGAAAGAGGGCGAAACCGAGCGTATTGCGATGATGACCGGAGAAGATGCCAAAGAGATCAAGAAAGAGCTGAGTGTATATGTAGATGATACGGCTCAGCCGGCGGTCGTCCCAACCGAGGAGTAGAATGGTGGACGAAGCGAGGGCCGCCGGGACTCTTGGTGGCAAACACCTCGTACTCGGGGTGACGGGGAGTATTGCCGCCTATAAGGCTGTCGGCGTGCTTCGCGCGTTGAGGGAGCAAGGGGCGACCGTATCGGTTCTCATGACACGGGGAGCGACAAAGTTTATCACGCCTCTGACGTTTGAAGTGCTCTCGGGTCATCGTGTGGTCACCGATCTCTTTGAGTCTCCTGAAACCATGCCGCATCTGACCATGGCCGAGGGTGCCGATGCGGTTCTTGTAGCCCCGGCGACCGCGCATTTTCTGGCGAAGGCGGCGCTTGGCCTTGCCGATGATGTCTTGAGCACGATGCTGCTGAATGTTCGCTGCCCTGTCATTGTTGCTCCCGCGATGGACGGGGAGATGTGGACTCATCCCACAGTTACGCAACATGTGGATGCGCTCCGAGCGCGTGGAGTGGTCGTGCTTGATCCGGAAGTGGGCCCACTTGCATCTGGTCGGATCGCACAGGGAAGGTTCCCCGCAGAGGGGACAATTCTGGACGCAGTTCATGCTGCCTTACTGCCTCAGCGAGATTGGCGAGGTCAGCGGGTATTGGTGTCCGCCGGACCGACCCAGGAGCCACTTGATCCGGTGCGATTTCTTTCCAACCGGTCATCCGGGAAAATGGGGTATGCCATTGCAGAAGCGGTCTGTGCACGGGGTGGGGACGTGGTATTGGTCACGGGACCTTCCGCATTGACGCCTCCGTCGGGGGTCACGACTGTTCACGTGAATACCGCGAGTGAGATGGCCGATGCCTTGTCTCGGCACTTTTCTTCCTGCACAGTCCTGATCATGGCGGCTGCCGTTGCCGATTTTCGTCCACGGGTGCCAGCTTCAGGGAAGCTGAAAAAACAGGGCAAAGTTGCGATTGAGTTTGCGCTCGAAGCGACGCCGGACATTCTTGCGATGCTCTCCGCAAGGCGCACATCACAGGTTGTTGTCGGGTTTGCCGCAGAAACAGAACAGCTGCTCTCCCATGCCAAGGACAAGCTGAGAGCAAAGGGATTGGATCTGATTGTCGCCAATGATGTGACGCACGCAGGTGGCGGGTTCGGCAGTGATGACAATGCGGCGACAATTCTCTCAGCCACAGGAGAGCAGAGAGCGTTCGGTCTGATGCCCAAGCGGCGGTTGGCAGATGAGATTCTGAATGCGGTGCGTGATTTGTGTCTGGTGGTACCACGTGGACAATCACTCGTGGAGTAATCCTGTTTATGGCTTCTGGGTCTAAGAAGACGGACAACGCTGCCGAAATCGATCGATTGGCCATGGCGTTCGCCAAAGAGCCAGGATCAAAAGTCTTTATTCCTCTGGCCGAAGAGTATGGGAAGGCTGGTCGGTGGGAAGAAGCTGTCGCTGTGCTTGAGGATGGCCTGAAGACCTATCCCGGTTTCATTACGGCCATGGTGGCGTTAGGGCGTGCGTATGAGCAGGTGAACCAGCCGGTCAAGGCGAAAGCCATTCTTGAGGAGGCCATAAAGATCAGCCCGGATAATCTCCGTGCGCATCGAACATTGGCAAAACTCTATGCAGCCCAAGGGGCCAAAGATGCCGCCATCCGTTCTTGTAACGCCATTTTGGCGGTGAACTCACAGGATCAGGAAGCGTTGACTCTGCGGGCAAGTCTTGACCACGCGGTGGCGAAAGAACAGGTTCCGGTTCAGAACCAACCGAGAGTGGAATGTGAGAAGACTGAGAAGTTTCAGTCTGAGCGTCCTGGTGCAGAACCAAAAGCATCGATTGTGGCTGAGGATGCCCCGGCAGTAGGGAATGATGGTGATGAGTATGTGGCCAGGATCAGACCCGGCGTAACCGAATGCGCCGAGCCAGTCGGTGCTGCCCGATCCGTGAGTCCTTCTGGAATGAACAGGTCCGCCGTCGCACGACTTGAGCAGTGGCTTCATTTGATCCAAGCGCGCCGCCGTGATGTTTGTGGCCCACCACATTCTATCCAGAACACTTCTGTGTAACGTCCACGGTTTGACCCTCTGAAAGCAGACTGCTAGAATGCCGCCTCCGGCGGTAAGGGTGGTTTTCGTTTGGTGTGGAAGGGGACATACGCGACGTGCTCCGTATCTTGGTTTTGCATGGTCCTAATCTGAACCTGCTGGGCAATCGCGAGCAGTCTATTTATGGGACAACGTCCCTTGAAACGATTGACTCCTCCCTCCGCGGATTGGGAGACGAACTTGGAGCCGAGCTTGTGATCCGGCAATCCAATCATGAGGGAGAGTTGGTGACGTGGATTCAGGAAGCCCGCCGAGATTGTCAGGGGATCATCATTAATCCGGCCGCCTATACTCATACCAGCATCGCAATACGCGATGCGTTGGCGGCCGTCGATCTCCCGACGGTCGAAGTTCATCTGTCAAATATTTATCGGCGGGAAGCGTTTCGGCAACAGTCCTATGTGTCTGGAGTTGCTGTCGCGCAGGTATCCGGGTTTGGCCCATCCGGCTATTTGTTGGCCTTGCGTGGACTATGCGAGCATGTCACTCACTCCTTGCCGAGGGGTTCCAAACCAGAGGCCTCGCCTGCAGTGAGAGGCAGAACCAACCTTGCGTGATCCTACTGGTAGGCGAGGGGTGTTTCTTTTCATCGAAGGGAGTGTAGAGTGATTTCCACGGTTGATTTTCGTGGCGGTGTCCGTCTGATGGTTGAAGGGGAACCTTTCTATATCGTTGAGTTTCAACACGTCAAGCCCGGCAAAGGTGGGGCATTTGTCCGTACCAAGTTGAAGAGTTACCTCTCAGGGAATGTGCTGGATCGTACCTTTCGATCTGGAGAGCGATTTGAAGAGCCTGATCTTGAAGAACGTGAGATGCAGTTTCTCTATGCAGCCGGCGAGGCCTATACGCTCATGGATACGGAGACCTATGAGCAGCTGACATTTGAGAAAGGTCAATTGGGGGAGAACGCCGATCTGTTGAAAGAAAACATGGTCGTCAAGATCCTCATCTATGAGCATCGTCCGATTGCGGTGGAATTGCCGAACTTTATTGAACTCAAGGTCGTCGACGGAGAGCCGGGTGTGCGGGGAGACACAGCATCCGGAGGAACAAAACCGGTCATCGTGGAAACGGGAGCCACCATCAAGGTGCCGCTGTACCTGGAGGTTGGGACGGTGATTCGAATCGATACGCGTACGCGATCTTATGTGGAGCGTGTTCGGTGAGAGGTCGTCGCTCAAAGCCAAAAGCGCGTCGTATCGTGTTACCGAAGAGGCCTGGCTCGCCGCTTGGTGAAGCCATGCCCACGATCGGTTCCAGCAGACATCTCCAGGAGCTGATCGATCTTCTTCGGCGTAATAATCTGACCGAGCTGGAGCTTGAGCACCAGGGTGTTCGGATACGGCTGAGGCATGAGCTTCCGGCCAAGGTTCCGGTGGCGGTGCATCAGGAGTCGGCTCCGACCGTTCCTCAGCAACCGTCGCATGCCGTTCCTTCTGTCACGCCGGGGATGGAAGGCACTGCCGGGTTCGTGACGGTGACCTCGCCGATTGTTGGGACGTTTTATCGCTCTCCTTCTCCCGATGCGGATTTTTATGTCGATGAAGGCGATGTGGTCAAGAAGGGCCAAGTGCTCTGCATCGTTGAGGCGATGAAGCTCATGAATGAGATCGAGTCTGAAATAGATGGTCGGATTGTGAAGATCTTCGTGGAGAACACCAAGTCGGTTGAATACGGTCAAGCCCTGTTCCTCATCGATCCTAAAGCTACCTCATAGGTCATTCTCACGGTGATTCTCTCCATCGTGTCGGAGCCAAGACGTGTTTAAAAAAGTGCTGATCGCCAATCGTGGAGAAATTGCGCTGCGAGTCATTCGCGCGTGCAAGGAGCTCGGTATTCAGACCGTCGCGATTCATTCCGAGGCGGATGCCCTTGCGATGCATGTCCGGGCGGCTGATGAAAAAGTCTGTGTCGGACCGGCCGATTCCGCGCTGAGTTATCGGAATATTCCTAATGTCCTGAGCGCGGCGGAGATTACCGGAGTCGATGCGATTCATCCCGGGTATGGGTTTCTCTCAGAAAACGCCCATTTTGCCGAAGTGTGTGAATCGATCGGGATCAAGTTCATTGGGCCAAGTTCTGAGAATATCGCCATGATGGGGGATAAAGCAAAAGCCCGAGAGATCGTTGCAAAACGAGGGCTCCCCGTCACTCCAGGAAGTCCAGGGGAAGTGCGGAGTGAGGAAGAGGCGTTACAGGCTGCCCAGAAGATCGGCTTTCCGGTTATCATCAAAGCCACGGCTGGGGGGGGAGGTCGTGGGATGCGGGTCGTGAATCGAGCCGAAGACCTGGGACGAGCCTTTCAAGCCGCTCAAGCCGAGGCCAAATCGACGTTCGGAAACGACGGGGTGTATCTTGAACGCTATTTTTTGGAACCACGCCATATCGAAGTGCAGGTCTTGGCTGATCAGCAGGGCCGGGTGATTCATCTCGGGGAACGTGACTGCTCCATCCAGCGGCGGCATCAGAAGCTGGTCGAGGAAACCCCATCCCCTGTCGTCGACGACAAGCTTCGTCGAGAGATCGGGCGAGTCGCAGTGGAAGCCGTCAAGGCGGCGCACTATCGCAATGTCGGAACGGTGGAGTTTCTTCTGGATAAGGAACGAAACTTTTACTTCATGGAGGTCAATACCCGTATTCAAGTGGAGCATCCGATTACTGAAATGGTGACGGGTGTCGATTTGATCAAGGAACAGATTCGGCTTGCAGCCGGACATCCGCTCTCGCTGCGCCAACAAGACGTCGTGCTCACCGGCCACAGTCTGGAGTGCCGCATCAATGCCGAAGATCCTGAGAAGTTTACCCCGTCTCCCGGAACCATCGCCAAATACAGTCCCCCGGGAGGATTCGGCGTGCGAGTGGATTCTGCGATGGAGTCAGGCTCGATCGTTGTGCCGCATTACGATTCGATGATTGCGAAGCTGATTACCCATGGTCGTGATCGACAAGAGTCGATGTCGCGGATGCGGCGAGCCCTGGGCGAATTCGTGATTGAGGGGATCAAGACGACGATCCCGCTTCATCGCCGAATCCTTGATGACCCTGATTTTCAGAAGGGCCATGTTTCGACCACATTTTTGGAGCATTTCTTGGCAAGGTAGCCGGTGATCGTTCCTTCCTGATCCTCCCGTGTTCGGATTTCCCGCTGGGCGTGCGTTCATTCCATTGGTCCGTGACAGTCCACCTGCGTACCGAGTTGAATCGGTGTGCCGGAATGATCATGTGTCTCGTGACGGAGGAAACGTGATTCTTGGCAGTCTTCCTGATAGGATAAAGTGATGTCTTCGTGCGAACGTGTGTAATGTATGCGACGAATTGGATTGATTCTTAGCGTTTTAGCCGTCGGTGTCGGCATCGGAGGCTATGTCTTTTTTAACGGAGAGCGGAAGCCCCCTGTTCGATATCGAACGGCGCCGGTTGAGCGTGGGCAGGTGATTTCAGTCGTCAGTGCGACCGGGACGATCAATCCGGTGGTATCCGTACAGGTGGGGACGCAAGTATCGGGCATGATCAAGAGCCTGCACGCCGATTTTAATTCGCGCGTCAAGGTCGGGGATATTGTGGCGGTCATTGACCCGGAGCCGTTCAAGGCTCGTCGGGAACAGGCTGCGAGCAATCTGGATATGGCGCGGGCGAGCGTCGCGCGTGCGAGAGCCGAATTAGCCCAACGAAAACGAGAACTCAGTCGTGTAGAAGTGTTGTTGCCGGAGCAGTTTGTTTCACAAAATGATGCCGATGTTGCCACGACGAACTACCAAAATGCAGAGGCGCAACTCCGCGTCACTGAGGCACAGGTCAAGCAAGCTGAGGCGGCGGTGAATGCCGCGGATCTCGAGCTGAAATATACAGTGATCCGTTCGCCGGTTGAGGGGATCGTGGTGGCGCGCAACATCGAGGTTGGACAGACGGTAGCGTCCAGCTTCGCCACGCCCAATCTCTTTCTCATCGCGCTTGATTTGACGAAAATGCAAGTCGACACAAATGTCAGCGAATCGGATATCGGGGGGATGTCGGAGGGAAAGGAAGCCGTCTTTACCGTCGACGCCTATCCTGGGATCTCGTTTACGGGTATCGTGAAGCAGGTTCGGCTCGCACCGATCAGTGTCCAGAATGTTGTGACGTACAATGTGGTGGTCAGTGTGGATAACGCCGATTTACGACTCAAGCCCGGTATGACCGCGAATGTCTCGATTGTGGTCGCGCAGAAGGATCAGGTCATCAAAGTTCCCAATGCCGCGCTCAGATTTGTGCCTCCGAAAGGCGAAGGGAGTCCGCGAGACGCCGGTGGACGAACGTCGAGGGGAGACACGGCTCGTCCGGTCACGCTCGACGGGAGAACCATGGAGACGAGAGCCGTCTGGAAGCAGACAGAAAGTAGAGAGCTTGTCGCGGTGCCCGTGCAGACCGGTATCTCAGACGGGGCTCTAACGGAGATCATATCTGGGAGCCTGACGGAGGGTGATCTGATTGTGATCGGGATTGAACGATCAGGAGATGAGAAAAGGGGCAACGAGCTCCCGCCAGGGTTTGGTAGCCCGCCCCGTCCTCGAAATCGCTGAGGTCTCTTTGGGATGTCTGAGGATGGTGACACACCGAATGACGTTCCTCTTCTTTCAACCGGATAAGATGATTAAGATTTTGTAGGGATATGTCCCCGCTCATTGTCTGCGAAGATCTCTGGAAAGTCTACCGAGTCGGTGACGTTGAGGTGCAGGCATTGCGGGGCCTCAGTGTGACGATCAACAAGGGTGAGTTTGTCGCCATTATGGGGACAAGCGGCTCAGGGAAGTCGACGTTGATGAATATTCTTGGCTGTCTCGATCAGCCGAGTAAGGGACGCTATCAGCTGGGCGGCGTTGAGGTGAAGGGGTTGCAGCCGGATCAGTTGGCAGAGATTCGGAATCGACAAATTGGTTTTGTCTTTCAAAGCTTCAACCTTATTCCAAGAACCAGTGCATTGGAAAATGCGCAATTGCCGCTCATGTATCGAGGCCTGCCCTTAAAAGAACAGCGAGCTCTCGCCTCGGCCGCACTGGAACGGGTCGGGCTGAAGGGCCGTGAGCATCATACCCCCACACAACTGTCAGGTGGTCAACAACAACGGGTGGCGATTGCTCGGGCACTGGTCACTTCCCCATCCTTGCTCCTCGCCGACGAACCGACCGGCAATCTTGACACGCGGTCAAGCCTGGAAATAATGGAGATTCTTGAAGGATTGAACCGTGATGGGATCACGGTCATTCTCGTGACGCACGAAGTCGATATCGCGGGTCACGCTGCACGAGAAATTGTGATCAAAGACGGACAAGTGTTGAGTGACCGTCCGATCCACCATCGAGTTCATTCGTAGGGGGTGCCGGTGTCGACGTTTGTCTGGCTGACAGTCATGACGGCGTTGCGAGTCTTGCGACGCAATCGCCTACGTGCTGGGTTGACGATGTTAGGGATTATCATCGGAGTCGGTGCGGTGATTGCCATGGTGAGCATCGGAGAGGGGGCGAAACTCGCCGTGCAGAAACAGATTGCTTCGATGGGGGCGAACGGTATCCTCATTTGGCCGAATTATTCGATGATCGGTGGTGTGCGTGGGGGGCAGGGTGCCGTCGTGACTTTAACCGTGGCCGATGCCATCGACTTAAAGAAGAAGATTCCTCTGTTGGCTGAAGCAGGCTGGTCTCGATCAGGCACGATGCAGGTGATGAGTGGCGGGCGTAACTGGAGCACGACGGTGATCGGGGCTTCACCGAGCGTGTTGACCATCAGAGCCTGGGCCTACAGCAGCGGAGGTCCCTTCACACAAACGGACATGGATACCGCCGCCCGTGTTGCGCTGATTGGGCAGACGGTGGTGGACAATCTATTTGACCCGGGAGAAGAGCCGGTTGGAGCGATTATTCGCCTCAAGAATGTTCCGATCCGGGTGATCGGTGTCTTGAGTCCGAAAGGGCAGAGTCCTTCAGGGAGCGACCAAGATGATGTAGTGATGATTCCTTTCAGTACTGCCGAACGAAAAGTCCTGGGAACGTCTTTCCTTGGATCCGTCGGTGGGGTCTTTGCGTCAACAGATCGAGCGGAGGATGTGTTTGATGCGGTCGACCAAATACGGGAGGTATTGCGGTCACGCCACCGGATACAGGGGGACCGACCTGATGACTTCATTATTCGTACCCAGATTGATGTCGCAAAAGTTCAGGAGGGGACCAGCGAGACCTTGACGGGCATGTTGCTCGCCATTGCGTCCGTCTCGCTCCTTGTCGGAGGCATCGGCATTATGAATATCTTGCTCGTGTCGGTGACGGAACGCACGAGAGAGATCGGGATACGGATGGCGGTTGGTGCCAAACGGCTCCATATCATGATGCAATTTCTGATTGAAGCCATGACGCTCAGTATGGTCGGGGGAGGGATCGGCGTGCTCTTCGGAGTCACCGCGGCGAGACTGACATCTATTATTGCCGGCTGGCCGATCGTCATCGAAGGAGAAACGATCCTCACCGCGTTTGGTTTTTCACTCGTGGTTGGTCTGTTTTTTGGACTCTATCCTGCCAATAAAGCGGCACGCCTCAATCCGATCGAGGCCTTGCGCTACGAATAGGTTTCACCCTCGCCACAGGCTGTTCAGAAAGGCCTCCGTTTTCACCCGTCCCCCCCAGTGCGCCAAGACGCGCTGTTCACCGACCAAGGCCGCACACCGTGCCTCGTTGTTCGCAGCTCGTATCTCACAAGCGAACGACGTTTGACGAGAGACACTTCAAGTGACGCGAGAACGCCGCTGGTGGCCTTTCTTAACAGCCTGCGAGGCCGCAGGGGACATGTTACCTGCATCAAGGCGAGCAATCTTGAGACTGGCAGTTCGTTTGGCGGCGTGGGGTAGATCATAGTCCAACTGGAGCCCGAGCCAGACTTCCGGACTACTGCTGAATGCCTTGGACAGCCGAATCGCCATATCCGGAGATATGCCCGCTCGCTCATTGACGAGGTTGTTGAGCGTCTGTCGCGTCACGCGTAAATGTTTGGCCGCATCAGTGACGGTCAGTCCAAGTGGCTCGATGCACTCCTGTCGCACAATTCGGCCTGGATGTGGGGGGATTTCATCGGCATTGATCGCTCCTCCTAATGATAGTCGAGAAAATCCACATCATACGCATGACATTCTCAAACGTGAAGATCACGCGGTAATTCGCCCGAACGGTTACGGCATAGAAGCCGTTGAGACAGCCCTTCAATGGATGGAGCCGAAAACCAGGAAGATTCATATTTTCCGGCGTTCTGGCGCGGTCTAACACAGCGAGAATGTTCTCTGCCTTCTCACCGTACTCGGCGAGGATGCTCTTACGGTTGCCATCCTCAAATAGTCGTTTCAGGCCCTTGTGCCCAGAACGTAGAATCACGTCTTGCAGATACAATGATAAGTGACGCTTGGCAATTGGCATGTCAATGGTGTGAATGGTGGAGGAGTGCCGACGCTCGTGAGCGCATCGATTGGGAGGAATGAGCGCGAGTGCGGTGTGTTTCTTAATCATCCCTCCGGAGATCTCACGCCGAGTCCGGAGGATCGGACACTCACCACACGATTGCGGGAAGCAGGTGACCTACTGGGCATCAGGCTACTCGACCATCTCATTCTCGGTGAAGACCGCCTCTATAGTTTTGCTGATCAGGGTTGGCCGCCGTGAGGCGATAACGAAAGTCCTGTTGCGCTTACCGCAGATTATCCTTTTGAGCAGCTCACGCATGTTGAGGCAGTTAGAAGAATCCAGGTTCCTACAATGAGCTGTACTCCTGTTATTCGAGGGGATTTGTTGGAGGTGATTAGTAGGAAAACTTGGTCTTTCACCCGTTGCCAAACCGAAGTGAAATATTAGAAGCTGAAGCGTTAAGTCTTAGAAAAGAAACAGGGGCCAAGCAAAAAGGTTATTTGGGAGCGTCCTGAGCACAACGAAACCCGAGGCTGCCGTGCCGATAGTCAGATCTGTCTGCTCCACGGCCCACAACGCTAATGGTTACAGGGCCCAAATCCCATTGCCCTCCGCGGATCGAACGGACCGCTTCATTTGAAGCCACTTTGTGGTTTAGGTCTTGAGTTTTTTTCGGGTCATAATCATGGTTGCCAAGATAGACGTCTGCGGTCCATTCCCAAACATTACCTTCCATATCATAGACGCCGTAAGGGCTCTTCCCCTGCTCAAATGAACCAACATCAACCAACGATATGTAATTATCTCGACCCCGCATGAGATTTGCCAAGTTCTCGTTAGTTAACGCTTCATTCCCCCAAGGATGGAGGCGTTGGTCAGTTCCCCGGGCAGCTTTTTCCCATTCAGCCTCTGTCGGGAGGCGCTTGCCAGCCCAGGCACAGTAAGCGGCTGCATCATGCCAGTCCACCCCTACTACTGGCTTGTTCTTATTCCGCTCAAGGAGATCCGCGTTCCAATACTCCGGTGCTGGGTGTTTCGTCTCTTGGAAGAATTTGAAATAGCGTGTAGTCGTCACTTCATATTGATCGATATAGTAAGCGTTTAGATAAACCGGACGGACTGGTCGTTCGTCATATCGAACGCTCTTGCCCTCCTCTTGGAATCCCATGATGAACTCCCCCGCCGGAATGAGAACCATCGGCGCGTCGTCTTTACCGGTAACTGTGTGTGGATATTTCTCAGCTACTTGATCCTGTGGTGGCTGCTCGGTCTGCTTTGTTGCCTGCTGTTGAGCCGGTCCTGATGATAACCACTGGGCCTTAAGGCTGCGATCACTGCGCATGACCATGATCGGAAGCAGATACTGATTGAGGCCTTGTAACGAGACCCATTGACCGTCCGGGAACGAAGAAAGTTGCGACCTAGCCAAGAGAATAGGATGATTCCCTTCTTGCACAACAAGGACTATCTCACCATTAAACACGAACTTGATTACTGGAACGCTTGGATGGTTGTACACATGATTCACCGAAACCTGGAAACCTGTCGCCTGTAGCGAACTAGGGTTGTCTCCAGCAGTTGTGATTGGTGCGCTGCCCTTTCCGGTGACTTGTGAAGGTAGTTCGTCAACCGATTGTACTTCTCCTGACTGAATGGCTTGCTTTTGAGTCAAATCTGCAGGTTCTGACGCGGAGTGCCTACCCATTGTGCTCTCCACATTTTGCTTCTCCTGTTGAGGAAATGCAGCGGGTTGTGAGCGAGTCGGGGAATTCACTGCGGACTCTGCATTTTTCTTCCTTGACGTCATCTTTTTGTACTTCATATATTGTTGGCCAATCGTCTCCATCTTGGTCAACAGCGATTCGGGGACGTACGTCTCCACAACCACAACACCCTCGATCTCGCCACGTCGGCTCGCGGAAACCACGGAAATCGCCGCGCGAACCAACCTCCCGGTTTGCGCCTCCTGAACCGAGGTAAACTCCTGTTTGCCGGTAAGGACTTGTAAGACCAATTGACTGATCGGCAAATCTAACACTCCGGTGGGGATCTCCGCATCTAATGCTCTCGTCAAAGTCTCCATCTTGTTCGAAAACACCTCAATCCCCGCCACCCCGTATTCCATGCGTTTCCTCGCCATGGCTGCAATCAAAAGATCTCGCTGCACGGGTGTCAGCAAATCCTCCCGAGACAATTTCTGGGAAATCGCCCTGGCACTGTTTACGGCAAGCCCCACATAGCCAGCGTGTAGTTTCCGAGCACCTTCATAAGCAGCTTCCAATTTTCCCACTATTGGTGTTAACTCCGCATCTCTCGCTTCTTGTATCTGTTTCTTTCTGGGTGCACCTCCTTGCACCTTTAGGGAGGATATCGCAGTAAGTGCTTCTGCATATAATTTGTCGACTAGGAGTGACAATTCCTGCTGTTCCTTCCAAAAGCCACGCGGATGGCTCTTTGCCTCGGCAAATATCAATTCAGTAAGTCCTTTGATCTTTAACAGTTCTGGAACTCCCGCTGAGATTACCGCTAAAAATGCATCTTGCTGCGTTGGCCAGAACAAACTGGCTATTTCAGAAGAAGGCACCGATTCTCGTAAGAGTTCCTCGTCATTATCACGAAACTTCAAGTACAGAAGTCCCTCTTTCTGATAGAGCAGCTTCCACAGGTTTTCCGGATCGGGTACAGTCAGCTGGTTCGTTTTGACCTTGGCCAAGCGATCGGCGAGAACGCTCTCCCTTCCAGATTCCAAGCGAACTAGTTCCTTTTCTTTCTCACCCCACCGTTCAACCGACCCGTCTTCACGCTTTAGAATCACATCTATCGTTCCCGGCAGAAAGGCAATATCAACGATTGGCGATGGGATAGGTAGTGGTGCAGGATCCTGCCACCACCAGAGACCGGCTGACAACACATACGCGACAATCACCAGGAAAAGCGGTCGAAATCCTAACCAAGGTTGTCCTTTAGGAAACAGGAGTGTGAGCAAGGCTTTGGGGGCATAGGGAGTGATGGCTTTCCCCTGTTTGCCCGAGAGATATTGCAGCATGACATAGTCGCGCGTCGGGTTACCCGGCTCCGCAGCACGCCCCATCGCTTGTATGACCGACCTACGATGAAACTTCTGGAGCCAGCCGCGAAACGCTCCAACCTGAGAGGTGGGTTGTTGTCGCGCTCCTGACGGCGTAGCGATTTTGAGCTGAAGACTGTCGCCACTTTCAGGATTCAACGCACTGATAATTTCGCTAAGTTCCTGACTGATGCGTTCCGCCTCTTGCGCGGTCAGTTGGTCATAGAGCGCCGCCCGGAACCAATCCGGCATAAAAGCATGCCGAAACCAAACAAGCGATACGAGTTTTGGCAGAAGGGACTCGGTCGCATGGCCGTGTCCAAAGAGCCGAACGCCCCACTCCAGCGTTAGGGCCCAGTGAATCTCCGGGTAGGCAGCACAGGCTGTCATCCACAGCATGCCTTCCGGCCCTAGGTCTTGTCGAAGATCAGCCATCAACTTCGCTATGATTTCTGGTGACGGTGGATGCCGCTCCAGCCATCGTTGAGGCGTTCGTCCATAAGTCCCCCAGCGTTTTCCAGCCGTCGCTTCGGTCGATTCTCCTTGGGGAGTCTTTTGCTCTAATAGGTGAGGAAATAGTTTTAGCCCGAGGTGGGTGAGAGGGATAATGTGAAAACCTCGCCGGCTCAAAATCCGCGCTGCCTGTCCCCACTGTCCATCATTGTCGGAGGTAAACAGGAACCGCTCGTCCCAGGCCTCCAAGGTCTCCACCCAAGGTCTGAGCTTGCCAGTCAACCGGTCGAAATATGTGATAGGTTCCGCAAAATAGAGTAAACGACTGGTAGCAAACTTGGCAGTGACCTCGCCTAAGGATATGATCTCTAGCCTCGTCGCCAGAGATATTGCCTCCTCCCTCTGTTTCAGCTTGGCATGAAGCGGGTCGACGTTCCTTAGAATGGTTGGCTGTTCATCAAACTCGAACTGACGCAGCAAGACATTCCCTCTCACTAAATCCTTCACCACTTGAGCCGCCATACTGGCTTGGTGATCCGCCATGGTCGCGCGATCGATTAAGGCGACATAGCTTGGTTCGCGCTTCGAGCCGAAGACCGGTGCGAACAAGCCTCCACGATTGATCGTGAGATGAATCGTGCGAGCAACGTCCAATTCCGCAGACTCTTCGAATCGCCTTTGGCGAAGTCGTTGCGTTACGTATCGCAACGAAAGGGAGGGAAAGAGGTGTTGGGTCGCAGCCTGGATGTGGATTTGCTTGAGCTCTGGAGCGATCAGGCTCGATTGGCGTTTGAGCACAGCCCGGCGACTGAATCGGTACAGGAACCAAACAAGCACGAGTAACCCCGGTGTCAACACTACCGTCGAGGTCGGATAGGAGAGCCGATCCCACCAAGGAGGAATCGTCAGTTTTCGGCCTGGTATTGTCTCCAAATTCAATGTTGGGCGAGGCAGTTGGGCCTCAATAGCTGGCGGTCGCGTGGGTGGAACGGGTACGGGTGTGTCCTTGACGAGTTGCACCTCGCCAATCTCGAACTGGGTTGCAAGATCCACCGGAGATAGGTAGAGCCAGCTCCGATTCGCTAGGATAGTCTCTCCCACTAGGGATTGGTTCGGGAGGTATCCCTTCATCTCGACGAGCAACGGCTGCGGCATGCCGCTATTGTTAAACGGGATCTTGAAAGCACCCTGTTCGTCCGTTCTGACAGTCCTGTTGCCCAATTTCACGATCGCTTGGGCAATGGGTTGATTTTCTGCTACGACACGGCCCACTGCTTCGCGTGCACGAAGGTCTTGCCAAAGGAACCAGGCCGTGAGTGCCAGCGCAATCAGCAGGCATGGTACCACCAATTTCATGCGCCAATGGATGCGTGGTGGTTTAGGTGGAAGTATAGGCGGGGAATTAACAGAGATTGTAGGCGGCCGGTTGCTTCTGGCTCGCAACCAGTCTAGATATACCTTCTCGAACCGTTCTTGCTGATCTGGAGTCGCACTAAAAATTGGGCGGAGGACAGTAGACAGTCGAACCAACGATCCCAGACCGGAGTCCTGCAAGGACGCTTGGCGAATCACCGTTTGGGCGGCTAAGACTTGATGGAGTGTGGGTTGATAGTCCGCTCCTCTAAGATGGTCAGCAAGATCGACTATCTCCTCTAGCTGGAACATCTGACGCTTCAGGAACCTTTAAGAAAATTCTTGTCTACCCAGGTTGTCAAATAGTCCCGATCCTCTTGGGTCTTCGCGAGTGTGCTGAGACTTTTCCTCAAGGGCTCTGGAGCTTCTGACACCTTTCTATTTTGTTCAACACCATAGTGTTCAAGGGTCTGGAGCCAGTTGAGCAATTCTGCTGTTGAGGGGGGCTTCTTCAACTCCAGGTCACGTACCTCACGGAAGAAGTCCAGTGCTGAATCCAACAACACGGAATTGTTTTGAGTGGCACCAATGCCGGGAAGGCGGCTTCGGATAATCTCAGCAAGCCTTCTCCGATCAGGCAAGGGAATGTGATAGTAAATGCATCGCCGTAGGAACGCATCCGGTAGATTCTGTTCTGAGTTGCTCGTGAGGATGAGGACAGGTCGGAGTTTTGGATTGGTTCTTACCTTCGCATCCAGCTCCGGAATGCTGAACTCTAGACTATCTACTTCCAAGAGCAAATCGTTCGGGAAGTCACGGGGCGCTTTATCGATCTCATCGATCAAGACCACGCTGCGCTTCGGCCCCGTGTGCTCCAAACTTCGTGGGAGGATCTCCAGCACCTCTCTTCGTTCGCGAGACAATACGATGGCCTTTCCCAAGGGTTCATAGGTCAGGTAATCGAGATTCTCCTGACTCCCAGAATTTGTATTCGCGGCATGAAAGCGCCTGAGTGTGTCGTACCGATAGAGGACATCCCGTGCAGTACTTCCCGCTTTTGTATCAAAGCGCAGGGGTTCACTGAGCCCCAGTTCCCACGCAACCCGGTACGCTAGCTGTGTTTTTCCAGTCCCTGGCTCACCAGTTACCAACAACGGTTGACTCAACAGCAGTGCCACGTTCACGGCATCGACCAATGCCTGATCCATGAGATAGCCGGAAGGATCTAACTGTTTGGCTTTGGATGGCTGCGGAAGATCGACAGGCAGTTCAGGTGGTTGTGTAGCTTTTCCTGTGATAAACGGAAATGGCACGGTTCCCCTCCTTCAAAAGCTAAAGCCTACGGCACAATAATTTATGGGTGGTTACCCTTTTGGCTTTTCCAGCATATCCAACAATTTAGGGTAAAGAGTATCCATTGGCAGGCTGTTGTGACCGTTGAATATTTGTTTGATGCTCTTTTCAATTTCTTTCACGCGTGAGATTGATTTCTTAACCAATTTGTCGCCCAACCACTGCCTGACATCATCCTCTGTGGGCGAGGTAAGCCGAGTCAAAACCCTTACATGAAGCTTTAAACCATCCCTATACTGCTCCTCCAGCTTAGAAATAGAGTTATCAAATGGCCTGATCTCTGACTTAGTTGAACTCACCATGCCTCTCACCTTACTCCACCAACTCTGTTTATTATTTTCCTCGAGGGATACCACAGCACCAAGCAGGACATCTCCCTTTGTATTCGGAAAAGCAGCGAGATAGTCAGCAAGGAGTTGGAGAGGCTTTTGAGGACTCTCCTCGCATTCAGAGGCCCGGAGTCGTATGTCGACCAGTAGCGCTTTCAGTCGTGCTTGTCGGATGTAAGACACAATGGTGTCGTCACCGCCTGTCTGCTCGCCTTGTAATTCGGCTAAGATTTCACCCCGTAGGCGTTCAGGGGTCGCTATCTTGGAAAGAGCCATTCGAATTTCTAAGACTCTTCTTTCACCAGATACTCCTGCTCTAATCAAGTAGTCATTCAATGAATGCAGTTTGACTCTGTCTAAAAAGTATCCGTGCCGTTCCTGAACAGGCCCAGGCAGGATCACCAACACTGGCCGTGTCGAGCGCATGGTTTTAAAGTACGACACAACCTGGTTATTAAACTCATCATTCTGATGCCATCGGTCACACAGTACAGGGAGGTGATCTATCAAATCGAGTTGGTCTCTACTGGGTGTTTCGGGAGGAGGAACGTATCCATGTCGGATCACCGGAGTCTCGTAGGGACGGATATGATGCACGTTCTGTAGCACCGCAATGTCAATTGCAAATGAAAAAGCACGTTCTACCTGGCTCAGCTGTTCACGACCAGCTTCAACGGCCCGATCGAACGTCAGTTGCCCGTCGTTAGTACGTCCTTTCCCCTCAGGTACTCTTTGATTGATGGACTCACTTTTCGCGAAGCCTGTACATTCAATCGGCAGATAATCCCCGCGTCTTACCAATTCGTTCAGCGTTTTTCCATCTTTCAATAAACCTTCTGCAGCCCACGGGCCATCTCGATCTGGGTCATGACGTCCAGGCAGACCGGCATCACGGAGATCCCGCACCAATGAAACGACGACAAACACGTGTCCGTCTAGCACGACAACCAACGGGAGCAGTTCATTTCCTAGACAGAGACCCGCAAAAAGAAGCGAAAGGTCTAAGCACGTAGCGTCTCCGGCCCCCGCTAATATTTTCTCGGGGTGTCGGATCAACTGCTGTTCCAGTATGGGATCGAATTTTTCCCTGGCGTAACGAATATCCCGTGTGAGTAGGGCCTCGTAAATTGCCCGCAGAAGCTCAGGGTGTTTGCGTTTGGCCAGTAGGTCATCGCGGCCAACCGCCAGTCGGATCCCGTCTGCCACATCAGGAAGGGCGTAGCGAGCGAGATCTTTCTCGTTTCCCTTGGGCCAAGGTGGCCAATTCATGCCAGACCCTACGTCTTTCCTGCGATTTCGAATGTTTCACTGATCGATAGGGGAGTGTTTGGTCCCCCCTCACTGGCCAAAACCTTCACGCGATATGACCCGGGGCGTAACCCTTCTAACGTGAGTTCGTAGCTGTCTTCTCCTCCTTGGAATCCGTACTCACGAGTCGCGTAATCCACAGTCACACCCTCAAGCCTCGCCTTGAGACTCAGAGTCGCTGGAGATTGGCCCAAAACTCGGGCTTGGAGGTGGACTGTTTCCCCGGGCAAATACAGAGGATCAATATCCAAGCTCAGCTGAGCACGTTGCACACTGTCGGCCCAGTCTCCACGGAGCTCTTTCAGGCCTCGAACCTGCAGCCGTTTGAGGCACCGATATAGTCCTTCAAGAACATAAGAGTTGTTCTGCAGAGAACCATGTCGTTCGGCGAAGAATGTCTCACGGCTGTCTTCTGACAGCTCAATGGGCGTCGCTGAGAGCTCCGGCACCGTTCCGTCGCCTCCGTCAAGTGAGGGGTCAACCTTATTGGGTAATCTTCGTGAAGCGGTCAGAGAACCATCCGTGATCTGCACTGATTGCAGTGTCGGTTGCGCAATGCCAACGATTGGAATAATACGGTACGAATTCTTCAAGTACTCAGGAAGCAATTGGTGCCGCTCGACCGACTCCTCAATCTCGCGATGAAATGCAAGGGCATTCTGAGCACGGGCTGGAATGATGTGAGGCAGATCGTCTGCTTCAGCCACACGCTTATAATTACCTTGGTTTTCCAGGATTTGCCAGATGGGTAGGAGCTCATACACAGAAGGCATCGAACGCATCGCTTCCGTAAAGTTATGAAACACTTTCTTGTATCCGTTCACCAAATAATCGATTGCATTCACCGAACCACGATAGGGAGTGCCTAATGTGATGAGCGCGCGACATGTTTGCCAGCCTTCAAGCTTTTCGAGATAGTACCTGGAAACAAGACCGCCCATGCTGTGGGCAATCAAAATAATTTTTGCCTCTTGGCCACCCTTTGCAGAACGTTGCCATACTGGGAGCCGGGTATCCACGAGGGCTTTAAGCCTTGCGGCTGTGAAGCGATTACTTAAACGCCAGTCATAGGGAAACTCAACATAGTTCGCGGGAACGGAGAGATCATCGTTGGCAGGTACGACATCGAAGTTGTTCCGGATCATCGCTGTCAGACCACTGTATCCATCAATCCGACCCAGACCGAAGACCCCATGTAGTCCCTGCACCAGCCCAGTGGCCCGCACTCCTCCCGATGGCGCGTCACTGCCAGGAGGGTGTGAGGGGACTACTAACTTATCAAGATTCTTGCCGAAGCTATGAAGATACGACCATAAGGCCTTACCTGAGACGTTCCACATCTCCTCGCCATCCTCGTCTACCAGCACGCTACCCGTAATGCCGGGTAAGACGATAATCATGTCTCGCATAGGTGATTTCGCCATTGCCACCTCACTTCGCCAGAGTCCTTTTTCACGTCATCCACACAGGATTGGAAGACGTTGACATCACGAAACATGTGGTGTGTGTGCCTGGAACTATAGCTCCGTATCACTCACGACGTGATACCGAAAAACCTAAGTTGGTGCCAATGCACTCTCGATACCAGATGACAGTTTCCCGAATGCTAAATGCCCACGACTGGATTGCCGCGCAGATCATTAGCAAAGCTATTGTTGATGTCAAGGATAAATTATGAGTAGATGTGCGAACATACCTCAGGTACTGGCACACTACTGTACCTAAAGCGATACACTTTGTATCCAATTGGATTCACGAGACTCAGGGTAGAAATTTCCCAAGACTAAACACCACTGCTGTAGTTGGCGTGAGCTAAGAAGTTGCAAGCACATCCTATGGAGACGCTCTCGATGACTTGTGTGCGGATTTCCACTGGAAATAAGTAATGCTCACGCCTCCGAGGCTTGCAGCACATTCCGTAGGGCTTGAATGGTGAGTGGGGCATTCCCCTCAGATCGATTGTTCACGATCACTTAGGCTTTGCGCTTCTCTTCCACCGCTTTCTTCACCAGCTCTACTGAGAGGTGGCTCCAGTTGGTTGGACAGTTTCTGCCAGTTCATAAGTGGTGCCTGGCGGATTCCTGACTACGCGGCGGTCCGCCGTGTTGTCAGATTGTCAGAGTACACCTGGTCAGGCGTCTGGCCATCCAGTGCCTGATGCGGTCGGGTCTGGTTGTAGAACCTCAGATAGCGTTCCAGCCCATGATGTGCCGCGCTGACGGTGTCATACGCTTGCAAATAGACCTCCTCGTATTTGATACTTTTCCAGAGTCGCTCCACGAACACGTTATCTCGCCAGCAGCCTTTGCCATCCATGCTGATCTGAACGCCGTGGTCTTTCAAGAGTCCCGTGAACTCCTGGCTGGTGAACTGGCACCCTTGGTCGGTGTTGAAGATCTCGGGGCAGCCATACTGCGTGATCGCCTCCCGCACGGCGTCGAGACAGAAGTCCGACGTCAACGTATTGGAGAGCTGCCAGGCCAGCACCCGGCGACTGGCCCAGTCGAGCACCGCGAAGAGATATACAAAGCCTCGTCGCATCGGAATGTAGGTGATATCGGCCGCCCAGACGTGATTAGGACGACTGATCATGAGATCGCGGAGGAGATACGGATAGATGGTGTGGGCCGGATGCCGCCGACTGAGATACGGTTTCCGATACAGAGCCTCAATCCCCATCGTGCGCATCAGCGTGGCCACCTAGCGCCGTCCAATGACATGGCCCTCCAGCCGCAAGAGCTCGCGCAGCATGCGCGCCCCGGCAAAGGGATAGTGCAGATGCAGCTCGTCGATCCGCCGCATCAATGCCAGCGTTGTCTCGGAGACCGGCGTCGGTTGGTAATACGCGGTCGAGCGGGCCACGTTGAGTAACTGGCATTGCCGCACGACCGGGAGTGGATGGGTGCGATCGATCATGGTTTTGCGCTCCGCAAGCCCGCCTTGGTGAGCGCTCCGGCTAAAAAATCATTTTCCAACGCGAGTTGCCCGATCTTCGCGTGCAGCGTTTTGAGATCCGGCGTCTCTGACGGAGGCTTCGTCCCGCCAAACACGTCCGCAGCTCGCGACTGCAACTGCTGTTTCCATTCCGTAATCTGGGTGGGATGGACGCTGAATTGCTCAGCCAATTCTGCCAACGTTTTGTCACCTTTGATGGCGGCCAACGCGACCTGTGCCTTAAAGGTTGCTCCGTGATTCCGTCTCGTGCGTTTCATCGCCTCGCTCCTTTGGTTCACCACCTCTCGGTGGCGTCGGTGAAGCCAGGCTACCACTTATCACACTGTCCGAATTTCCGGAGCCCTCTCTGACATGGGCGACACCGTGATGCTCTAAGACCTTGCGATAGTCCGGACCCAGTAACCCCGCGTTACGGATCTCGACCGCATACCGGAAGTCCTTGGGGAGTTGGCTGAAGAACGTATCCAGATGGGTACAGAACTCCTCGCTCTACATGCTGTGTCGTTGGAACTTGAGAAGCAAGGGGACCCTACTGCCGCATCTTGGCGACCTCTTCCACGACCTTCTTTTGCAAGTCGTCGGATTAACGGGATGTAATGTAGCGCCTAACATTTACTTCCAGGGCCGTTTGTCCTGAATTTCGCAACAGGTCAGCTGGATATCGTCGCTCAGGGCTAGGTCTCATCGACAACTTCGATTCCAAACTGATCCGCCTTGTATCCACACACTGAATCCATTCAGATTCACTGAATCGAAAGAGATTCAGTTCGTGGGATTTTTCTTACGCAGGGAGTAGGCCATTCCTTCGGAATTCACGCCATGTCACGGGTTTTCTTCGCGGCCTGTTTCTTGCCTGATGGGTACAGTACGAAAATAATTCGCTGGCATTCCATGAGTCATAGATGGCGAATGGCCTAAGGCAAGATAGGGCTATATGGATCTATCATTGTTACATGTTTTTATGTAAAAGACACTACGAATGTTTTGTGATGCTATCGTCTGGCGCCAAAACTGAGGGGGTATATTGCAAATAGTGGCGTGTGCGTGTGTGGGAATGGCAAAACAGAGGAGGTCAGGCGATGGATTCAAGTCTAAGCCGTGAGAGTAGAGTTTGCAATGGGCTGTTTCATATATTGGTGTTGTCGGCAGCGATGGTTTTTGGCGGTTGCACCATTGGAGGCGGAGGTGGAATCGAGCCGAAGAATCCAAGAAACGTCGGCATGCTTTCAGTGGGCTTGTATTACGGTGGGGGATTCACGACCGGAACGTGCAAAGGAAGTGGAACAGTGACGATAGAATCGACAACAGGGCAAAGAAAAGAGGCAGGCTACGGGTTTACGGGACTACCGTTGTCGACAGCTCCAGGGTGTCGGACCAGCATACAGCCGTTTACAATGTTGGAGCCTGGCCTGTGGACCATTTCAGTGTCCTCCTATGGAGGTACCTGTACGAAACAGGTACAGCCTGGCCTACAGAACACAATTGACATCGGACTAGATTTTGGGAGTTTGACATGTTCATAACATGCCTCACAAATCCATGCTATTGAGACAGCCTGCAGGGATGCAGCACATATGAAGGCGACGAGAGCTTTGTCACTTATGGTCCTGTCGGTCCTTTTGACCGTGCTCTTCGGCTGCGCGAGCTCGCACCCGCATCTAATGGCCACGCCGGTCATCTACAAGGACGAGCGGCTTGATATCTTCTCTGACGTGCCCGCAGATCTACGCACGACGACAGTCCCAGTCTTCTATGCTACATCCAGGAAGCCGCTTGCTCCCGGCAAGGACAGCCTCTACAGCGCTATGAGGAGCGATGAGGGAATCCAGTTGGGCCTCGCGCAGGTGGGCCTGGGCGAGCCGGGCTGGACATTCGATGACCTCGTGGCTTCCGACCGGACGAGCAGTGTGGACAAGCCGCGGCCGGGACGCGTCGAGCGTATCGAAGCGATCGGCAATGTGTATGCTGGCGAGGCGCGCACCGATGCAGAGCGGCAGTTCGTCAGACGGATCAATGAGTATCTGGCCAAGGTCAGGTCTCCCGAGATCGTGCTCTACGTGCACGGGTACCGGGTCAGTTTCGAGGAAGTATCCGTCCTCATGGGTTCTCTGTCCACATACCTGGGAAAGGGCGCGACCGTGGCCTTCCAATGGCCCACGGGTGGGCATTTTTGGAACTATGGAGCATGCACGGACGCCGAGGAGTTCATTCCGGACATCGAACGCCTCATCGAGCTGCTGAGCCATACGGAGGCAGAGTATATCAACATGATTGGCTACAGTTGCGGCTCGCCGTTGCTCGCAAGTGCTCTGGCGCATTTGCGGGGTCGGTTCGCCGACGAGAGTCGTGAGCAGCTCACGAAGAGATTCCGTATCGGCAGCGTAGTCTTCGCGGGCTCAGACGTGGACCTGAAGAGGTTCGCACGCGAGCACGTGCCAGGGATTATGGACCTTGCGCAACAGACGAACGTCTACATTTCCTTGGGTGACCGAGCCCTCGGGTTTTCCACCATGGTGGCGGGGACCTCGCGCATAGGACGGCCGGACATTAAGGAGCTCCGAGTCGAGGACCTCCAGAACCTGGCAAAGGACCCCCGGCTCTATGCGATCGACGTGACGGACGTGCGCGGGGACCATGAGATGGGAGGCATGAGAGGCCACGGTTATTGGTACGCGAACGAGTGGATCGCTTCCGATGTGCTAGTCTCGCTTCGCCTTCCGCTGTCGCCGGAAGATCGCTGTCTCATCCCGGACAAGACCCGGCAGAAGATCTGGCTGTTCCCGGATAACTACCAAGACTGTGTCGCGGATAGGATATACAAGACCTTTCCTGTACTAGGTGCAAAAGGACTTGAACGAGAAGCCAACCCCGCTGCCAGAATAACCAGAGGGGAGAAGGGACGATGATTACTGACACTATCCTTCTAACAGAGCGGAGTCTAGGAGATGGGCTCCGCCTTATTTGCGGCCACAGGTGCGACGAGGAAGACCAACCCGGGTCCGCTTAAAAGCCGTGCTGAAACCAGCGCGAGGGAAACGGGCCAGTTAGCTCCTCTCTTTGAGCAATATACGCATTGTGGTTTGTATCAGTAATTGACCGCGCAGAGAAGCACTTGTACCCAAATAAGTGCAAAGCGAGAAGTTGAATCACAAGAGGAGGTGTTTTGTGGAAATGATTGAATGTGGAGACATGAAGCCTAGTTGTTCAGCTAAATCAGCCATGCTCGAGACAGAGGAGAGAGGGGGCAATTTACGACCCCGCCCTTCACGCTTCATTGCTTTGAGCAAAAAATCCCACCTTGCATGTTTACTCATGCTCATGTGTCTAGCGTTTACCATTCAGGCATGCGATCACGTAACAGGTTTGATTGATAAAGTTACTGGACCCGCTACAAGAGACGCTATCCCTCGTTTTGAAGATGCAATTAATAAGCTTTTGAATCAGTCTAGTGACTGGCAAACCGTTCTTAAAGATTTGGAGCGACAGCTTACTAAAGATGTTCAGACCACTCTCGCAAACGAGGTTACACAACTCGCGCAGAAGGGTATTGCAACTGGGGGAGTGGAGATCAGATGCAATGTCGATTTTGTGCGTACCCGGATGAAGCAGGATCTGGAACGCATAGTGGCTCGATTGCGTAGTCAGCCCATCCCTCCTGTGAAACCGGGTCTTTGTCAGGTCGTACCGGAAGGCATTGATATGGGGCATCCTCCTGCACAACTGGCCTATTACGGCTACGATCTTGATTCAACAGGCCCGGAAGGGATTCATGTTGTTTTGAAGCATGATGGCGGAGAGGACTCATTGGACCAGTGGATGGCAACCCCCACTCACTACCTAAGAACACTAAGCATCCAAGCACCACCGCTTTGCAGCAAGAATAACAGGAAAATTATCATGAGGTTTGGTCCCCAGGAGGTTAGTAGTGTCAATGTATTAGTTAAGCAGTGCCCTGGAGCCCCACCAGCTCCGGTCCACGGACCGGGTGATGAGCGGAGCTTTCCTCTCATTATTGAAAATAAAGGTGGAAACATTGGAGGTATAAGCGAAAATCTGGTGTACGGAGGACCTTGCTCTGCAGGATATGAACGACTGCAAGTACAAGTAACGAAACGTAGTGGAGGAGGATCCTGTTATGGGAGTGAAGGGGAAACTGATCCAAGGACTGGAGTTCCATTAGGATGGGTTGACAAGAATAATAAACACGATTGCCAAGCTCGGGTTCATTTCGGCGCACCGCCCTTCCAGCCTATCAATTGCGACATTCAAATCAGGGAAATCAAGGAACTACCTCCTCCTCAGGCAGCTCCTCCATGTGACTGTTGGTAAGGCGAGCGACGACCGAGCGAATTCGATGAGCTTCCCTGACGCAGCACTGGCTGGCTGGGGGAGCACGCTATGGACAAGGGATAGGGATCGTCTCTAGGAATGCATATCACTTCTATGATCATCCGAGCTTAACCGCCGAGTGATGAAACTATGTGAGGTATGGTTATGATTACAGCCAAACTCATTGCTCTTCTCTTTCCTATCCTTCTCGGTAGAGAGGTTGGAGGAGTAGAAGGATACACCCCAGCACCATTCGGTTCAGATGTCAGAGTGTTTTGGGTTAGCGGCGAGCCATCCGAAGCTACCAAAAACCCGACCGGTTCTGACGTGAGAGCAGTGTTAGATGGGAAGTATGCATTGACGGCTGAACAATATGCACAGTATCAGGCTTGTATTGGAAAGATCCCTTTGGGCCACACACCTTTAGAGTACCGCGCCGACGTCGCGAAATGTAAGGAGGCAGCTAAACAAGAAGGGTATCGCCTTCCTTCCGTCCGACAAGAAAACAACAGCTCGGCGTCGCAAGATCCTAGCATTCAACGGGATCGCGCTTGGCAGGATCAATATCTAATAAAATAACATTCTGGTGCAAGGAGGATCTCACATGAACACCTATCCAGCACTCGCTGTTCTTATCCTTCCCTGCCTTCTGCTTACTGCCTGTTCAACGTTCAATGATCCTAATCAGGTCATCACTGTGGATACCAACAAGAGTAAGGTACTTCTCCTGCAAGCGGATAAACGTGCAATCTTTACGTTCCCAACGCGAACGGCATACGCCTGTCCTGAGCCATCGCCAGATGTGAAAGCGGATATCGAGGCAGCCTTAAAGAGTGTGGCAGAGTTGAGTGCTAAGCTACCGCATGACGTGACATTAGCCAGTAAATCTGAAGTTGAGGCGACTCGAAAACTGATTACGGCGGCTCTGATTCAGCGCAGCCAAGGATTGCAAGTACTGCGCGATATGCTGTTTCAAGCCTGTCTTGCAAATCTGCGGAACGACCTAAGCGGTGCCCAATACGTCAGCTTTGTTACCAATACGCTACCGAATTTGACGTCGACTCTCATCACGGCGGAGATGATTACGAGAGAGAACACCGGGACAGCCGTGCTGAAGGGAGATGACCTAAAATATTTTCTCAACTTTGTCATCGGGAATAATGCCAGCAGATAGAGTCGTACATGAGGAACGGAAAGGTGGACAAATCAGTGACAATTAAATACCAAACATCTGTCTCAGAGGCGTACTTATACCCTGCAAGGAGTCAACAAGATATGGGAAGAAACAACGGTTTTAGATTTCTTTTACTCTCAGCTCTACTTTTGGTCTTGGCTGGGTGTTTTTCAAACTCCCCCTCACCAAGACCGGACGGTCCGCCCTTCAGCGCAGCAGGGCAGAAAAGCCGAATCCCGATGTCCCAGGTCCTAAAGACCAACGACTGGGAAACATTAGACTCCCTCTGGGGAGTCAATGTGAAGCGCCATATCATTGTTAATACCAGCGGTTTCAGCTTGCGGGTAAAATCGGGACCGTTTGGTGGTGCCGGAAACTCGACTCCGGGATGTGTTGAATATGGGAGCATTACCTCAGTTATTGTCGACACAGTTCAAGTCAAGGGGGCCGCAGGGGCACGTGTCGACTTCGAACAAGGTGTTGGCTCGTGTCTATGACTTAGAGGCGCTAAAGCCGACTCTGCGGCACTGGTCGCTCAATGTCTGGTTCCTCTACGTGAGGCGGAGTTCCCCGTCTGTGAAAGCGAATGATTCTCACCACTGAACATGGAGTCCAAAACGCAGATGAAGGGGAACGTTATGAGAGGATTGTATTTGTTTCTCACAGCAACAATCGTAACGCTTGGGTTAGGAACATCTTCCGTTCTGAGCGCCCCTCTTTGCGAGGGGGCGCTGGTCTGTGGAGTGCATTTCGTTCCACCCGCTCCCAAGCAGACTGCAAGGCCACAGGCATTTCGAGCCTTCAGCGATCGTAAGGTGTATTGGGCCAGCGATCCTGTGGCCCATATCGTTGTGAGCTTCCTGGGTGAACCAGGAGTCACCAATCCACGTCGTGCGATCGATGTCCAGGTCACTGATGCTTCGGGTGCTGTCGTTGGGCGTCATCATATTCCAACGAATCTCATGATAGAGCCTGACCTAGAATTCTTTCTCGACCTGCAACAGCTATCCATCGGGAAATTCATGGTCGCAACACAGCTGCTTGATGAGGCGATGGGAGCAGTGCTCACGACGGCTTCCATAAGCTTTGAACGAGTCAACCAGAATAGACCGGCTGCGGCCCTCCCTGTATCGATACCACTCCAGGTAGGTTCACAGTCTGTGCTATCCAATGCCCAATGGCCTGTGACAATGGGAATCCCGTTTCCGGAAGGTACTTTATTTGATGCCCAATCTCTTGGCGTGTTTGAGAACGGAGTTCGCATACCGGCACAGCTCATTCCACGGGCTATGTGGCGTCCGCTGGGTGGAAGCATCAAGTGGCTTGGCGTCGACTTCACGGCACGTTATGACGGAATGGTTCCACGCACCTATACGCTTCAACATGTTTCCCCCACAAGTCCGACTCCATCAAGTCCTCTCAAGGTTTCCCAAACTCCGAAGACTATCAGTGTCGAGACTGGCCCACTCAAGTTCCGAGTGAATAGGCAACGGTTTGCTGGCATTGAGCAGGTATTTTTTAAAGAGAATAACCACGCACCGATGAAACAGACACTGCGATCGGGGAAGCCATTCTTGGTCGATGAAGCAGGGACCCTCTACACCTCAGACAATGGCCTGCTTCCAGATCAGACCATGCCTGGCAGCGGTGTTGAATTGGAAGAATTCGGACCACAACGAGTTACGCTTCGCGCATCCGGCTGGTATATCAGCGCAACTGGAAACAAATTGTGTCAATTTGTCACGCGAATTTCAGCCTATGCGAATCAGCCATTCATCCGAATCTCACATCGAACCATCCTGACGTACGATACTCGACAGAATCGTATTCAAGATCTGGGTTGGGACAACCACACGCTTGTCGGAGCCGGAACTTATGCATTTGGCATCGAGGGGAGCAAGCCCGTTGAAGGGCCAGCGCCCAAACGCGGGAAGACTACTTTTTTACATCAAGAAAAGGGAGATGCTTTCCGGCTTGTTGATGGGAACGGGGCCACCTTGACTACAGGTCGCCATGCAGATGGGTGGCTGGCGGTAAAAGGCTTAGCTCCAAAGTTTCCGCATATGGTAATCGGGATCAAAGATATTTATCAGAAGTATCCTAAAGAACTTGAACTCGACAACGTGATTGGAGCTTCTCAACCACCTGGTAACTCTGGCTCACAACTCCACCAGATCGTGCATTTCTGGCCTAAACATGGACGCACTGTGTTTGAAGGCTCGCCGGTGGACACAGCTCAAGAGCATATTTACAAGCTTCGCTATGCCCACCAGGGTCGGTTAATGCAACTTCAGCCCCCGGTTGATTACACGAATGCGGTCACCGGTTACTTAACTGAAGAACTCAATGGCCACCCTGATGGTGATGGTGAGGTTTCTGGGATGAACAGTGCAAACGGTCAAGGGTTGGTGATCAATAATGAATTGCTGCTGTCCTTTCATTCTTCTAGCACACCGTCAGACCGCATACAAGCTCAGGTTGCTCTATTCCGAGAGGATCCTCATGCCCTTGCGAGTTCTGAGTGGAATGCGGCAAGCGAAGTATTGGGGAAATTGTCTTCTGTTGATCGGCAGTTCGATCCGGCAACGGAACGAGCGTTGGAGATCGCTATGCCCGGCTACCTTCACGGTATTGTGGAGCAGGGGGACGAGTATGGCATGTGGATCTATGGCAATATCCATAACTCTTGGGATCCTGCGCACGGACGAGCGTTGATTCATCGCGTCTGGAACGCATCGCACTACCAAAATGTGTGGGGCGATTGGATGCTGTATTTCCGCAGTGGAAATCCCGCTCACTTGCGGTGGGCTCGAGTGCATTCGGACCATCACATGGATATCGATACCAACAATTTCGACGATGGAAGCGCCATACACGGGCGAGCCGGATATATGTATCACGTCAAGGGGTTTCTCCCGTGGGGAGGCGATTCGGGGCTGCATGAGCATTGGATCAACCCAGCGGCGTTCATGCTGCGCTATTACCTTACAGGGGATAGGCGTGCTCTGGATTTGGCACGCACGTGGTTTGCTGTCGCCGGGCCAGGCTCGCTGACGCCTCTTGGAGCGCCTCAAGCTGGGTTACAATGTAAAGATTGGGCCAATAGTTTTATGCGAGACCGCGTCTCTTATTTAGGAGAGATGACGGACTATTATACCGGCACGTGGGATCCCCATGCCTTAATGGCGATGAGCGATGAGTCACAGTACTTGCTGAACGTACCATTTGAATGTACCGGCTCTCCGGGAGATCATCCAATTTGGACGAGACAATGGTTCACGCGGTATTATGATCTAACACACGACTCTCGGATGGTGGATCGTTTCGTAAGCTGGTCTACGGCTGGGTTCAATGACTTAGTCGTAAATGCCTTTCTCTATCAGATCACGGGAAATTCTGACTATCTGCGGCGGGTACAGGCTGATTTTTATGATACCGCACGTATTTATTACGATTCATCTGGGGAGCGATACCATGGATATGGCCCATGGGTTTCAGCGGTGAATCAAGTATGGCTGCAGGAGGCTCCCTACTTTCTTCAGGCACTGAAAGCAGCTGGGTTTCGTTCCGAACGTGGTGAAAAGAGGGTGACCTATCCTGGAGGAGGAGCCCACTTCCCGGATGCTGGTTCACCCCCTGGTTACCCCACACGAGGGTGGTCCGATTCCAGTACGGTGGTCTTAGCATTAACGCAGACTGGTAGACCACTCGATGTCTCAATGGATGCGCTCAAGTCATTCGGTGATCCGCGGGGACAGATGTTCGTGGTCTCCGGCCCTCCTCGTCCTCCAGAAGCGATCACCAGCTTTGTGCTTTCCACAAAGCTCTTCGATACGGAATACTTTCCTACTAGTGCCTACCCTCTGACCTTTCATTTGCCGGATCCAACACCGAATACTCTGTATCGTGTTGAAGTTAGGTCAGGGCCTCCTCGTATCTTCGCACCCTATACAAATCTCCCAGAAGCATCAGTGTTGAGGCGACGGAAGTTTGCTAATGGTTGTGAACCTCAATTTAGCCAGATGGGGATGGACCGACAACTCTTTATGCTTTCTCCATCGCGCCCTCATGAAAATAACGTGACGTTGAGGCTTAGCGCTATCAATGGCAAAGACAACATATACTCACCAAGTGCGATGCCAGTCTATTTCCGAATTGATACGCCAGCTGGTCTTCCCATCCACGAAGGTAATTTATTTCTCTATGGAAATAGAAAAACAGCCGATGTATCTCTTCCCGCTCCGGCACAGACGTTGGGAACACCCGAATCGCAGCCTATGTGGAGGTTCTATTCTGCTAGCACTTATGGGCCAAAAATGGAAATTGTCGACGGTGCTGAGGAGATCTTGTTCTCAACTGGGTCAGCTGACCTCACGGAAATATGGAATGCGTTGCCGCAGGTGGCAACGAATCCGATCGTGTGTCCATGAATATTTCGTATGGCTACTTCATGCGTATGCGTTATCACTGCTCGGGCATTATTGAGATGGGTTCTAGATGGATATACAACACAGTATGATGAAAAAAACCATTTCCACACAATTCAGGGAATTCAGTTACATTCTGCTGATCCACTTAGCAGTTGTTGGCTGCGCGTCGAACTTAAAGCCAGCAGATTGTAGCAAATTGGGTGAGATGGTCGATTATCTGCCCACTCACGATCGGATATGCCATCGAGGATTTCTTGTGGACCATAGTCCTAATTTTAAGACCCCCGCATGGGTCGTTGAGGAACTTACACCTCAACATATCTCCCGTATGGCTTTCCCCAAGCGGGCTTTTGGGTGGGCCTTTGGCACATTATCTTTTGAGGAGGACCCAGCTCTTCTTCCTGGGAGAAAATCAACGCTGGAGGACTATCGAGATGTTCCTTTTCAACGAGGGCATATGGTGCCTGCCGCAGATATGGCGCATGACCAAGACGCCATGAAGCAAACGTTTTATCTTTCAAACATAGCTCCACAGCTTCAATCATTTAACACGGGTATCTGGGTGGAGCTCGAAAAGTCTGTTAGGCAGTTAGCGAAGGGCGGTAGAAGTTTGATCGTGATTACTGGACCGGTCTTCGAAGAGCCACTTACCCGAATTGGTGGAAATGCAGTGGCGGTTCCAACGCAGTTTTTTAAAATTGTGTTGGACACCAATAATTCAGCACTCACCGCATTCTTAGTACCTCATATGGAGGTCAACTCAAATAAATCACCATCGGAGTTTAAAACAAATTTGAAACATCTTGAATCAAGGGTAGGAACTGTGTTCTTCCCAAGTCTAGGACTGCAAAAGTACGAATTGCCTACCATCAGTTCGGATGAGTCACCATGGAACTGAAGATACTCATTCCTAGGAAGGAACGCATGCCAACATGCCAAGTTTGTCGATAGCAGAAATCCTAAAACTGTCCGCCAAGGCGGAGCAATATGGACCATATTTGTTTGTAGTGCTTCTCGGTGTAGTTGCTCTCTATGTGCTGAGTAAATTCGCGAGTGACCTTTCGATAAAGGACAAACGAGCGATTTTCTGGGTGATCATGTCAGTAGTGATAATAGCTATCCTAGCACTAGGTCGTGTCGCAATTTCCGATTGGCTGAGAGGGCGAGTAGCAATTTACACATACACTGGAGTTATTAAGTGCGTCAAAAACCAGGATAAACTATTTTCTAATTGCGCGGGAGTTCCCCACCTGGGAGGGTGGGGGTGAGAGCAGGGCGCCG
>NZ_JBLFBO010000020.1:0-42905 GCF_047338595.1 Nitrospira sp. BLG_1
GCGGTCAGGTCCCGACGAGCTTGATCGGGAATGATGCGTTTCAGGAAGCAGACAATATCGGGTTGAGCCGACCCTGCACGAAATATAATTTCCTTGTGAAAGACGTGAACGATTTGGCGGCTACTATTAAAGAGGCGTTTTATATCGCAACGACTGGCCGACCTGGTCCGGTCCTGGTCGATATTCCGAAAGATGTCTCGATGGCCAAAGCGGACTTTACCTATCCGAATTCGGTCTCGATCCGTGGGTACAACCCGACTGTCGAGGGGAATAAGTGGCAGATTAAGCAGGCGGCCGAAGCCATTATGAAGGCCAAGAAGCCGATTCTCTATGTGGGCGGTGGGGTCGTGTTTTCAGGCGCATCGCAAGAGCTCCTTGAATTGGCTGAGATGACGCAGATTCCGGTCGATATGACCTTGATGGGGCTGGGTGCGTTTCCTGGGGAGCATCCACTGTCCATGGGGATGCTGGGGATGCATGGGACCTATCAGGCTAATATGGCCATGCATTATTCGGATTTGGTCATTGCGATCGGGGCACGGTTTGATGATCGGGTGACGGGGAAGCCATCAGAGTTCTGTCCCCATGCGAAAGTTATTCACGTTGATATCGATCCGACGTCGATCCGCAAGAACATCCATGTCGACATTCCAATCGTGGGCGACTGTAAGAGCGTGCTCCGTGAGTTGAATCAGATTCTACGTGCAACAGTGAATGGGGAGCAAAAAGACCTTCGGAAACCTTGGTGGGATCAGATCCGAGACTGGCAACAGGCTCATCCCTTGGCGTATCACCAGGAGAAGGAGGGGCCGATCAAACCGCAACAAGTCGTCAAGCGGTTGTATGAGTTGACGAAAGACCGAGATCCGATCGTCGCCACCGATGTCGGACAGCATCAGATGTGGGCGGCGCAATATTTCAAGCTGGCGAAACCCAACCGGTGGTTGACCTCAGGCGGGCTGGGTACGATGGGCTTTGGATTCCCCGCAGCAATGGGGGCACAGGCGGCTTTTCGAGATCGTCTGGTGCTCTGTATCGCAGGCGATGGCAGTATTCAGATGAACATGCAGGAAATGGCGACGGCGGTCTTGAGCAAATTGCCGGTGAAGATTATCATCCTGAACAATGGATTTCACGGCATGGTTCGGCAATGGCAGGATCTATTTTATGAAGGGCGCTACGCATCGAGCAATCTTGGTACGACGCCGGATTTCGTCAAGTTGGCGGAGGCCTATGGGGCGGTGGGGCTGCGGGTCAAGAAGGTCGGTGATCTCGATGCGGTTCTGAAAGAAGCGTTGGCAACGGATAAACCCGTCATTGTGGATGTGCCGACCTATCCCTATGAGAATTGCTATCCGATGATTCCTGCCGGCGGGTGCAATCATGAGATGATCTTGGAGGATCCGCCTGAGTTGAAGATGAAACAATCCGGTGGCGCCAAAGTGACACCGGAAGATAAGGATACGGTTCTAACTGCATAGGAGTGAGAGCGTGTGGCGTATCGCTGATGGCAGAAACGGGAGACTGTAGTCGGCTCCGAGCCATAAGCCATCGGCTAGAAGCTCTTTGAGTTGAGAATGGAACATATTATTTCAGTGACTGTTGAAAATAAGTTTGGAGTCTTATCCCGAGTCGCAGGGTTGTTCAGCGGGAGAGGATTCAATATTGAGAGTTTGTCGGTGGCTCCGACGCTTGATCCCTCCATGTCCCAGATGACGATTGTGACCTCGGGCGATGAGCGGATCATCGAGCAGATCGTGAAACAACTCAACAAACTGATCGATGTAATCAAGGTGGTCGATTTGAACGAGACGGAATTCGTCTCCCGAGAGACCGCGATCATCAAAGTTCATACGAAAGATGTGGATCGAGCCGAGGCGCTGAGAATCGTCGATATCTTCCGTGCGAACGTGATCGATTCGACACCGACGACCTATACGATCGAAGTATCCGGCGATCCGAAGAAGATAGAAGCGATCATTAACTTGCTTCAGCCGCTTGGGATCAAGGAGTTGGTCCGTACCGGTCGAGTCGCTGTTGCGCGGGAGCCTGTTCGTCAGGCTGCCGTCCAGGCGAAAAAAATTGCCCGCGAATGATTGACTGAGGGACCAAAGAAGCGTCGCTCTAGATTGACCTATGGAAAGGGTGTTTCATGAACATTTACTACGATAAGGATGCTGATCTTCAACAGATTCGGAACAAGAAGGTGGCGGTGGTCGGCTATGGAAGCCAGGGCCATGCGCATGCCCTGAACATGAAGGAAAGCGGAGTCAATGTCGTGATCGGGCTGCGTGAAGGGGCGTCCTGGAAAAAGGCTGAACAGAGTGGGTTGAAAGTTATGCCTGTTGCCGATGCCGTCAAGGCGTCCGATGTCGTGATGATTCTGGCACCTGATGAAGCCCAGGCCGCCATCTATCGACAAGACATTGCGCCCAATCTCAAGCCGGGGGCCTATCTCGCATTTGGTCATGGCTTCAATATTCACTTTGGGCAGATCGTGCCGCCTGCCTCCATCAATGTCTTCATGGTCGCACCGAAAGGCCCGGGACATCTCGTTCGCTCCGAATACACGAAGGGCAGTGGCGTGCCTTGCTTGTTGGCGATTCACCAGGACCCCAGCGGGACGACCAAGCAAGTGGGATTGGCGTATGCGAGTGCGATCGGCGGTGGGCGTGCCGGTGTCATCGAGACCAATTTTCGTGAGGAAACTGAGACGGATCTCTTCGGTGAGCAAGCGGTGTTGTGTGGTGGCCTCACGTCCTTGATTCAAGCGGGTTATGAAACGCTGATTGAAGCTGGTTATTCGCCTGAAATGGCGTACTTCGAGTGTTTGCACGAAGTGAAACTTATCGTCGATCTGATTTATCAGGGGGGCATTGCCAATATGCGCTACTCGATCAGCACGACGGCAAAGTACGGGGATGTGACTCGCGGCCCACGAGTCGTGACCGAGCAAACGAAGCAGGAGATGAAGAAGATTCTCGATGAGATTCAGACCGGGCGGTTTGCCAAGGAATGGGTGCTTGAGAATCAGGCCAATCGACCGGTCTACAATGCTCTGCTCGCGAAGGGGGAGGCGCATCCCATCGAAGCAGTGGGAGCCAAGCTGCGGGGAATGATGCCGTGGCTCAAGAAGGATCAGCTGGTCGATAAAACGAAAAACTAGAGATGTTGAAACCAAGCACCAGTTTCGTTCTCGCATCGTTCAAAGGCTCAACGTACAATAACCACGTACGCTTCACCGTTTCACTTCCTGCGGCCTCGCTGGACGGCCGGTTAGAACATCTCTTCTGAAGAATTGAGGCCACTCCATGGCAGATCGTGCAGTCGGCGTTCCCTTTGCGAAAGAAGGAATTCCCTTCATCGCAGTTCCTGCTGGCGTTACACTGTTGACGGGATTGTTGGGCTGGTCCTTCGTCGCGTTCCTCGGTGGGATTGCGACCTTGTTTTCGGCTTGGTTTTTCCGAAACCCGGCCAGAGTGATCCCGCAAGGTCCAAACCTCATCGTCGCTCCCGGCGACGGTAAAGTGATTGCCATTGAGGAAGAGTTTGAGCCGAGGTATCTGAAAGAACGGAGCCTCCGCGTGACGATCTTTCTGAATGTCTTCAACGTGCACATCAATCGACTACCCTGCGACGGAATGGTTGAAAATGTGCAATATCAGCCGGGTTTGTTCATGGTGGCCAGTAAACCTGAAGCCACGTTTATGAACGAGCAGAATGCATTGATGATCAAGACGCCCGAGGGAATCAAAGTCTTGTGTGTGCAGGTGGCTGGCCTGATCGCCCGGCGTATCGTGTGTTGGATTGCGCCGCTGGAACGAGCTGTTCGGGGTGAGCGATATGGGCTGATTCGGTTTGGGTCGCGTATGGATACGTTTCTCCCTATCGGCACCACGCTTCGGGTGGCTGTCGGGCAGCGGGTGAAAGGCGGGGAAACCATCTTAGGAGAGTTGCCATGAAAACAGCGAGCTTTCGAAGTTCGTTTGGAAAGGGAGGAAAGCGGAGAAAGGCCGCGATGCACCTGATTCCCAACCTCTTTACGACAGGCAACTTGTTCTGTGGGGTATTTGCCATTCTGTCGGTCTTCAATGGCAACTACCTGGAAGCCGCAATCGCGGTGTTGGTCGCTATGATCTTTGACGTCCTGGATGGAAAATCAGCTCGGTTGACCAACAGCACCAGCCAGTTCGGGTTGGAGTATGATTCGCTTTCTGATGTGGTGTCGTTTGGTGTGGCCCCAGGGATCTTGATCTATTCCTGGGCGTTGAGCGGGCATGGAACGTTCGGGGTAGCAGTCATGTTTGCCTATGTGGCCATGGGAGCCGTCCGATTAGCGAGGTTCAACTCCACAGTGGCGGTCTCCGACGGTAAGTACTTTACTGGGTTGGCCATTCCTGCCGCTGCCGGGGTCGTGGCGTCCTTGGTCGTCCTGGATCATTACATCATGAAGATGGGGGCGGATGTCCGCTCGATTGTCGTTCTATTGATGACATTAGGGCTGTCGTTTCTGATGGTCAGCACGATCAAGTATCGGAGCTTTAAGGATCTGAAGTTCAAAGGGCATCGCCAGATCACGTACTTGGTATGGGGTATTCTGGCGCTGATGATGGTCGCCGCGTGGCCTGCGGTTATGTTATTCGTTGTGTTCGCGGGCTATGCCTTGATGGGACCGGTCGAAAAGATCGCTGGGCTGCTTGTTCCGGCTTCTGGGAAACGGGGTGTCGGAAAAGTTGATCTACCACCGGTGGAATCAAACCCATAGCAATAGGAATGGAGAGAAACCGAGAAGGGTGTGAACGGCTAGGATGAGGAGTAGTAGGCGAACTGTTTAGAAGACTGAATGTTCAAGACGGCGATCCAGCATGATTGCAGTGAGGATCCTGTTTCAACATTCTAGAGAGAGCTGGTGGATGGTGCAAACCAGCCTGGACGTCGCCGAACTCGCCTCTGAGCTGAGTCTCCGAACAGGAAGTAAGAGACTCCGTCTCGCCTCCGTAAGAGGCTGAAAGAAGGGTCTGAGGGGAAGATGATCCTCAGGCTAAATCAGGGTGGTACCACGGAGTGCTTCAAGCCTTCGTCCCTGGGTCTAACGGGATGAAGGCTTTTCTTTTACAAGCTGCTGAAAAAGCCTTCCCGCTGCGTTCTCAGTCGTTTGAACCCCTCGACGTACCAACCCAGTACGCCTCGGGGTTCGCACTCCTTGCGGCCTTGCCGGAAGGACTTTTTGAGCAGCTTGTATCGGAGGTTAATATGACACGCATGATCAGAATTTTTGACACGACGTTGCGGGACGGCGAGCAATCGCCCGGTGCCAGCATGAATGTGGAAGAAAAGGTCATGGTGGCGAAACAGCTCGCACGGCTCGGGGTCGATATTATTGAGGCGGGATTTGCCTATAGCTCCCCTGGTGATTTCGAAGCGGTGCGACGGATTGCCCAGGAGGTCGAGGGGCCGACGATCTGCAGCTTGGCACGAGCTCGTCCCGAGGACATTGATCGGGCATGGGAAGCGTTAAAGGGCGCGCCAAAGGTTCGCATCCATACATTTTTGTCGACATCTGATATTCATCTCAAACACCAGTTTCGGATGACGAGGGAACAGGCCAAGCAGCGGGCCGTGGAGATGGTTCAGCGGGCGCGAGGGTATGTCGAGGATGTTGAATTCTCTCCCATGGATGCAAGCCGATCAGACCCATCGTTTCTTTACGAAGTGATCGAGGCGGTCATCGCTGCGGGAGCCGGGACCGTGAATATTCCGGACACCGTGGGCTATGCCGTTCCACAAGAATTCGGTGCGCTGATCAAAGGGATTTGCGACCAAGTCCCCAATGCCAACCAAGCCGTGATTTCCGTCCATTGCCACAATGATCTGGGGGTGGCGGTATCGAACAGCTTGGCGGCCATCATGAACGGGGCCGGACAGGTGGAATGTACGATCAATGGTATCGGCGAGCGTGCGGGGAATACCTCGTTGGAGGAGATCGTGATGGGTCTCCGAACGAGGAAAGACTTTTATCAGGCCGATACCGGAATCAGAACAGAAGAGATTGCGAAGACCAGCCGCTTGGTGAGCAAGATTACCGGCATGGTGGTACAGCCCAACAAAGCGATCGTGGGGGCCAATGCCTTTGCTCATACCTCGGGCATTCATCAAGATGGCTTGCTGAAGGAAAAGGCAACCTATGAAATCATGCGTCCGGAATCAATTGGGTTGGTTGAGAGTCAGATGGTCATGGGCAAGTTGTCCGGGCGACATGCCTTTCGGCAGCGGTTGGAAGAGCTGGGTTACAAGCTCGGTGAAGCCGAGGTCAATCATGCCTTCGAGCGGTTTAAAAAACTCGCCGACCACAAGAAGGAGATTTTCGAGGAAGATCTCGAAGTGATCGTTTCGGAAGAGCTGGCAAAGATGGCCGAGCGTCTTGTTTTAAAGGGCCTGCATGTATCGAGCGGAACTGATCAGGTTCCAACTGCCACGGTTGAACTGGAGATCGATGGCAAGTCTGTCTCACAAACCGGGACCGGTGATGGGCCGGTGGATGCCGTCTATCGCACCATTGCTGCCCTGACGAAGACGAAGAGCCGCTTGTTGATGTACGTCGTCAAAGCCATTACCGGCGGGACTGATGCTCAGGGCGAAGTCTCAGTGCGGGTGCAGGAAGACGGACGGACCGTGTCTGGGCATGGAGCCGATACTGATATCATCACAGCGTCCGCTCGAGCCTACGTCAGCGCCTTGAACAAGTTATCCTATTTGGCGACGCGACAGGCGCAAGGTGAGCAGAAGGTGAACTTGATTTAACGCGGAACTCCACGGTACAGTTTATCTTTTTTGAGTTGATGTTGGTTCGATCGAGAGGGCTTGTTCTTGTTCAAGGTGACGCTAGCGGATCGCCCCGAGTTTCTCGCTGGGGACGAGACCCGCTTGCGGGAGATTTTTCATCCTGCCAAACACCAGTTATCGCTGAATTATAGTCTTGCCCACGGAACCTTGCCGCCCGGGCAACGTTCGAAACGCCATGTCTTAGCCTCCGCTGAAGTCTATTACTTCATCTCGGGGTGGGGGAGATTGACGATTGACGACCAGGTTGCATCAGTTGAACCAGGAACGACGATCTATGTGCCGCCAGGGGGGCGACAGTTTCTTGAAAATATTGGAAACACCGACATAGAGTTTTTGTGTCTCGTTGATCCGGCCTGGCGGATAGAAGATGAAACGATAGTAGAGTAAGCCGTGAGGCTGCGTCATCGAAAGGAGCACCTGTGAAGGCGAAGATTGCAGTATTGGCTGGAGATGGGGTCGGGCGCGAGATCGTGCCTGAAGCGGTCAAGGTATTGAAGGTCATCGCAGAGAAGTTCGGACATGCGTTTGAGTTTGTCCCTGGCGATATCGGTGGGCAGGCAATCGACAAGCTGGGTGTCCCTTTACCCAAAGATACATTGGCCTTAGCCAAGCAAAGCGATGCAGTTCTTCTGGGAGCCGTGGGCGGACCCAGATGGGAAGGGCTTGAATACAGCCTTCGCCCTGAGCGTGCACTGCTTGGAATCCGAGAAGCGCTTGGGCTCTATGCCAACTTGCGACCGGCCAAACTCTATTCGGCACTCGTGGACGCCTCGACCTTGAAGCGTGAGGTGGTCGAGGGGATCGACATCCTCGTCATTCGTGAGTTAACCGGGGGCATCTATTTCGGTAAGCCGAAAGGGATCGAGAAGTTACCCAATGGGGATGAGCGGGGAATCAATACGGAGGTCTATACGACGGAAGAAGTGCGACGAATCGCCAAAGTGGCGTTTGAAGCGGCGAGAAAACGCCGCAAGAAAGTGACATCAGTCGATAAAGCGAACGTCTTAGAGTCCTCGGAACTGTGGCGAAAAGTTGTGATCGATGTCCAGGCCTCCTATCCGGACGTGGAGCTCAGTCATATCTATGTTGATAACGCCGCGATGCAATTGGTGCGAAACCCTCGGCAGTTTGACGTGCTGCTTTGCAATAACATGTTCGGGGATATCCTCAGCGATGAAGCGGCGATGTTAACCGGTTCAATCGGAATGTTACCGTCGGCAAGCATCGGCGCCAAAGTGGGCCTCTTTGAGCCGATTCATGGGAGCGCACCGGACATCGCCGGGAAGAATATTGCCAACCCAATTGCGACCATTGCCTCTGCCGCCATGATGTTGTCCTATGCGTTTCAGCTTGAAAAAGAAGCGGATGCCATCGAGCAGGCCATCCTCAACACGCTCGATCAGGGCTATCGCACCAGGGATATCCAGAGTGCCGGGGCGAAGATCATCGGTACAGTGGAGATGGGTGACGCCATCGTTCGCAATCTCAGTTAGTCAGCGCGTCTAAACTATGGCAGCCATTTTGTCTACATGGATGATCCGCACCCTTGCCGGGAACGGCGAGCCAGGTTTTACCGGTGATGGTGGACCTTCACTCTACGCACAGTTGAACGAGCCGAAGGGGGTGGCGGTCGATGATCATGGTGATGTGTATGTGGCTGACTCTGAAAATCATGTGATCCGTAAGATAGAGCGTACCACGGGCATTATTTCGACGGTTGTCGGCATGCCGCCTGAAGGGCAGGGGGAAGAAGATTCTCAACGAGATCATGTGATTTCTGTCGCAGATGAGGATCCTTTCGCGGACTCTCGTCATGAGTCTGCACAACAATCGTATGTTCAACAGTCGGATTTGAGCGGAACGGTCAGATATGTCACGACGGGAACCGCTCCACTGCAGCGATATGCTGGAGACGGTGGATTGGCCGTAGCCGCTTCCCTCAACTTTCCAACGGCGGTTGTGGTCGATAAAGTTGGAAATCTGTATGTCGCGGATACCATGAACCATCGTGTGCGGCTGGTGAATGCAGTCACGGGTATCATTACCACCTTGGCGGGGACAGGTCAGCCGCGATTCTCGGGCGATGGCGGTTCTGCTGACCAGGCGGCACTCAATGAACCGGCGGCGTTGGTTCTGAGCACCGATGAAACCCTGTTGTACATTGCCGATCAGAGCAACCATCGTGTGCGGATGATCGATCTCAGAACCAGAGTCATTCAGACCGTTGCTGGAACCGGATCGGCGACCTACGATGGGGATGGGAAACTCGGGGTTGAGACGGCCCTTGCTGGCCCAAGTGGCTTGGCGATTACGGGTGACCAGCTCTACATCGCTGATACGTTCAATGGTCGAGTTCGCGCTCTCCATCTTTCAACCGGGCTGATCTCTAACGCTGCGGGAAACGGTGGATCCTACCGATATGAGTCGGCGTTGGACGCATCATCAGCGAGTCTTGCACGTCCGACGGGAATTGCTATTGGTCAGCAGGGAAGGCTCTTTCTGACGGACTCTGATAATCACCTCATCCGAGAATGGGACCAGGCATCAGGAATGGCGGTCTGTGTGGCCGGGCAAGGAAGTCCCTGCTACTCAGGTGATAACGGTCTCGCACGAGAAGCCGGTGTATGTTACCCATTCGGTATCGTTGCCGATCGCGACGGAACGCTGCTGGTGGCGGACACGTTCAATCATCGTATTCGCGCATTGACATTGGAGTAGACGCTGCATGCTGAAGAAGAAACAAGGGTATACAGTGGCCATCCTTGGCGCAACCGGCGCGGTCGGCCAGGAAACCTTAGAAATATTGGAGGAGCGGCAGTTCCCGCTGGCAAGTCTGAGACTGTTTGCCTCCAAGCGATCTGTGGGCGAGATTATGGCGTGTCAAGGAAAGGAGTGGACAGTTGAGGAACTGACGGACTCCTCGTCGTTCGATGGCGTCGATCTGGCTTTTATCTCCGCGACTGATGCGATCAGCAAGGACTATGGGCAGCGATTGGGCGCCGCCGGGATCGCCGTCATCGATGATAGCGCTGTCTTTCGTATGGATGAACAGGTCCCGCTGGTGGTTCCGGAGGTCAATGCGGCGGCATTACGAGACATGCCGCGAGGCATCGTGTCCATTCCCAACTGCACGACCACCCCGTTGGTCATGGCGCTGAAGCCGCTTCACGATGCGGTAGGGGTCAAGCGCGTGGTGGTGACGACCTTCCAATCCGTATCGGGAACCGGGTCGGCGGCCATGGATGAGTTGATGGACCAGACAAAGGATCTCTTGGCGTTTCGTGACATCACGACCAAAGTCTATCCCTACCAAATCGCCTTTAACCTTTTGCCGCACATCGGCTCATTCAACGAGGAAGGCGACTGTTCAGAGGAGATCAAGATCGCGAAGGAGACCCGAAAGATTCTCGGAGCACCAAATCTCAGAGTGACTGCCACGACCGTGCGCGTGCCGGTGCTGCGGTGCCATTCCGAAGCGATCAATATCGAATTGGAACGTCCATTAAACGCGAATGAGGCACGTGCGGCGCTCGCAGCGATGCCTGGCGTGCTGGTCTACGATGATCCGGCAAAGAAACTCTATCCCATGCCGCTCGATGCGACGGGAAAAGACGAGGTGTACATCGGCCGCGTGCGGGAAGACGAATCGATCGCCAATGGTCTCAACCTCTGGGTGGTATCCGACAATCTTCGCAAGGGTGCGGCGTTGAACGCGATTCAGATCGCAGAGTGTTTGATAAATGGCTGATACTACGTCATAAGACTCCGGAGCTGAAAGGTTCCATTGTTCAGAGGGATCACGAGTGATGCCGGAATGGGCCACCCTTGGGAAGATCCTCATTGGAGTAGGGTTTGGGATTGTTGCGCTGGGGATATTGCTAATCGCCCTTGACCGGATTCCTGGTTTTGGAAATAGCCTGAGTTGGCTCGGTAAATTGCCCGGTGACATTTCCATCAAACGTGAGAATGTCAGCTTCTACTTTCCTATCGCCACCAGTATCGTTCTCAGTGTTCTTCTGAGTCTGCTATTCTATATTCTAGGATGGCTCTTCCGAAGATGACAGCAGCACGGCTCTGGGCCGGGGCTGCGGGATTGGGAATCTGCCTGGGGGCGGGCATGGTGTCGGAGGCCCAGGCGGCGCAATCGATTCGCGTCCTATTGGTATCCGATGTTCAGCAGCTCGAAGTGACAAGTGATCAGACTCTTTGGGTGACTGACGAACGGAATCAGGCCTGGTCCTATGGCTCAGTGCTCAAGATTAAGGTGCGAGGCCATGCCCTCATCCTGAACGGCAAACCGGTGGTGACGGATCGACTCACACTACGGGCAGGCAATCACGATCTCACGGTTTGGCTGAATGGACCCGGGAACCGACCCACGGCGCACACCGCTGAGGAGAATGGCGCCCTTCACGTCGGTGGAGTGCTTCAGCTCGTTCGAAAAGGGAAGAGCCGTCTTCTCGTCAACCAAGTTGATCTCGAGGAATATGTCAAAGGTGTCGTGCCGCAAGAAGTGAATTCAACGTGGCATCCGGAGATGCTGAAGGTGCAGGCCGTCGCGACCAGGACCTATGCATTGTACCAACATATGCTGAATTCCACTCGAGCGTACGATGTGGTGGCCGGCATTCAAGATCAGGTCTATCGTGGGCGCCAAGGCATTGATGTCCGAGTGATCGCGGCAGTGGAGTCCACCAGGGGGCTCGTGGTGACCTACCAAGGGGCACCGATCTACGCTGCGTTTTCCTCCACGGCGGCGGGCGTGACAGAAGATGCGATGACCGTGTGGTCAAAGGATCTCCCCTATTTGAAGGGCGTGGAGTGTCCGTTCGACATCGAGTCTCCCTATTATCAGTGGAGGGCATCGGTGAAGATCGAGGCGCTCGAGAAGAATCTTCGGCAGCAGGGATTTTCAGTGGGGTCGATTTCCCATGTCGCTCCGCAGTCGTACAGCCGTGCCGGACGAGTGGCGACATTGCGAGTTATACACTCGAACGGGGAGTTGGTAATACGAGGTGAAGATCTCCGTAGAGCGGTAGGATATACGATTGTTCCCAGCACTCAATTTACCGTTCAGTCGATCGGACAGGACCTTGTCCTTTTCGGCTACGGAGCCGGTCATGCGGTCGGTCTCTGCCAGTGGGGAGCAAAAGAATTGGCAGAGCTGGGTTATTCGTTTTCGAGCATCCTGAGTTATTACTATCCGGGAACGGAACTGCGTGATGCGGCATTGACGCAAACACCGTCTGCTCCTCCCGCTTCTTTGGCCCCTCCGTCCTAACCGGCATTCTTCATGAGTGCTCCTACTGCAACCGCTGATGCGCCACCACGATATTTGTCGTTCGTGAAACGTGAAGCGTATCTCGTTTCCGGAGTCGGAGACTTCACAATAGGCGAGGCTAAAACGGTTTTGTCACTCGACCTCTCAACATCGCTCAGGGTCGAGCCTGAGTGGGGTCGAAGGCTTGACGGTGCTCGGGACACTGTGCTGGTCGATGGGGCACGAACCATCATAAACAATGTGGGCTAATGCAACTGTCCGAGTTTGACTTTCCCTTTGACCCGTCCCTGGTTGCGTTGCTGCCGGTGAGCCCTCGCGATCGTGCGCGGTTGCTGCTTGTGGATCGAGTGAGGAAGCAGTTCGCACATCAGCATGTCGCGGATCTTCCGGGTCTGCTGAAGCCAGGGGACCTCCTTGTGGTGAATGATACCAAGGTCATGGCTGCGCGGGTGCCGGGAATCAAAAAGTCGACGGGAACGCCGGTCGAGGTGCTGTTTGTGAAGGAGCTGGGCGATCGACGATGGGAAATCATGGTGAAGGGGACGTTTCGAGTCGGGCAAGTCATCGAATTTGATCGACAATCCCACGCAACAATCGTCAAACGTGATGCAACAGGGACAGAGGTGGTGGTGCAGAGCTCCGTGCCGATCACACAGCTATTTGATGAACGAGGGGTCATGCCGCTTCCCCCATACATCAAACGCGTACCAACTCAAGAGGATCACCAGTGGTATCAGACTGTGTTTGCAAAGCACGAGGGTGCAATTGCTGCACCGACGGCAGGACTGCACTTTACCGAAGACCTGTTTCAACGACTGCGCGAAGCCTCCATCAACATTGCAACTGTGACCCTGCATGTCGGCCCCGGTACGTTCAAGCCGGTGACGACCGACCGGATCGAGGACCATCGGATGGGAGGAGAAGTGTTTCACGTCAGCGAGGATACGGCCAAGGCGATCGTCAAGACGAAATGTGCTGGTGGGCGGGTGGTTGCGGTCGGGACGACGGTCGTCCGGACGCTTGAAACGGTTATGAAAGAGAAGGGCGAGATGATGCCGTTGTCCGGCGAAAGCCGACTCTTCATCACCCCGGGATTTGAGTTCAAGATTGTCGATGCGATGATGACGAACTTTCACCTGCCCAAGACGACCTTGCTGATGCTGGTCTCAGCCTTCGCCGGGATCGACCAGATTCGCAGGGCTTACGAAGAGGCAGTCCAGGAGCGATATCGTTTCTACAGCTATGGCGACGCGATGTTGATACTTTAGCGTGGGATGGAATTCTAGAGGGATATGTTTCAACACTCTCGGCGCGAACAAGCCCTCCTAATTATTGAAAAATCTTCTTCATGCGCGCCGAGATCTTCGAAGGCTAGCTGAAAGAGGGAGCCTGTAGTCTGTTTGGCGGATGTATCGGAAAACAAGAGAGGCTTATAGCAGCTCCCGCCGGATGGTGATTGGAATCTTCGCTTTCATCGACTGCTGAAATGAGACGAGGGCGCGTTGCTGCTTTTGCAACAGCATGTCGTCCAGGACCCGTTGTTTGGCCTCAGCCATCTTCGCGGGGTCGTTACCATCCGCAGGTCTGGTCATGAGCGACTGCCCTTCGGCGATCTCCTCGGGCGTCAGGGCAACGGAATCTCGGACGATCATGCGGGCTTTGTTGGCCAAGACTTCCTGGTGCTGAATCGACTCAAATGTCGCCGGAGTGAGGTGATTCGCGGCAAGGATACGTTTATAGAGCTCCGGGTCGAAGGCGCCGTTCTTCTGAAAGACCGGTGTTTGCATGATCAATTCACGCAAGTCGGCGTCGGAGACTCGCACTCCCATCTCTTGGGCGGCGATGATCCACACGCGGCTGTCGACGAGTTGGCCCATGACGAAGTCCTTGAACTCCTCGTCTTTGAACTCGGTCTTGACGTTGTCCTTGTAGATCCGGTGCATGTTCTCGTAGGTACGCTTAAACTCATCGAGTGAAACCGATTGTTCGCCGACCTTGGCGACCGGTCCACCGGCCTGTTCACCGAATCCCCACCAGCCCATCGTAATGACAAAGGCAATGGCCAGGATCCCCATGATGGACTTCAACAGCCACGGATAGTTGTGTGATGCCTCTCGCATTGTCTTAATCATCAAACCCCTCTTTGCTTTTGTGAGGGTAACAGTGTACTTATGGGCTGGGCGGAAGGCAAGAGCCAGCTCTTAGGGTGTGTGGAGATTTCATGCGTGAGGTGTTCACGAGCTCTTTCGGGAGGGTACGAAAAAATATTCAGAAAAAGATGGCTCTTTGTTTGTGCAAGTTGGCCGATTTTGTTATACTTTGCCACTAATTAGAAGGAGATCCCTTGGGAGGGGAGGGGCCAGGCTCGACGTCGTTCGATTCAAGGGTTTATCCGAAGGCCCATGTGCTGAATCGGTTCATCGCGAAGTTGATTGACCTATTCATTGTCGTCGCTGCCGGCGAAATTGCTTCTCCGGTCGGTTTTCTTTCCGGGTTGACGTACATCCTGATTGCCGATGGGTTTGCGGGGGGGAAGAGTATCGGCAAACGGCTGGTCGGTTTGCAAACCGTGCGGGTGGATGGTCGGGGCACTGTCGGGTTTCGAGAGTCGATCATTCGGAATCTTCCACTGGGCGGTGCACAGGTTGCTTATGCGATCCCGTACATTGGGTGGCTTGCCTCTCTGGCGATTGTCGCGTTCGAAAGTTTTTTGATTATCGGGAATGAGCAGGGGCACCGCCTGGGCGATGAAGTGGCCCGGACACACGTGTTAGACGCTGGTCAACTGGCAGTTCCGGATTAAGTGCCATCGAGATCACGCACGCAAGCTGGACTCTGAATGGGCCAGCTCAGATGAAGGGAGAGATACCGTGGGGTTCCCGGGAGATGTGTTCGGTTGGTTTTCCGATGACCTAGCAATCGACTTAGGGACTGCAACGACCCTCGTCTATGTTCGTGGGAAGGGGATCGTCCTCAATGAACCCTCCGTGGTCGCGGTTGAGAAGAAGAGCGAAAAGGTCCTCGCCGTCGGCGCCGAGGCCAAGAAAATGCTCGGTCGCACTCCAGGGAACATTGTTGCGGTTCGGCCCATGAAGGAAGGTGTGATCGCCGACTTCGAGATGGCCGAACAAATGTTGAAGCATTTCATCCGGAAAGCCCATAACCGGAGTGCATTCGTTCGCCCACGGATCATTATTGGTGTTCCTTCCCGGATTACCCAAGTCGAGCAGCGGGCGGTCCGTGACTCGGCGGAATTGGCCGGTGCTCGGGAAGTCTATCTCATCGAGGAGCCGGTCGCTGCGGCGATTGGGTCAGGGCTGCCGATCACGGAGCCGTCCGGTAACATGGTCGTCGATGTGGGCGGTGGTACGACCGACATCGCGGTGATCTCGCTGGGCGGGATTGTCTATAGCGAGTCCGTCAAGGTCGCCGGCGATCGGATGGACGAAGCGATCATGAATTATATTAAGAAGAAGTACAATTTATTGATCGGCGAACATATGGCCGAGCGGATCAAGTTTGAAATCGGGTCCGCCTATCCGTTCGAAGAGCGGAAAACCATGATGATCAAAGGGCGGGATTTGATTACGGGGATTCCGCGCACATTGGTCATTGATGATGCCGAGATTCGTGAAGCATTGCACGAACCGATTGGGACTATTGTCAATGCCATCAAGATTGCATTGGAAAACACCCCACCCGAATTGGCTGGTGACATCATCGATCGCGGGATTGTGCTGACCGGTGGAGGCTCTCTATTGAAGGGGATGGACACGCGATTCCGTGAAGAAACGAATCTGCCGATCATTACGGTCGATGATCCGCTGACATCCGTGGTGTTGGGAGTCGGGAAGATTCTGGATGAATTGGACCTGCTCCGAAAAGTATCGGTCATGTCTCAGGCGAACAACCTCCGGTAAGGTCCCATCCCCTCATGTGGATGGTTAATTTACGCGTGACATCCAATGCCAGGCGTGTGGCCCTCGTTCTTGCCGTCGTCCTGATCCTCGGCTTTCTGCTTCTGCCAGGTCAACTCCAAAGTGTGTTTCAAGGCGTGGGTGGTCCGCTCGGATGGATCATCAGTTGGCCGCTGAGTGCCGTGGCTGGAGTTCATGATCGGATTGCTGGGGTGTGGGGCGGCTATGTCGCGCTCCAGGGGATAGAAGACGAGAATCGGCAGTTGAAACGAGAGTTGGAACTGCTGAAAGAACAGAACGGACAACTGCGAGAATCTGCCGCGGCCACCGAGCGGCTGGCAACCCTGCTGGAGTTCAAAAGGCAAGCCCTGCCCACATTGATCGCGGCTCAAGTCATCGGTCGTGATACCGGCAATTGGTACAAGACGATCATCGTGGATAAGGGGGCGTCCGACGGGATCTTGCCTGATCAGGGTGTGATCACTCCTGCGGGAGTTGTCGGCCGGGTTGTGAAAACGACGGCGTCTACCGCCGTGGTGTTATTGGTGACGGACCCGAATAATGCGATCGCGGGACTGATTCAGCGCACCAGAGACGAGGGAATTGTCGAAGGGACGACCCAGGGGCAGGCACGACTGAAGTATATCCCGCTATTGTCGGGTGCGCGCCCAGGTGATCGAGTTGTCACGTCGGGACTGGTTGAGGGGTTTCCGCGAGGACTCGCGATCGGCACCATCACGCGAATTGATAAAGAAGAGGAAGCCCTGTTCCAGTCCGCGGAACTGACACCTGAGGTTGATCCCAACCGGATTGAAGAAGTGCTCGTCATCCAGTCCTCTCTCGTACCGGCAGAAAAAGAACGATTGAGTATGCCAAGGCCTAAGCCATGAAGGCGTTGCTGTACAGTGTCGTCATCGTGGGGATTGTCCCAGTTCAGTCCGTACTGCTGCCGCATCTCACCCTCTGGGACGTGAAGCCGGATTTTGGTGTCGTGGCGGTGTGTTTGATCGGACTGATCAACGGAGAGCTGGATGGTTTGTTGGTCGGGGTGGCAGTCGGATGGGCGTTGAGTCTGTTTTCTGCACAGGATGTGCTCACCGGAGCCATGCTGAAGGGGGGGCTTGGGTTGGTCGCCGGTCTAGCGGGACGACAAATGGTGTATCTGAGCCCTCTCGTCCTCGTGTCGGGGTTGCTGGTGGTGTCGTGTCTGGCCGGACTTGTGACTCCGGTTGTGCTGAAGCTAAGTCCTCAACAAGATTTGTGGTGGGCGATCTGGAATGTGGCGTTGCCGCAAGCCTGTCTTGATGCGGTCATCGGTGGGGCAATCTACTGGCTGATGTGGAGTCAGTTCAACATCGAACAGTTGATGTCGGAATCCCGGATGTAGGCAGTGACGTGGCGACAGCTCATTATCCAGAAACAGAGGTTGGGGATCTTCATCGGCGGCTGGTCATTCTCCGTGTGGGGCTTCTGTTGGTTGTTGCGCTGCTCGGGCTTCGACTCTGGCACCTGCAGATTCGCGAAGGGCCCTATTATCGCGATTTATCTGAAAACAATCGGACCAGACAGGTCTTGCTGGAGCCGGCTCGCGGGTTGATCTATGACCGGCATGGGGTGCTTCTGGCGAATAACGTGCCGAGCTTTAGCCTCTATGTCACATTGGAGGACGTGAAGGATCGGGAGCTGTTGGTCAAGCAGCTGACCGATCTACTCGGTCTTGACGCCGCTCTTGTCCGAAAAAAACTGACGGCCAAGGGAAGTAAGCTCCTTCCGCGAAAGATCAAGGATCGCATGACGCTGCGCGATGCGACGCTGGTGGAATCGCACCGGCTTGATCTGCCCGGGGTCATGATCCAGGTGGAGTCGCAGCGCAATTATCCTGGTGGTATGACGGCCGCTCACATCTTGGGCTATGTGGGGGAAATTTCCGGAGAGCAACTGGAGAAGCCGGAATTTCTTGATCTCCATCAAGGCAGTGTCGTGGGACAGTATGGGGTGGAAAAGTCCTATGATCGACACATGCGAGGCGTCGCTGGGCAGAAGAATGTGGAGGTCGATGCGCTCGGTCATGAGAAAAGGGCCACGGTGGTCGACAGGCCGCAGGCCGGCAATGATCTGTATTTGACCATTGATGCGCGACTGCAGAAGGTGGCCGAAGACTTGCTCGGTGAAGAGCATGGAGCCATTGTCGCGCTTGATCCGACCAGCGGGGATATTCTGGCCATGGCCAGTCGGCCAGGCTTCGATCCTAATGTCCTCTCGCGAGAACTCACTGCCAAACAGTGGGTGGAAATCGTTCAAGATGAAGGGCGCCCGCTGAACAATCGCGCCTCACAGGGGCAGTATCCGCCAGGCTCGACCTTCAAGATTCCAATGGCCATTGCCGCGTTGGAAACGAAAACCATGACACCGTCGAGCACCGTCTTCTGTAACGGAGGCTACCAATTCGGGAAACGGCTCTACCATGACTGGAAGGCCGGTGGACATGGGTACGTTGACCTCCACAACGCCTTGGTCCATTCCTGCGACGTGTACTTTTATACGGTCGGGCAACGAATGGGGATCGATGTGATGGCGGAATTCGGCAAGGACTTCGGTCTTGGGAAGGCGACCGGGGTGGAGTTGCCGTCGGAGCGATCGGGGATCATGCCGTCGACGGCGTGGAAGCAGAAGGCCAAGAACGAGCAATGGCTACCGGGCGAAACCATTTCAGCCGCGATCGGTCAAGGCTATGTCACGGTGACTCCATTGCAGATGGCGAGTTTAGTCGGCACCGTTGCCAATAACGGCGTCAGTTACCGCCCTCGACTGGTCCAAGCAGTGATGGACCGAACGACCGGGAATCTGATGGAGATCCCGGCGGTCCCACGCGGAAAACTCTCCGTGAAGCCGGAAACCTTTCGTCTTATCAAAGACGCGCTTGCCGATGTCGTGACAAAGGGGACCGCAACACGGGCAAAGTCGTCAGTGGTGACGATTGCAGGGAAAACCGGCACCGCCCAGGTGGCGGCTCTCCGCACTGGGCCTGAGGAAAGTATTCCCAAAAAGTTCAGAGACCATGCATGGTTTGTGGCTTTTGCGCCCGTCGAGTCACCCAAGATCGCTGTGGCTGTGATTGGTGAGCATATGGGGCACGGGGGGGCCGCGGCGGCGCCGCTGGCAAAGGAAGTCATCGAAACCTATATGAAACTTGCCCCACAGGTTCCAACGGTCACCTCGGATCGTCCCACTATGGAAGGGCCAGGGCGTTTCTCAAACGACTCATGATCAATCGGTTGACTGAACATCGGGAACTCGATAGTTTCGACATTCGCTACGTGGCGTTGATTCTCGCCATTCTCGGGATCGGCGTCCTCTCGATTTACAGTGTGACGTACGGGCAGCGTGGCGTCGGGACCCCGTATTATCTCAAGCAACTCATCTGGATCGGGGTCGGCTCAGCGGCCTTCCTCATCATGTGGGCGTCGGATTATCACCACCTTGCACGGTTTGCCTATCCGGCCTATGCCGTGATCTTGGTGATGCTGGTCGTCGTCTTGTTCGAGGGGCGAACGAGCAAGGGGGCTCAGCGATGGATCGCCTTGGGTCCGTTGAGTTTCCAACCGTCGGAGTTTGCGAAGCTCATTCTCGTCTTGGTCCTGGCCCACTACTACTCGAAAGCGCCAAGGGTGGGGTGGTTACAGCGAGTCATCGTCCCAGGGCTGCTGGTGTTGCCAGGCCTTCTTCTCATCTTGAAACAGCCGGATTTGGGCAGCGGGCTGAGCTTTGTTGCAGTCTATGCAGCGATGTTACTCATGGTAGGAGTTCGGTCACAAGCCTTAGGTGTGATCTTGCTCTTCTCGATCATGCTGTTTCCCTTCGCCTGGGAAGGGGTCTGGGGGTCCTTGCATGATTACCAGCGACAGCGCATTATGGCGTTCGTTGATCAAGACTATGATCCAGGCGGGAAGGGCTACCATGCGCTGCAATCGAGAATTGCCATAGGATCAGGAGAACTGTTGGGGAAGGGGCTCTACGGCGGGACCCAAAGTCAGCTGAAATTCTTGCCGGAGGGGCATACCGACTTTGTGTTTGCCGTGTTTGCGGAGGAATGGGGATTCATGGGTGTGCTGGTGTTGTTGGCGTTGTTTGTTGGGTTGATCTGGCTCTCGTTGGAAATTGCGTCCAAAGCCAAAGATCAGCTGGGAGCGTTGCTCGCCGCCGGGATCGTGGCGATGCTCTGTTTTTGTGTGGTGGTCAATATCGGGATGACGGCGGGCATGTTTCCGATCGTCGGTATCCCGTTGCCGCTTGTGAGCTACGGCGGAAGTGCTACGATTATGACCATGGCGGCCTTGGGCTTGTTACTGAATGTCAAACGTAAGCGGTTAAGTTTATTTTATTGAGTCATGTCGGACGACTGAACCACAGCGGTTCAGTGTTCAGTGAGATATTAGCGTGTCTATCGCTAATGGAGCTGATCGGATGGATAAGGTGGAGATCCGGGTCGTTGCCCGCATCACTCGCTTGACCTCAGCCCTGGTGGCGATGAAACAAAAGGAGTGTGTATGGGAAATGAAATTGCGATAACGCTCGCGCGAGAAGAAACTCGTGTGGCCGTGCTTGACGGCGGTGTCGTCACGGATTTATTCGGAGACCGCGCGAAGCATAAAGATTTTGTGGGCAATATTTACAAAGGCCGGGTGGCGAAGGTCTTGCCGGGGATGCAGGCCGCCTTCGTGGATATCGGGCTGGAGAAGGCCGCGTTTATGCACGTCTCCGACTTGTTGGTGGAGGCGGAGCCCGGTGATCTATTGGTGGAAGCGGAAGAAGACGAGAAAGATTCCGATATGCTCAGGCCGAAGCGGCAAAGTGCGAAGCCGATCGAGCAGCTTTTGAGCGAAGGGCAGGAACTGATGGTGCAGATCTCAAAGGGGCCGATCGGCACGAAGGGGTCTCGAGTCACGACCTATGTGTCGCTGCCTGGGCGGTATCTGGTGTTCATGCCGAACGTCGATCATATCGGCGTCTCTCGACGGATTCCACGAGATGAGGAACGGGCCAGGTTGAAGGACATCATGCGCCGGGTGCGGCGGCCGGGGTATGGGTATATCGTGCGAACGGTCAGCGAAGGGGTCAAGGAAGATGAGCTGAAATCCGACGTCGACTTTTTGCACGTCCTCTGGCAGGACATTTTGACCAAACGGGAACAGCTTCCGGCCCCGGCATTGCTCCATTCGGACTTGAGTCTCAGTTTTCGTGTCGTCCGGGACTTGTTCAGTAAGAAAGTGGATCGGCTCTGGATCGATTCACGAGAGGAATACGATGCCATTCGGAGCTTTGTTCAGCGGTTTTCTCCTGAGCAAACGGCGAGGATTCAACTCTATGACAAAGACGAGCCGTTGTTCGACCATCTCGGTGTGGAACAGGAGATCGTCCGAGCCTTAAGCCGGAAGGTCTGGTTGAAGTCGGGCGGCTATCTGGTGATCGATCATACCGAGGCGATGACGGTGATCGACGTCAATACGGGGCGGTTTGTCGGAAAGCGAGATCAAGAGGAAACGATCTTGCGGAACAATCTGGAGGCAGCCAAAGAGGTGGCCTACCAGCTCAAGCTGCGTGGCATCGGCGGGATCATCATCGTCGATTTTATCGATATGGAGCGGGAAAAGAATCGGGACAAGGTCTACCATGCGCTTGTGGACGCCATGGGTTCGGACAAGGCACGGACCAGGATCTCTCGGATCTCGGATCTTGGGTTGATCGAGATTTCCCGTGAGCGTGTGCGAGAGGATCTCTTGCGGTCGTTGTCGGAGCCCTGTCGGTATTGTGACGGTCGGGGATATACGAAGTCCCCCACGACCGTCGCGTATGAGATTTTTCGGGAGATCCGACGGATCGAGCCGTCTGTGGATCAGCAACGGATTATCGTGGGAGCGCATCCGACGGTCGCCGAGCTCCTCCAGGACGAAGAGCGTCAGAGCGTGGAATCTCTTGAACGAGACTGCACGGCAAAAATCATCGTGACGCCGGACAGTCAGTTACATCTGGAGCAGTACGATCTCGTCGTGTTGTAGCGGCGTGCCGTGTCAGCCGGTGGTTGCGCGCGAGGTCGCAAGCATCCTTCCTGCCGTTCTATGACTCTCCCAGTGTATGATCGAGGCCGAGCATGGACGAAGCCTTCTTGACGCAGTGGCTCTCGCTTCGAGCCGTGGACGGTGTCGGCGATCGGACGTTACTGAAGCTCATCCACGCCTTTGGATCATCCAATGCCGTGCTGCATGCGCCCAGTGGTGATTTGGTCGCGGCAGGGTGCAGCTCTGATTTGGCAGACGCTATTCGCCGGGGGCCGTCAGCAGAGATTCGCCGGCAGATCGATCACCAAGTCACGGCAGTTGCGCGCCTCAAGGTTCGGATCCTCACGTTCTTTGACGACAACTACCCCGTGCGCTTGAAAGCCATTCCCGATCCGCCACCGTTGTTGTACGTGAGTGGGGAGCTGTTGCCACAGGATGCGGTGGGAGTGGCCATTGTCGGGGGAAGACGGGCGACTCCCGCTGGAAGAGTGGTTACAGAAGAAATAGCAAAGGACCTCGCGAAATGCGGCGTGACCATTGTCAGTGGTTTGGCGCGTGGGATCGATGCGGCGGCTCATCGTGGCGCACTCGCAGGTAAGGGACGAACGATTGCGGTCCTGGGCTGTGGTATCGATCGAACCTATCCGTCTGAACATCAGGCGCTTCGGCGAACCATCGAATCGCACGGAGCCGTTCTCTCGGAACTGCCGATCGGTGCGGCTCCTCAAAGTCATCACTTTCCGCGGAGAAATCGGATCATCAGCGGGCTGTCGATCGGTGTGCTGGTCAGCGAGGCAGCGACCGATAGTGGGTCGTTGATCACGGCGAGGTTGGCGCTCGAACAGGGACGAGACGTGTTCGCAGTGCCTGGTTCCATTAAAGAGGAAGCCTGTCGAGGCTCAAATCGCCTGATCAAGGAGGGCGCAAAACTGATCGAAGGCGCACGCGATATTCTGGATGAGATTCTGCCGCAAGTCGATGCACGGCAACGGGCGATGTTGCACGTGGATCGCATCGTAGCCGATGCCGTGGTTCCGTTGCGTCACGAAGAGGCGACCGTCTACGAAGCGCTGTCCTATGAAGCCCGGTCGGTCGATGCCGTGATCGAAAGCACCGGGCTGCATGCTGCTCAAGTGGTCGCGACATTACTTTCCTTGGAGTTGGGAGGGCGTATCCGTCAGTTACCCGGTCAACAATACATCCGTCTCTGACCAGGATGTCAGAAAGCTCTTTCAGGTTCACAGTGGTCACGCTTGAAGATCACGTGGAGTGAACCTCGATTTTCCAATCGGCATTCACCTGTTTGTGTTCGCTCGAAACGCCTGACGACAGCGTTGCGGGAAAGCCTATCAACTGGTGCCGACTGCCAATCTAGTTGCATGAATCTTCGATATTTGGTACGGATGATACAGTTTGCAAGGCGGAAACGGGGTTGCTATGGCAAAAAATCTGATTATCGTTGAGTCGCCGACCAAGGCGAAGACGATTACGAAATATCTGGGCCGCGGTTATACGGTCATGGCGTCGGTCGGACATGTCAAAGACCTGCCGACCAGTAAGCTGGGCGTGGATCTCGAGAATGATTTTGAGCCGCAGTACGTCACGATCAAGGGCAAGTCGAAGGTGTTGTCTGAGATCAAGAAGAAAGCGGAAGAGGCGGACAAGGTGTTTCTGGCCCCGGACCCAGATCGCGAAGGGGAGGCCATTGCCTGGCATCTTGAGCAAGAGCTGCTTGGAAAGTCGAAGAAGAAAAAGCAGGAGGGAAAGATTTTCCGAGTGTTGTTCAACGAGATCACCCAATCGGCGATCAAACGCGCGCTGCAATCGCCGGGTGAAATCGATATGAACCTGGTCAATGCGCAGCAAGCCCGCCGTGTTCTGGACCGTATCGTCGGTTATCAAGGCAGTCAGTTGCTCTGGAACAAGGTGCGACGCGGTCTCAGTATGGGCCGAGTGCAGTCGGTGGCGATGCGATTGATTTGTGAGCGCGAAGCGGAGCGGGAGGCCTTTCGCAGCGAAGAGTACTGGTCGATTACCGCGTTGCTGGCCGGTGCCAATCCACCGTCCTTTGAAGCGAAACTCCATAGTATCGATGGCGGCGAGGCCTCGATTGAACATGCCGAACAGGCCGGTCGCATTATCGGCGAGGTTCAAGGCAAGACATTCGTCGTCCAATCGATTGAACGCCGCGAAAAGAAGCGCAACCCTGTGGCACCGTTCATTACCAGTCGGCTGCAGCAGGAGGCGTCGCGCAAGTTGCATTTTTCGCCGAAGAAGACCATGACGCTGGCGCAGCAGTTGTATGAAGGGATCGAAATCGGCGCCGAAGGGGCGACGGGGTTGATCACCTACATGCGAACTGATTCACCGCGTATTTCCAATGAGGCGATGGCCGACGCGCGGGAGGTGATCCAGTCGCGATTTGGATCGGAGTATCTTCCGGCCACGCCGAATGTGTACAAGACGTCAAAGGCCGCGCAGGAAGCGCATGAAGCAATCAGGCCGACATCCGCGGCGCGTGATCCGGAGTCGATCCGCCAGTACTTGGAACAGGATCAATACAATCTGTACAAGTTGATCTGGAATCGATTTATTGCGTCGCAGATGGTGCCGGCGATCTTGGATGTGACCCGCATCGATTCATCACCGCTTGGGACGACGGCCCGGTACATCTTCCGCTCAACCGGAACCGTCGTGAAGTTTCCTGGGCACACCATCGTCTATATGGAGGGCGTCGATAAGGAAGCTCCCTCACAAAAGCCCAAGGCTGACCAGGAGGCGGACGACGACGAACGGCAGCTGCCGGCGTTGTCAGAAGGGGAACGGTTGCGGCTCGTGGAACAAGAGGCACAGACAGTGCCGGGATTGCTCTCGAAGCAGCATTTTACGCAACCGCCGCCACGGTACAATGAAGCCCTGCTGATCAAGGAGCTGGAAGAAAAAGGGATCGGGCGCCCGTCCACGTATGCGGCCATTATTTCAACCATCCAGGACCGTAAGTATGTGGAGAAAACCGAAGGCCGGTTGGTTCCCACCGAGACGGGGAAGACGGTCAATGATTTTCTGTTGAAGGGATTCCCGCAGCTCATCAACGTCGATTTCACCTCACAGCTCGAAGAACAGCTGGATGCCGTCGAAGAGGGGAATAAACAGTGGGTCGCGGCCGTTCGAGATTTTTACGCACCGTTCACCATGGAAATGGAGCGTGCCAAGACGATTCCCGGCCCCAAAGATATCGTCGAGCCACCGACCAATATCCCATGCGAGAAGTGCGGCCGGATGTTGGAAATCAAATGGGGACGGAACGGCAAGTTTCTCGCCTGCCCGGCCTATAAGGACGATCCGCCGTGTAAGAATACCCAAAACTTCGAGAAGCTACCGGACGGGACAATTAAAATTGTCCCCAAGGAAGAAATTACCACTGATCAGAAGTGCGACAAATGCAGTAGCCCCATGGTGGTGAAGACCGGACGATTCGGGAAGTTCATCGCCTGCTCGGCTTATCCGCAGTGTAAGACCACCAAACCCCTGGCGTTGGGCGTCAAGTGTCCTCAGCCAGATTGCGGCGGTGATCTGGTGCAGAAGCGAACGAAGAAGGGCCGATCGTTCTTTGCCTGCAGTAACTATCCGAAGTGCGAATATGCGTTGTGGGATCGTCCGATCCCCAAGGCCTGCCCCACCTGCCAGGCGCCGTTCCTGGTCGAAAAAGTCAGCAAACAGGACGGTCGGAGCGTGCAATGCCGCAATCAGGACTGTGGCTATCGTGAGGCGGGATGACATAGCAGGCTCCTCTCGTTCATTCCCCCAGAGATCATTCAGCGGTTCGTTCCTCTCTTCGTCACTCACCTCCTGGATCGTGTCGCCATTTCTCTCCTCCACCCGTGTATACTGCCGCAGATGGCGGGGTTTCAAGAAACCGTAACAATGTCGATGTTTCTGTTTCATCTATGACACGCATCAACTTGGTATGCGCGATGGTCCTGCTTTCAGCAGGCCTGACGTGTTTGCCAGCCGCTGCTGCAGACGATCAGCCGTCATCACGGATTGGACAGCAGTCAGTTGGGCTTGTGGCCGGGGGAATGCTGCCCGTTCGCTTGTTGGAGTCCCAGGCCTCAAAACTCAACGGAGTCGCGGTCCATCCCTCGTGGCAGATCACGCTGACTGATCCGATTGGGGACAGCTGGTGGAGTGGGACGATGGCACTGGGGGCAGAAGCTGCATTCTTAGGAGTGACAGAACCAACCGGGGCCTATGGGATCGGATTTGCCCCAAAAGTCATTTACACGTTCACCTCATTCGGTCCACTCCAACCTTATATTGAAGGCGGTGGTGGCCCACTCTGGACGAATTTCGACGGCCGGATTCGGGAACAAGGGTCGGACTTCAATTTTCTGGTCTGGGGTGGGGCTGGCGCGAGGTATGAGCTCACTGCACAATGGGGGCTGATCGCCGGAGTCCGTTTCAGCCACATCTCCAACGCCGGCATCGATAGCCCGAACAGCGGGCTCAATTACCTGCTGCCGTTTGCCGGAGTCTCCGCGAAGCTCTTCTAATTTTTCTAGGCCATACAATTAGTCAAAAAACTCTAGGCTTGTGGGATTGCTGCATGTACTCTGGGTAAGGCCCGCTCTTGGGCCCTTGGAAGTGAGTTTTGCAGAGATGTCTCGTGCGAAGACACGAATGAACGGGGGTACTTAGCGAGATGTTTATCCTTCGAGTGTGTGCCGTGACGGTCTTGTTCTATGTCGGCTTGGCGTGGCTGTCTCCGATTTCGGCCGAGGAATCATCGGGGGGGATGGTTGGGAAACAGACCGTTGGGGTGGTCGTCGGCGGAATGTTGCCGGTGCGGTTGACAGACGGACAGTCGTCCAAACTGAACGGAGTGTCCGCCCATCCTTCGTGGCAAATGACAGTCACCAATCCGATCGGCAACGAGTGGTGGAGCGGTACGATCGCCCTGGGAGTCGAGGTGGCTCTGTTAGGGATCGCGGAGCCAACCGGTGCGTATGGCGTGGGATTCACACCGAAGGCGGCCTATACGTTCACTTCCTTCGGCCGGCTGAAGCCGTATATCGAAGGCGGTGGCGGTCCACTCTGGACGAATTTCCAAGGGCGAATCCCCGAGCAAGGGTCGGACTTCAATTTTCTGGTCTGGGGTGGGGCAGGTGTAAGCTACGATTTGACCACGTATTGGGCTCTCAATGCCGGCGTGCGCTTCAGCCACATCTCCAACGCCGACACCGATACTCCGAACAGAGGAATCAATTATATGCTACCGTTTGCCGGCGTTTCTGCGAAGATCTTCTGATCAATAGGATGGGATCGAGGTCACTGTTCTCCTGGACTTCCCCAAAATGTAAACGCTGAAGAAGCAGGCGTATCTCAGGCCTAGCTTGATACTCACTTCACTGTTCTTGTCATTTAAGAGTTTTTGTCGTTAGGCGACAGTCCTTCGGAGCCAATCATAGTTTCTCTGGTTCTTCTCTGATAAATCGGAAAAGTGTTCGCGATACCAGGACACTGTACGCTCAAGGCCTGTTGTGAAATTGTAGGACGGATGCCAATCGAGATATTGCCTTGCTTTTTTGCAGGAAAGCTCCATGTTCGGTATTTCCGTCGCACTATTCTGGTTCACGACAACCTCAACCGGCACATCAAGCAATCGGCAAACCTGTTTCACAATATCGAGAACTTCAACGTGCTCGCCGTACGAGAAATTAAACGCTTCTCCGTACAGAGTCTCGTCCTCTGAAAGCCGCTGGGCCAGCAGGAGCTGCGCTTCTACGGCATCCTCAATGTACAAGAAATCTCGCGTGAACCGGCCATTGGATCGGAGAGCTGGAGTGTTGCCCTGCATAATGCTTTGGACGACTCCGGGAATGAGACGAGTGAAATTGAAGTCGTATCCGCCAAAATAATTCCCACAGCGGGTGACGGCCACCGGTAATTGGAACATCTTCCCATAGCTTTGGGCGGCATGATCCTGGGACGTTTTGGCGACTTCGTACGGGTGCAGCGGCTGAAGCGGGGAATCCTCCAGGTAGGGTGTCGGCTGACGACCGTACACCTTGTCGGTTGAACTGATGACCGAGATGCAGTTCGGATGATGCTGTCTGAGAAAATCTAGAATCTGCCATGTGCTGATGGCCGAGGATCGGAAGCACTCCAAGGGTTCCTCGAGCACGCGATGCACATCCGCGCCATACGCCGTATGGAACAAGACGTCAATCGGGTAGTCGTCAAAGATTTGTTCAATCAACGCTTGGTCAGAAACATCACCCCAGTAAACCGTGACGGATGGGGAGTCATCAAATGATTCCAGAAAGAACTGGGAGTTCGGCTTGTGGGAACGGACGAGCGCCACGACCTGTGCGCCGTACTCGAGGAGGCGGCGCATCAACCAGCCTCCCAGAAACCCGGTGGCACCCGTCACCAAGACTGTTTTTCCGGACCAGAAGGAAGATGTGTTATGCATGGTGTGGAACCTTTCAGAATCGAGCAGAGTTCAGTAAGGCCATTGTCCCGATGACCCGTTCACAGAAGTTGTAATCTAAAGAAATGAGAATACATACCGTGCGAAACCCTTGCATCATTACTGTGCGATATCGAACGCAACATCTGTGCTTAAAAGGCACTGGTTGAATACATCAAAGAAGTCAGTCTGTTCGGATACTGGAACAAGTGTGAATCTTTTTCCAAGTGAAGGTGTGCTGACAGTAATTTGGGTAACAGTTTCTAGTGAAAAGAGACGCGTATACTAAGAGTATCAATCAGATATGTGCGCTGCATCGATGGGAAATGGTAAGGAGCGGAGGTGTATGGTTTAGGCTATAGCCGTACAGGCTCTTTTCAATGGTTGGTGGTGATTCAGGATGGCGGGATCATTGCTAAAACGCCTCCAGACGATCAGAAAATCTCAATCTGAGACGACCGATCCATCCTTTCGAATTTCAAGTCAGACGTTGGCGCTGACGCCGTAACCGGCTATAACTGGTACCAGAATCTGAATAGGCTGTGTTGTGAGTTCACACGATTGAACAAGAGGCTGAGTCTCAGCGATTGATCAGCTCGCGTTACCACCATGACAAATCCTGCTTGGTCCAGAGGGAAACGGTATTGCGCTCGTGAGGGCCATCATTGAGGCATCGACGGGAGTGAGGCGGAAGGCATTACTGAATGGATATGAACAATGGGTACATTGAAGCAACTGATGTTGTATGGAATGCCTTGTGCCGCCATGCATAGTACAAGATCCGATCTCACCAAACCGACCTGCGCAGGTTCTGAATGACAGACAGTTCTTGCTTAGTTCTTCAGACGGTGAAAGGCGTTGGTTGAAGGCCAATCTGCTAGGATGCGGTGATGTACCACCCACCGGCCACAAGCCCACCACGCCAAGCTGCAGTCCTCTTCATCCTCATCACCGTCCTTCTCGATATGCTGTCGTTCGGCATCATCATTCCGGTGCTGCCGAAACTCGTCGAGGAATTTTTCTCCGGCGACACGGCACAGGCTGCAGTCCTTTACGGGCTGATGGGAACAGCCTGGGCCTTCATGCAGTTCTTCTGTTCGCCGATCCAGGGCGCGTTGTCTGATCGATTCGGCCGCGTCCAGTGGTGCTGCTATCCAATCTAGGCTTGGGACTCGACTACATTGTGATGGCACTCGCGCCGAACGTCGCCTGGCTCGTTGTAGGCCGCGTCATTTCTGGGATGGCCTCCTCCAGCTTCAGTACCGCCGGCGCCTATATCGCCGACGTGACGCCGCCGGAACAGCGAGCTGCGGCGTTCGGCAAGATCGGCATGGTCTTCGGCCTCGGCTTCATCATCGGTCCCGCCTTGGGCGGCTGGCTGGGTGCGATTGATCCAAGATTGCCGTTCTGGGGAGCGGCGGCACTCAGTCTCATGAACGCCTGTTACGGTTATTTCGTGCTTCCCGAATCCTTGCCGCCGGATAAGCGCATGCAATTTCGCTGGACGCGGGCCAACCCGGTCGGCTCGCTCGTGCTCTTGCGCTCACATCACGAACTCTTCGGTCTTGCGACCGTGGCATTCTTCGGCTATCTGGCTCACGCGGTGTTGCCGAGCGTCTCGGTTTTGTATATGGGCTATCGCTATGGGTGGGGACCGGCCTCGGTTGGACTGATGATGGCGGGTGTTGGACTGGCGGCAATGATTGTGCAGGGTGGGTTGATCGGTCCCATCACCGCTCGGTTTGGCGAACGCCGCACGCTGCTGCTCGGCTTACTGTGTGGAGCAGTCGGATTTTCCGTTTATGGTATTGCGCCGGAGGGCTGGATCTTCTGTCTCGGCATTCCCGTCATGGCCTTCTGGGGACTTGCCGGTCCATCAAATCAAGCGCTCATGACACGCCACATCAGTAGTTCTGAGCAGGGCCAGCTGCAGGGTGCCATCGCCAGCATCAACGGCATGACCGGCATGATCGGCCCGACCCTCTTCACCCAGACCTTTGCCTTCTTCATCCAGTCCCATTCTCCTCTCAGTCCTCAGCCCTCAACCCTCAGCCCTTCCCTGGATTTTCCAGGCGCCCCGTTCATCCTCGCTTCGCTCATGCTTCTCAGTGCTGCCGTGATCGCCTGGCGTACGACGAAAGCAAGAAAGTAGAGCAGTGGCGTCAGTGGTGAGCACTACATTAGTATGCGTGCGTGCTATCACATCCCCGGTGGATCGTACCGACTGTGGTAGAGCACTATATTCAGTCGTGGGAGAGGTAATGAGGTTCTGCCTGACGGGTCACGAGGTCGTCGATGACATACCAGTGTGATCTTGCTCTACATGAATGGGCCAAATACGAACGGCTGATTCTCTTCGACGGGGTCTGCAATTGGTGCAATGCCTGGGTAAATTTCGCGATCGCCCATGATCCAGGCGGGCAGTTTAAGTTCGGGACACTCCAGTCCGAACCGGCGCAACGCATTCTGCGCGACCTGAAGTTGTCCATTACGGACTATCAGACCTTCCTCTTGCTGGAAGGGGGCCATGTCTCTACCAAGTCCACGGCGGCGCTCAGGGTGCTGCGACAACTCTCCTGGTGGTGGCCTCTGTATTATGTAGGCGTGCTGGTGCCGGGTCCTCTCCGAGATGTGATCTATGATTTCGTGGCGCGTCACCGCTATCGGTGGATGGGTCGAACGGCCACCTGTCGCGTTCCCACTCAGGCAGAACGTGAGCGATTTGTGGGATTATGAAGAGCGGTATGCCGAAGGGCGGAGATGCCTTGCGCGATCCAGTTAACAAAGACGTCCGACCCCCTCATATGTTCACCGAACTTGCGCCGCAACCGGTGCAGCGGGCGAGGAAACTTTGGCCAGTGCCCTGATTCTTTGAGATAGGTGACTCTTTTATTTCAGAGCCGTCGACCCCTAAAGCACACTTGCAACTTAGGGGTAGTAATTCTGCTGATTGATGTTGCATTGGTTTTCAATGAACTCAACTACTGCAACACTCTTGGCGAGATATTCCTTTAGCCTTGCTAAGGTGATCCCTGAGTCCTTTCCATGTGCAATCAGATGGCGGTTTGACATTATTGCGTCGATGGCTTCTCGCCTACCATCAGAGTTTAAAAATGTTGCTAGTTCCTCTTCCCACGCTTTGTTGAATGCTTTTGCGGTCTCTTCAAACCTCCTGGCCTTTGGATTCTGCATCTTTCTTAGCGTCGACTCCACATAGTCTCCTACTGCTGGGGCAGAACAGGCCCTCGCATATTGTGAATATACATCGATAATGGCGTTCTCCAAGAATCCAGCGGATAGTACGCATATATAGCGAGCAAAGTGAGCCTGAAGCTCGAGTTGGTCTGCATTGAGTGCATTGGCCTGTGAGATTAGCCAATGCAGCCGTTGGATCTGGCGTGAGAGGGCCTGCAACCTCATCCGTTAGCACTCACGAAACGCTTCTGTTGCCTTTTGGACTCTCCTTTTTACAAACCCTTCATCGGCGGTTGAGCGAGACACAGCTTCAAGGTAGCTCTTGTCAGCTAGAAGCCTTTGGTATGCGTGTTTTACGGATGCCTGGGCCGGTGGTTTAGTCGGATTTGAAGCAAGCCTCCTTGCCATGCCAATCATGCAGGAGTCATAGACGGCTACGTTTAATGTCTTTGTGAGCCGGAATGGCTTTGTATCTAGCGATGCCACAAAAACAGCTATAGCATCTTTGAATATTTTAGTTAGTTTATTCAGCTGACCTTCGCCCGGGTTCTGGTGACGCCCCGCGTATTTGCTCATGAATTCTGCCAAGGGGCGTTCGTATCGCTCAATGTCGTCATGGAGAGCGAAAAACCGTAGTATCAACTCTTGGTCCTTAAGACGGGAGTGGAGTTTGCCAAAAACGCGTCGCCAAGGCTCATAAGAATTAAGTGCTTTCACTCTCTCGATCAGCTCACCATGATATAGTGCAATGCGCATTTCTTGATCGGTAAGGCGTCGGCCGCCACTGTTTAGTCGTTCGAAGATATGGTACAGACTTGTATCGTCTCCTGGAGGAGCCGATTGCTTCACTGTTGTGGCATGAATTATCGAAGTATCGAGTCTTATCCGATCATGTTCCTGTAACGTCTTGTAGGTTTTCCCTTCATAAGATTTCTGCACCTTGGTGAGGGTGAAAACTCGCTGTTTGACATCATCAGGGTGGGGATTGAAAAAACCGTCGTAGAAAAATAGCAGAGTCTTTAAACGCTGTTGTCCATCGATCACTAGTTGCTTATTGGTGCTTGGATCAGTGGCAAAAAACACGCCGGGAACTGGGAGCCCCAAAAGTAGCGACTCAATGAACTTTGATGCTTCTGGTTGTCGCCAGACGTAATCGCGCTGAAAAGGGGGAATCATGATATCCCCTCTCCTCAAACGATTGACGAGGCCCTCAACCTCAGGATCTGACCCATAACTCGTGACATCGTATGAGACCGCTGGAACGATATCGTCTTCTGGAGAAAGTTCTTCCCCCTCCACCTCCTCATCATCGAGAAGATTTTTCATCTCTTCCGGCGTCATGTATCATCTCCTGCGTTCACTTATTCTGCACGTTTGACACAGGGTGCTAAGGTTATCCAAGAGCCGAGTATGTCAACACATCGGACTTCCCTCCTTCAATTTTTTGAAAAACTTCAGAAAGATTCTCGTTTTCTGAGAACTTTCTGTAAAGCTAGGCCGTTCATTGAAGGCTGTCAAGGTATCTTAATATAGATAGTAGGTGTTGGGGATTGTGCCTTGTATTCCCGTATCGTGAAGGCGTGGTTGGTCGAAATTCTCGAACGAACGCCAATAGGTGATGATCGCATGTGGTCGTCAACTGTTCCAGATGCCGATAGGTAGAGGAAACGGGGACGGAAGTTCTTCATGCGCAAATGGCTCTTCTCGGGTCGGATCACGCATTGTGCACGGCGGCGAGATACCGCTTCAGCCCTGCCATTCAACCCCCAGCAGAGGCCATGCCCTTCAGTCTCTACAACTCCGAAAACCAGTACGCCCCATCATATGCCTGATGTCATGCCAGATTCGACGGTCACCTCCCGACCGAACTCGCGATGCGGTGGCTCGGTCCGGTCAGAACACACTACTCGCTGAGTAACTTGGCCAGTGCTGCGTAGTCCAGCGCTTTGAGCGACGCATTGAACCACGCATAATTCGGATCGGTCTTCGGCTGAGGACTGAGCCCCACCACGATCAAGTGAATGTGCTGGGGGTCACGTTGCGTGTACGCCGGATCAACTTTTGCGAGTGGCTTGCCCGCCGGATCGTCGACGCGGATGACTTTGTCGGGCGTCAATGAATTGCTGATGGTGCCCGGCATCGCGAGTTGTGCGGGTGTGAATGAAGTCCGGTATGCATCGAAGGCTTGGCGCTGCTGCGTCGTCCATTGCGCAGCTTTAGCTGACTGGCGTGTGCTATCGGCTCGCATTTTCTTGAGCGAGGCGAGCAGCTGCGTGCGCGTCTTCTCCGCGTCTGCCGCATTGATCTTCTTCATGTCATGATAGATCTCTTCGATCTTCGCTTCCGTGAGTTCGTTGCCGTTCTGTTGTATAGAAGCCTGGTACTCCTCCTCCTTTTTCTTGAGTTCACGCTCGCGCCAGTCCAACATGTCGGCAATCGTGACCGGCACCCACGGCTCATAACCTGCACGGCTCATCAATAGGCGTGGATTGTCCTTGTTGCCACCCCCGGCATAAATAGGAAATCCGGCGGTGTTGCCTAATGGCACAGGCATTCCACTGGCCTTCAGTTCGGCATCTCCCAGGTGTCCGCCGAACAGGGCTTCTGGTTTGTTGATGAAGATGGCAAGCGTCCCATCCGAGAGCCCGCCGCCGCGATCCGCAAACTTGCTGACCTTGCAGCCGCCGGCGAGCCAGGCTTTCTGGTTGTATGCCGTGGTCACGACGGAGGCAGATTGCCGGTCCCAGCCACCATAGTTGATCGTGGTGCGGATCCGCACCGGTTTGTTCCCCTGCATGAAGACGGCGTTCTGCTGGACAATGGCGGCTACCGCACGCGCGGCACGCTGGAGCTCCGTGGCACCGGGCTGCTTCGGATCGAAGCCTTCTTCGCGCGTGGGCACGATGCAATCGAGTTGCGCCTGGGCGAAGGTAGGCACCATGAGCGTGATCAGTGTCATGACTGCCACGAGCTTCAGGCTCATCGTCGTTCTCCGTTGAGTTGCCTTGCTTGCCAGATGCGAGATAAACGAAAAGATCTGCTTCCGTTAGTGGCCTCCTGCTGTTCCTTGCCACAGCATGTCGTATCCCAGCTCTTTCGTCTCCGAACACATGGTCGTCAGCTTCGCGAACTTCTTCTTAAAGACGTCGTCCGCATGGGAGCGTTCGTGTGCGTCGAACGAGCGCCAATAGGTGACGATCACATAATGGTAGTCGGCGGTTCTGGAAGCCGAGAGCGAGCCCTCGGTTGAGACGAAGCCGGAAAACTTGAACACTTGTCCGGCGATGAATCCGCCTTTCTCTCCTCCATAGGTTCCCTTGACCACCGCGCAGAGTTCTCCGACGGCTATCTCCACCTCCTCAAAGGTGACGCCGGGTTTGAGTGTAACGGTGTTGAACAGCATTTTGGCGCCAAATGGAATGGTGATGGGTCCGAACATGTATGCCCTCCTGGGTTTCTCTTCCTGAAAAAAAGTATGACGGTAGAAGCAGTCCTGTATGACTCCACGAACCGTGAGATGGTCTATTGTTTAGGAGATTGCGTCAACAAAAAGCATCCCAGGCAACCGTACGACGGTTGGGATGAGTCGGTTGTCAGAAAAAGAGTAGGGTCAAATCATGAATCGTGCACGTTCTCTGTTTCTGCAGGCTGCGGAAAAACTCCTTTTTTAACCCATGTCGCCGTCACGGATATTGAGCTGCGAGAGGACGTTGAGTATTCATGCAGGATGCGCAAAAAGGCCGTCCAGCAAGGCCGCAGCGAGCGAAGAGGCAAATCGTACTCTGGGCCGTACGTTGAGCCTCTGAGCGATGCGAGAATGCCCGTGGCGGTCTTTTTCCGCATCCTGCTAGGAAGAGGAGAGGACTCCGGCAATACAACCGGTCAGCAATGTCGTCAAAAAGGCGGTCCAGAGAGCCCGTAGGCCCAGGAGCGAGATATCCTTTGCCCGATGCGGGACCAATGCGGAGATACCGCCGACAAAGATGCCCATGCTCGCCACATGCACGAATCCACAGAGAGCGTAGGTCATCGCCGTGAGGGATCGCGGAGAGAGCGGTGCTGGAGATGTGGCTTGCACAGCGGCCAACTTGAAATAGGCGGCGACTTCCGTCTCGATAAACCGTGACCCCAGCAAATCGGCACCGATCTGCCATTCCTCAGGACGGAGACCCAGGAGAACGGCGAACGGCCAGGTCAGCCAGGCCAGGATCCTGATGACGGAGAGCGGCGTTCCATTCATCGCCGGAAGCTGTCCTAGTGCCAAATCGACCAACGCTTCCAATCCAAGAAACACAATGAGTAGCGCAGCAATGCCGACGGCCATTTTCATTCCCTGTCCGGCGCCATCGATCAACGCGACAATGAAGTTGGAAGGCGGCGGGCTCGCATGATCGTCGGATGTAGTCGAGGTGTCCCTGTCTGTGGGGTCTGAGGGGACACCGCCGAGCGTCATGGGCTGTCCATCTTCGGGCCAGGTCAGTTTGCTGATGAGCACCGCACAAGGAATCGAGATGATGGACGCGGAAATCAAATGCCCGGCGATCTGAGGCACCGTCTGTTGCAGCGCCGATACGTAGATCCCCATGACGGTGCTCGCTACGGTCGCCATCATGCACGTCAGCACCAAGAGCAGTTCCGACTGGGTCATGGCTGCGAGGTAGGGACGGACAATCAAGCCTGCCTCGATCCCGACGAAGATATTCGCGGCGCCGGAGAGCGACTCAGCTCCCGATAAGCCCATCGTCCGGTAAAAGAGCCGGGCAAACACCCTCACGATCGCTTGCATCGCGCCTACATAGTAGAGACCCGACATCAAGGCGGCGAAGAACACGACGGCCGGCAGCGCTTGTGCCGCCAAGATAAACCCGATCGAGACTGTTCCACCCGGCAACGTCTGGCCGGGGCCAAGTGCGAGGGGTCCAAGCAGAAACACCGTGCCTTTTTGCGAGGCGGTGAGGACGGCAACCACCAGATCGTTGATCATACTCCAGAGCCAGCGGGAGCCCGGAAACCAAAAGGACAGGATACCGAGTCCCCAGGCCAATGCTGCGCTACCCCCAATGGTCGTCCAGTTTAGCCGAGTGCGCTTCCCTGTTAACCAAGCCAGCCATGCGATCGAGATGAAACCGATGCCCGCAATAAGGCGATAGGGCCATTCCTCCACCGTCATCTCCTCCTTCTGATGAAAGCCCGGCGGGAGGCTACGCTGGGAGCCGGTTGCCGTCAAGAGAAAATGTGGTGTGCGATCTACGCTTCTTCAGCTGAGACCATTCAGACTGGTGCGAGGAGCCTACCAGGCTCCGCTGCTCTCCCATATGGGTGGTTACGCCCCCTACGGATGCGGGATTGGTTCTCGGCTCCGCGAGGGCAATATGGAAGCCTGATGCAAGGGCTTATGAGTCAACACCCTGTTCAAATTCACTCGTACTGGAAGGAGAGGACAATGGGTATGTTCAGGCACACCCAAGCAGGTCATGGACTGTATGCCGGCTACAAAGGTGTTCTCGCATTCGGAGTTGTGTTGTGGCTGATGCTGTTACTGATCGGCTGTTCCGCATCACGGAAAGAATACGTGGTGGACTATGCTCGTGGGAACGACCAGACCGCTCAAGGCTCACGCGAGCGCCCCTGTCAGACGGAGGGACACTGCCGGCTGCTCGCTGAGCGCGACGGGGTGCGGTCGTATTGGATGGTCTATCAATGATGGTCGCAACGGTTTTGCCAGGCAGCATGAAGAACTCTTCATGCTCTCATCATCGAGGCTTCATCTTGGAGGTGTATAAGTGACTCAGGTAACACACGAAAAGGGGTGACACATCATGCTTTCCTTCATCGAAGCCTACGCATTCGTCGCTATATTCGGAATGCTCTACGGAATGTTGCAACTTGCCAGTCGTTGAGGTGTTCGACTCCCGAGAGCGAGAGGCGTCAATCATCTACAAAGGCGTGGTGACTTCACCGTCCGTTGCCAGGTGGGCGCGCCACGTAGATAGAGCCGGAATAGCCGGCGGTCTGTAAATCAGATTGAGCTATGACGCTATTGTGGTGAGTGGGAGTCGTGCATTGAGTTGCTTGTGGAGCAGCCAGGCCAGTATGTGGCCTTTCGGGGTCAGGGCGAGCAGCACTGACCGATCGTCTTCCGGTGAACGCTGTTTGGTAATCCATCCCTTGTGGTGTAAACCACGAACCAGCTGCCTCATCGTTGAGCTAACGACACCAAACACTCCGGCACAGTGCTGAATAGAACAGTCGGGATTTCGCTGAAGATAGAGCACGGCACGGGCCTGAGCAGGAGTGATTCCAAGGTCAGATAGTTCCTCTTGATAGGCATTCAACCATCTCAGACACAGTCGCCATTCTGCTGAAGTCGTAGACCGTGATTCTCGGAGCAGCCGTACAAGTCTCATAGCGGTATGCTGCCTCAGGATTTCAAACCTGACTACTGATTCTGCAATTCCTGCTGTCTCAATTGGATGACCTGGAACGGGCAATGTTGAGGCGGATCTATGGCGCAGGATCGTTTCAGCATATTCATTAGCCGTGCCGTATCTTTCTCACTCGTTCCCACTCAGATCTGCTACGATCCACTACCGCGCAGTCTCAGATACCTGAGTCTGTTGTAATCAGGTTTGTCTTGTTCAGCGGGGATACAACGGTAGCAATGTCACAACTGATGGACGAGCAAGCCTCCGAAAACCAGATGCTTACTCCGCCAAGCAGAGGTCCGATCGAGCGGTGGCAGAATATCCCTCTCTATGGGCGCATCGTCATCGCCTTGGTGCTCGGTGTCATTACCGGGTTGTTGCTTGAGAGCCATGCCGCATCGCTTGCCGTGCCGGGGAAGCTCGTGTTGCGTCTGCTCGGTGCACTTGCGCCGGCGTTGATTCTCGCGGCGATCGTGCACACGTTCATGACGACACAGCTGGGCGGGCCGCTCGCAGCGCGGCTTCCACGGTTGTTGCTGCTGAATACGCTGGTCGCGATTACGGTAGGGTTAACCGTCGCGAATGTGATTCAGCCAGGGCAGGGGGCGGGACTCGCACCGCCGGCTTCACATGACGAAACCGCCAGAAGCGCCGATCCGCTCGCCCTTTTTCTGGAAAATGTGCCCAAGAGTCTGCTTGGTCCGCTCGGTGATGACGGCAAGGTGATCGGTGTGATCTTCGTTGCCGTGGCCTTTGGTATGGCACTCCGCCAGGAGCGGGCACGCCCTCTTGGAACCGTAGGCCATCTTGTTGAACTCTTCTTGGACGCACTGATCAAGATTTTGCATTGGATCATCGCGGCCGTGCCGGTGGCGGTCTTTGGTATTGTGGCCAGCATCGTGGGAACGGAAGGTTTTGTGCAATTCAAGGCGCTGGGGATGTTTGTCGTAAGTGTCCTGCTTGCCCTTGGGATCCAGACGGTCTATTACCTTGCCCGCATCCGGTTCGGTTCGTGGGTATCTCCCGGGCAGTTGCTGCGTGGTGGACGCGACGCGCTGGTGATGGCTTTCTCGACGGCGAGTTCCACTGCCACCATGCCGGTGACCTATGCTTCCCTAAAGGAAAAAGTGGGGTTGCGCGAGCAGTCGGCCAGTATGGGGGCATTGGTCGGGGCAAATTTCAATAACGACGGCACGGCGCTGTACGAGGCGATGGCGGCCCTGTTCGTTGCTCAAATGATCGGGATGGACCTGAGTATTCAGCAGCAACTGATGGTGGTGCTGACGAGCATCATCGCTTCCGTCGGTGCCGCCGGCATTCCTGAAGCAGGCTTGGTGACGATGACGATGGTCTTTACCGCTGTGGGGTTGCCCGTGCACTACATTCCTGTCCTACTGACCGTGGATTGGTTCCTCGATCGCTGTCGCACGGCGATCAACGTCATGGGCGATATGAACGTCAGTTGTCTGTTGGATGGGAAACGGAAGGAGGAGACGTAATAGGCTTCGGAAATATGGGTTGCATGCTTCGACAGGCCTACACACATGACGACCTCAGCTAGTCACTGACTGCTTTGTTTCGTGCAGCTTGTCGAAGGATGAACGTAGCTCTTGCCGATACTACTACTATTACTACTACGCTTTAGCGCTCTTTTGCTTGTGCTGGTCTGTCAGGGTGGCCCGCAGTTTATCTTCCTGCTCCTTGCTGAGTGATGTTTTGAGGATTGTTCCTTCGTACCGGGAGAAGCTTGCCAACAATCTCTCTTGGTCAACATTCCGGATCAGCAGAAAAATCGCGGATGTGCCTCGCTGGATCGTGCTACCCAAATCCTTGATGAACTGATCGGGAATCCCGTAGTCGCTTAAGAGGCCAAACTCACTGGCTCCCACGGAGACTGCTCCCCCGCTGGCTCCGCCTGCAAGGCTTCCCAACAGGCCTGCAAGGGGGTTAAAGAACAACAAACCGATCAACCCTCCCCATAACATGCCCAGTGCGACACCATGCTGGGTGGCACCTCCGAACACGTCGACACACTGCTTCAGATGGACTTTGCCGTCCATATCGCGGATGACGATGACGGCGTCTTCCAGGTCGAGGATATAATTCGATTCCATGGCGCGCAGTTCGTTGAGCACTCGATCGGCCGTGCTGGAGTCCTTAAATGCGATACAAACCAGTTCACTCATGATGTTCTCCTTGGAGCGGATAGGTCTCGCCACAACCGGTGGCGGCGAGGAATTCATCTAGTAGATTTGATCTTAGATAGCAGTAGGATTGCCCTCAGTGCAAGATGGCAGTGCCGACTGTCTGTTGAGTGGCGCAGTATCTTACGCTTTCGCCTCTTGTTTTTCAGCGTTGCGTTCCCTTACTCTCGGCGGTTCCGGATTGAATAGGCGGACTATGTTACAAGCTGTTGGACTGAGTTGCCGTCGTGGAGAACGCCGGCTGTTCTCTGACCTCAACGTGGGGGTTGAGCGGGGAAAGCTGTTGGCGGTTGTGGGGGAGAACGGAAGCGGAAAGACCAGCTTGCTTCGTATCTTCTCGAGTTTGTTGCCCCCCGAGGAAGGTTCGGTGCGATGGGAGGGGGAGGACATTCATCAACTGAAAGAACTCTATTCCGGGCAGTTGATGTATCTCGGGCATCTCAACGGAATCAAAGACGATCTCACGGCGGTTGAAAATCTGATGAGTTCGATGGCACTCGCCGGGGAACCTTGTTCGGAGAGCGGGGCTAAGGAAGCCCTAGAGGCAATCGGGCTGAAGCGACTGGTCCATCGGTTACCCTCCAAAGTGCTCTCGCAAGGGCAAAAGCGACGAGTAGCGTTGGCTCGGCTGTGGCTGTCGACGCGCCCGCTCTGGCTGTTGGACGAACCGTTTACGTCGCTCGATACGGCATCAACCGCGGTGGTGACGCAACGGGTGCATGCGCATTTGCAGCGTCAGGGGTTGGTGGTTGTCGTGACACATCAGGAGATTGCGCTTCCCGCGGAGCGGCTGCAGCAGCTGAGGCTGGCTGGATGAGTCACTCCAGTACGTGGGACTCCATCAGTGGAATCATTCAGCGGGACCTGCTGCTGGCCATGCGACGGTGGTCGGACGCCGCGATGTCGGTCTTTTTTCTGGTGATTGTCGTGAGTCTGTTCCCATTGGGGGTCGGGCCCGAGCCGGCGGTCTTGCGGACTATTGCTCCGGGTGTATTGTGGGTCGCAGCCTTGCTGACTTGTCTTTTGTCGCTTAGCCGCGTGTTTACCCCGGATTATCTGGACGGTGTCCTTGAGCAGATGGTCCTGGTTCCCCAACCGCTGTCGCTCCTGGTGCTTGGGAAGGTGCTGGCCCATTGGGTGATCTCCGGGCTTCCCGTTGTGCTGCTTTCTCCGCTGCTGGGGTTACAGTTCGGCCTGGACGGGGAGGCGCTGGGGGTACTGGTGTTGTCGCTCTTGCTTGGGACGCCGACGTTGAGTATGATTGGTGCGATCGGCGCCGCGTTGGTCCTTGGCGTGCGGGGGAGTGGTCTACTGGTTGCCCTCCTGGTGCTTCCACTCTACGTTCCAGTCTTGATCTTCGGGGCCGGCGCCGTGACCAGCAGTATGGCTGGGATCGGCGGCGAAGCAAACTTGTCGCTGCTTGGGGCCTGTTTGGTACTCTCACTTTTTCTGGCACCCTGGGCCACGGCAGCGGCGTTACGTATCGCATTGGAGTAAAAGGATTTCAAGCACGTGATCTGGTCCAAGTATTCAGCTCCTCAAGCCTTTTATCCTCTGGCAGGTCGCCTCATCCCCTGGTTTGCAGCGGTGGCCGTCATCCTGATGGTCGTTGGTCTCTATATGGGGTTCTTTGTGGCACCGACCGACTTTCAGCAGGGGGAATCCTATCGGATTATCTTTGTGCACGTTCCGGCTGCCTGGATGTCGATGTTTCTGTATGTGGTGATGGCCATCTGGGCCGGTGTCGGAATGGGACTCAATGCCCGACTGTCCTTCATGATGGCGCAGGCGATTGCACCCACCGGGGCGATGTTCACTTTTTTAGCCTTGTTGACCGGAGCCATGTGGGGGAAGCCCACGTGGGGAGCATGGTGGGTTTGGGACGCTCGGTTGACGTCGGAACTGATTCTCCTGTTCCAGTATGCGGGTGTGATGTTGTTACGAACGTCCATTGACGACATGCGTCGCGCTGACCGTTCGAGCGCGGTGTTTGCGCTGGTTGGGGTCGTCAATGTGCCGATCATCTATTATTCCGTTCAATGGTGGAACACTCTGCACCAAGGGGCCTCCGTAAGTATGGCGACGGGTTCGAAAATGGCGGCGACCATGCTGACGGCCATGCTCATTATGACGATCGCGTTCTGGATGTACAGTATCGCGGTGATCCTCGCCCGAGTCCGCTGCGTCATGGTCGAGCGGGAAGCTCTGCCGACCTGGGATGATAAGCCGGCGGCGATGCCAGAAGCAGTGGAGGCGCGCTGATGCAGTGGGGGAGCGCATCGGAATTTTTTGCAATGGGAGGCTACGGCCTCTATGTCTGGACCTCGTTTCTTGCCACGGCCTTGTGCATGGTCTGGGAAGTGCTGGCGTTATGGCGACGACGGGCGGCGGCGCGCGCCGAACAGCGTGCTGCTATGTTAGGAGGCACGGATGAAACCGCGGCATAAACGGTTTGCGTTTATCGGGTTGGGTCTAGTGGTAGTGGTTGTGGCCACTTGGCTGGTGATGAATG
>NZ_JBLFBO010000021.1:0-42896 GCF_047338595.1 Nitrospira sp. BLG_1
GTTCCATGTGCGTAGTATCGCATAAACAGTGTCAGTAGTGTTAACAGGCCCTAGTTTAGGCGCTGCTCTCTGCCTGGCGGCAGGAGTAGCCGGTTGTTCAGGAGACGATCCCGCGACGCCTGCGGCAGGGCCCGCGCCTGCACCTACGCCTACTGCCACAGTCGACTTTAAAGTGACGGATATCCCGGGGCATTTCTTCGATCTTGATGGCATGACCAACCCAAATAAGGCGACTCGCTCCCTGGCGATCGTTCCCCCTGGCGCCAAGATTAATTTCTGGCAAGAGATTAACGGTGTGAAGGTTGCCGAAAGCAAGCACACCGTAACAAGCCTGATCTGGCCGTCTACGGCCTCGGTAAACGAGAGGATCGACCAAGCGTCGGCAAATCAGGACAATCATAGTGTGACGTTGAAGACGCCGGGCTTGTATGTTTACGTTTGCAAGCTGCACCCCTACATGCTCGGGGCGGTTGTGGTTGATGATCCAAATACCAAGACAGCCAAGGGTGATCCAGCCTTTGATATCGGTGAGAAGCTCACGTTACTCATCAAGCGAGAGGTGACAGATCCCGCGAACCTCACCTTTGACAGTTTTTCTGATCTCGGACTGCGAGCGTTACGTGCATTTTTCATCGTGACCGAACCGTCCAATTGGAAGGACTACACAAAGACGGCCTATAACCCGGCCTATCCCCCAGTACCGGTAGTCGTCACAGGCGGTACCGTGGTTGACGATCTGAATGCAGCGCTCCAGGATGCATTCCCCGGAGGCCCCATTGCTGCAAGTGCGACAAAAAAGCCCACAGTTAAGGGTGTCGGTGACGTGTGGGTCGATACTCAGTTTGAGCTAACCGAGAAGAAGGGGCCGGACTATCCCGGCACGATGACCAAACTGTCGGCTAGCACTTGGGAACTTGCACGAAAGGTTGGGCTGCCTGATCAGAAGATGAATAACGGCCACAACATCTGGCCCAGCCACGATCAAAAAGAACTCTATCAAACGGAATGGCAAGGCAATAGCCTCTATGTGATCAATCCTGAGACTGGGGCACTTATCCAAGAGCTGGATCTCGTCAATGGACCTGAGGTCACAAGCAAGGGGATTAAGTGTCATGACCCAGCTCACGTCATGACCCGTGTCGATACGCAGCAAGTACATACTGGGTGTAACGGTGATGATGGAGTGCTGGAATTGAATCGGTTGGCAGACGGAAAGCTTGAGATCAATCGGCTCATCTCGATGCAGGATCCGAACAAGCCAACAAAGCAAACCCAGCCGCATGCACATTGGATGGGATTCGACGGTAAACATATGGTCACGCCCAACTCCAATTCGGCAGACTCAACGATGTACAACTTTACCGGCTTGGCTACCGGCCAAGTGGTGTCCAAGAATGAGACCGGCGCGGTGTCCATCGCGAGCGGTATTATGCCGGATTCGAGTAAATATTACGTCACGAACTATTTAGGTCAATCGATCTCCGTGATGAATGGCCCGAACCCCCTGACGAACTATACGGGCACTGGTGGACTCAAAGGCGCCGGTCCCTATGCGCCGGGGGAGAAAATCAAAGACATTAGCTTGCTCGAAGGCTATGACCCGAAAACCGGATGCGGTGCCGGTTGCGTGGATGGATTGATCGGTGGATTCCCAGTGCAAGTTCCCGTCAGTCCGGATGGAAAATTTGCGATTACGGGTAATACCCTGGGTGCCACCATTTCTATTGTGGATACGGCAACCGATACCCTTGTGCGGCTCATCCCCTGCGATCCAGGCTGCCACGGGGTGAACTTTGGAGCAAAGGAGCCTTCGGCCAAAAATTCCAAAGGTGGGTACTACGCCTATATCACCAGCAAGTTCGCCAACCGTTTGATCGTCTTGGATTATGACCCGAACGGTGACGGCAAGGTGGATGATGCAGAAATTGCGGGAGCCGTTGTTCTGGCAAACGACACCGTACCAAATGACGATAAGATCGCAGGGAACAAGGGCCAGGGCGGCCAAGGCATCATGCCGGTGCCCAATGTTTACAACGGCTGGGTGCAGAAACTTCCCAAGAGCTTCTGTGATCAGCTTACAAAGGAGCAGCGGAATCCGATTGGGGCACCTGTTGAACAGTGCCCAGAGGAGGATCCCCAGTAGCCCGAGTGATGGATTCGCCTGAATCTGACACTCTGGCATACGTAGCGTCGTAACGGGCCCGGGGCGGTGGTGTTTACCACCGCCCCGGGCTCCGTACTTTTTGCTCCTCTGACCAAATCAACAATCCTCGACTGCGTTCGCCAGAATACTGACCTTCACAGAAATCCTATTACGAAGTTCCCAGACTCACCGAGCCCCGACTCCTCAGTCTCAACAGAAAACTGTTAGAGCTGTGCATCGTTTCTACCGCCGACAAGATCCAAATAGGTACACCTTGTATCTAAAAGGATACCTAATAATGTGGCGACGCGGGCACTGCAACGCCAAACAACGATTGTCCCGTTGAAATCATGGAAGATTTTGCAGGAGACGTTCCCCAGAGACCGAATGACGTTCGGCATTACTCTTGCTTTACACCAGGCCGTTCTAGGCTGCGCCTAGCAACAGACTCCAGCTAGTTCTCATAACCATTTCTTATTCTTAGGAGGTGTGTTCATGGAGAAACCGCGATTTCGGGTGTGTCTGCTTACCGCGGCTCTATCGCTTACAGCGATGGGCCTGCTTCCTGTCGCCCATGCCGACGATACGGTCGTCGTGACTTGGGATAAGGCAGCACTCCAAGCCATTCGGGATACACATCCCGGTCCGCCGATTGTGGCCAGGATGCTGGCAGTCACGCACACTTGTATCTACGACGCATGGGCTGCATATGACTCGGTTGCCGTTGGAACGAGACTCGGCGGGACATTACGCCAACCGGTGTCGGAACGAACTCCGGCAAACAAACAGAAGGCCATGAGCTTTGCGGCCTACCGAGCGCTCGTCGATCTGTTCCCGACAGAAGTCCTCAAGTTCAACACCGTGATGACTCAACTGGGGTACGACTCTACTGACACCTCCACCAATGTGAGCACCCCTTCAGGAGTCGGGAATGTGGCGTGCCAAGCGGTGCTGGACTATCGGCACCAGGACGGCTCCAATCAATTGGGGGATCTCCATCCAGGCCCCTACACTGATTACACCAACTATGTATCAGTGAACGATCCTGACCACATTAACGACCCAAACCGATGGCAACCTCTTCGTGTGAGTGACGGACACGGCGGATTTGTGATTCAGAAGTTCATCACGCCTCACTGGGGGCACGTCATTCCATTCGCGTTGAAACAGCCTGACCAATTCGCGCCGAAGGATCCGAATTTCTATCCCAAGGATGCAGCCCAATACCTGAAACAGGCTCAACAGGTCTTGGACTACAGCGCGAATCTGACGGATCGGCAAAAAGTTATTGCCGAGTATTGGGCTGATGGGCCAAGTTCCGAGCTGCCACCTGGCCACTGGGCATTGTTTGCCGAGTTCGTTTCAGGTCGGGACCACCATACCCTGGACCAAGACGCGAAGATGTTTTTCGCCATGACAAACGCCGTGTTGGATGCCAGTGTCTCCTCCTGGCATTTCAAGCGCGTCTATGACTATGTCCGTCCGGTGAGCGCCATCCACTTTCTCTTTACCGGACAACAAGTACAAGCTTGGGCCGGCCCTGGCCTCGGGACTCGGTTGATTGATGGTGCTAGCTGGCAGCCCTACCAGGCCACCACGATCGTCACCCCTCCCTTCCCGGAATATGTTTCAGGCCATAGCATTTTCAGTGGTTCTGCTGCGAAAGTCCTCAAGCTCTTCACGGGAAGTGATCGATTTGGCAACTCTGTGACCATTCAGGCCGGCACTTCACGGGTGGAGCCAGGATTGGTTCCAGTCTCGGATATTACGTTGCAATGGCGCACATTCAGTGATGCCGCAGCAGAGGCAGGTATTTCACGCCGGTACGGTGGCATCCACTTTATAGACGGCGATATCCAGTCCCGCAAGATGGGGAAAAAGATCGGGAAGCAGGCCTGGCGGAAGGCCCTCACCTACTTCCAGGGCACGGCCGGAACACCGCTGGACGACAGCAACCGCCCTGGACTGGAGAACGAGGACGACGATCGGGACGACAGAGACTAGAACTGTCGCCCACTGAAGCCTCATGGGGAGGTGGGGACATCCCTGCCTCCCCGTCCGGCACTGCATTCGCTAAAAGTCGACTCCTCCTCAGTCAATCACTCCACAAGACCTTCATCCTTCATTGATCACCGCCAAGACTCGCCGGCCGTATCGTTCTGCTTTCATCTCGCCGATGCCTGGAATCTCCAATAACGCTGCTCGCGTCTCCGGTTTGGAACCGGCGATGGCCTTCAACGTCTTGTCGTGAAAAATGAGAAACGGGGCCACACCCTCTTCCTCGGCCAGTTCCGAGCGGAGTTGTCGCAACCGTTCAACAAGCTGCCGATCCGGCAGCAATGGCACAGGAGTACCCGTAGGTACAGCATCCAAGCGACGCGGCTTTTGTCCTGGCCCGCGAGATGAAGTGTCTTCCCCTTGTTCCAGTTCAACCGTACGAAGCCCTTGCAGCACCTCCCGTCCGATGGACGTCACCTCAAGCGTCGGGTACTCCATCCCTTCTATACGCAGGTATCCGGAACTCACCATCGCTTTCACATGGCTTGTGACGGACAGCTTCGTCTCCGTTCGACAAACACCGTAGGTCGGACAGTCCGCGACACCGCACGCCGCAAGCACCTTCGAGCGGCTTCCGCGAAGAATATCGACGATCCGCCCCAACCCGAACCGCCCTCCGCACCAGGCCACGGTATCCAGGATGGCCTGTGCGATCGCATGCCCTTGAGGAACAACCTTCCGGCTTGGTTGTCGTGCCGGCGTCACACAGCGGTCACAGAGGCCGCACCGGCCCAGGGCGATCTCAGCCTGATCACTAAAATATTCCAGAATCGCGAGCTGCCGGCAGGTTGAGGCTGACACATACCCCAGTAATTCTTGTAAGAGCGTCGTCATGCGTCCCGCACGTTCAGCGCCGTCGGAATCCTTGGATGCCTGCGAAATGAAATATTCCTGCGTGGCCACATCCCGTTCATGGAACAGCAACACACAGGCCGCCGGTAGGCCGTCCCGTCCTGCGCGGCCGGCCTCCTGGTAATAGGCCTCTACGCTTCCTGGAATGTCGAAATGGACGACCAGTCGGACATCCGGCTTATCAATCCCCATCCCGAAGGCATTCGTCGCCACGAGGATTCTTACGGCCCCTCGGCGAAAATCCTGATGCACCAGACGCCGGGCGTCATCGGACAGACCCGCATGGTAGTAGCCGACCGACGGATGAGATTGCCCCAGCCACGCCGCCACCTCCTCCACCGTCCGACGGGTCGCGCCATAGATGAGGATGGTACCAGCCCCAGTCTCGCGAACTAGTCGGTCCACGCGGTCAAGTTTGTCCCGGAGGTTCTGACAGTGATGCACCGAGAACGCCAAATTCTTCCGCCGAAATCCGGCGACCAGTCGGAACGGATCCTGAAGCGACAGCCGCCGGCACACATCCGTCTGCACACGCGCCGTGGCCGTCGCCGTCAAGGCCAGGCAGGGCGGATTCGTAAGTTCCTGGCGCAGCCGGCCGATCTTCAGATAGTCGGGTCTGAAATCATGGCCCCACTGGGAAATGCAGTGCGCTTCATCGACGACCAATAACGAGACCCAGAGAGTCCGTAACAGGCGGAGAAATCCTTCATGCTGCATCCGTTCCGGTGCAAGATAGAGCAGTTGCACGCGCCGCTGTTGGAGATCCTCCAGTACGAGACTCTTTTCCAGCCCAGTGAGTCCGGAGTGAAACGCCGCAACCGCGATCTTGCGCTGCTTCATGGCCGTCACCTGATCCTGCATCAACGCGATGAGCGGCGAGATGACCAGCGTCAGTCCCGGCAGAATGGTCGCCGGCAGTTGGTAGCAGAGGGATTTGCCCTGCCCCGTCGGCATGACCGCCATGACATCGCGCCCGGCCAACACGGCGCGAATGACTTCTTCCTGACCAAGTCGGAATGCCGAAAACCCGAACCGTTCCTTGAGCTGTCGAGTCAGATCATTCACGGGGAGGCAAATCAGAGGGATAGGATAGTGATCAAGACCACGCGAGAAGGGAGTATAGATGAGCAGTTATAGGCAAGTCGAGCTGGTCGGACAAAAACCGGGAGTGAACAGATCCCTGTCGGCAGTCGCTGCATACCCTCGGGGAAAGCCGTCCTGAGGAATAGGACGAGAGCCCACTGAGCAGAGCGATATCGATGGAGGAATGGTCAGGCTGCCAGTGAATCGTCCTCCGCAGCCTGGTCTTCGACTTGATTGATTCCATCAAGTCGCTGAATCCTCGGCTGATAAGCAATCACCTTGCCGAGAATCATGGCTCGTAGATCTTCATCCTCGATGTGGGAGAGTGCGTCGTGAGCCCCGAACATATCTCCGTCTTGTGCCATATGAGCGGCGATGCCGATGAGCGGGAGGACCCCCGCGTTGCCCATCGCCTTCGCAATCTCAACGGCCCCGGAGCGATCTCCGGCTTTGAGAAAGAGTTGCGGAAGCTCCAGATAGAAATGACTGGCTAATAGTGACGGATCGGGACAGGAAAGAATCGTGTCTTTCACAGCCTGCACATTCCCCCGTTCCGACTCGACGAAGAGCATCATCTGCCAGGCGTCTCGCAGATATCGTGTGTCCACAATCTCGTTCGCCGTCTGTTGCGCTCCCGCCGTATCTCCCGCCAGCACTTGCCTGATCACCTGATTCTTCAACTCTTCATCGGTCGGTGTGTGAGTCGGCATCATCATGTAGCTCCTTTGTTGGCGTGAGTAGCTGAGTCAATCAGAAATTCTGAACACCTGTTTCGAAATGTAACCGTCAACGTTGTTCTTGTCGACTTTTTCTCGCAAAGCGACAACCGATCGCCGCAAACGTTTCGCCTGACCCGCGAGGAGGATGAAAATCTAACTATGGCGAGGAAAGAGCAGGGTAGTTCTTCATCTCTCTCCCTGTATCAGTGAGTCACTGAATACCCATGTTTGGTCGTGAGGCTTGAAGCTATCTCGCCCGTCGGAGACCAGCAAAAGGTGATCTGGCCTCGTCTGGGTGTTGCAGTTCGGATTGGAATATGCGGTGCTCTTAAGGATGTTGTGCGTGAATGTGAGGCCTGTCCAATTCAATGATTCCACAATTCTCTAACTACTCACCGTAATACAGACCGAATGGATCCCCCTATTGAAGTATCTTAGATGTACGAACAATCCTCTCGACTGCTTCTATGCCTTCCGGAGAATACGGAATCTGCGACACATGGAGATCCACGCATTTCCCATTTTTAACAAAGTAGCCGTGTGAATTCACTAAAGCAAACCGTTTCCCTTTGTACTCCCCCTCCGATCGATAGGTCACTCCAAGAAGAGCGGGTGTTTCGAAGAGCTCTGCGGACCCCTTGATGATATAGGGACTGGCTTGGGTTCTCTTCCAGTACTCGTCCCGACACTCTTTATGCGAGCCTCCCCTCGCATCCTCGGTGTGGATGCTAAACGTAATCCCGCTATTACCATCTGCCCCGGTATAGCTGAAACGTCCGCCGACGGTCGTGCTTTCAGAACTCGTTAGTGGCGGCGCTTCTACAACCAGATGCCAACCCTGAGTTGGAATCGTCACAATCTGTGGTTCAGCAAACGCGCTCGTGCTCACCAGGACCAACCCCAGACACAGACACCGCTTCATATTTCTCCTCCTCTGGTGCTTCCTTGGCCTGCCTATCGCCTCACGGTAAAAGCCCCACGGGCCGTGACCCGGCGCATCATGTACAGAAAATCCTGATACAGCTGATCGTTCACAGACTGTGAATGCCCGATTGCCATGAAGCCGTAACCCTCATACTGCGAATAAGCGATAGAACGATGGCGATAGGTTCCAGGCGGTAGGTTTGCCTTGCTTTGGAGCCTGGCATCGGTTGCAGAGCAGTACCAGACGTTACGCTCCACCTGAGATTTCTGGATGGACACGATACCTTCTGCGGATCCTGAATTCAGTCCCGCACACAGATCAACTATTAGTTCATCTCCGAAGCCCTCCGCGCGATGCCTTGCCTTCTCAGCATTCTCAACAAACACCGTGAACGAAAAATCTTTCACTCCAGGCCGCTCGTAGTGCACAAACTTGATGACATGGCTATTAGCGGCAGGATCTCGCACTACAGAGGCCTGGAAACCCGACGGCGGTTCAAACATCACAACAGGACCTTCTGGCAATTCAATCTCTGCGCTAAGAACAGCGCCCACGCCCACACAGAAGAAAGCGGTCAATATGCCGCACAGACAGGAACTCACCATCATGAAACGTCGCATGATCAAAATTCGCCTTGATTCCATGACCCACCGCCGTCAAGTGTACCACCAGCTACGCAATTGTAAAAAATCCACTAGGGTCAATAGGTGGCCACTAGCATCGATTGGTCGTGCGCAACAACAGGGGGCGAATACGACATAGGCCTTGCAATCCAACGCCTTTACGCACAAGGCTCTAGAAACAGAAACACCTTGATTCACTTACTCCCTGCTATTGATTTCAACAAAGGTTTTGCAGGGAGGTCTTGGACGGTTACAGTATTCTGAAGTTTTCAAGCGTCCACGCCTCTTTTGATAAACTCGCATCGTCGAATCGATTAGGCGAGAAGGAGGGGTTACTTATGTCAAGGTTGACGTGCGGCTTCCTCACACTTGGTTTACTGCTCTGCACAAGCTCGCTTCCTGCTTCAGCATCCGAACAGGTCTCGATTCAAACCCTCTTATCACCTGATGCAGGCAGTTATCAGCGTCATACGGTAACGATTGAAGGGGTAGTCAAGAATATGTCAATTCATCCTCCTGGAATGGATCGACAGGGTTGCGTCGTCTATGGCACCAGCACCTTCACGTTGGATGATGAAACTGGAAGCACGATACCCACAGAAGTCTTAGGGGCATGTAAGCCCTCTGCCGCCTTGGGGTTGCCAAAGAACGGGGATCATGTACGGGTGATCGCCGTAGTAAACGTATTTCGTAGCGATCATCCACGGAAAGTGAGGCTCCAGGCGACCAGCATAGAGGTCCTCAACACCCCGTGATCTCGTGATCTACGGAGACTCGTTGTTGACTGAAGTGGGATCTGGCTGTTCGAACCCATTCCCTATAGACCTTGGGCAAAACAGCCTCCGGTGTTGTCAGGATTCACCGGCTCAGACCCGCAAGTCCTCATGGCGATGACTGAGTAGAGTCCCACCATGGGACTACGCAGGACTGGCGTTACAACTCCTTCATGCGGATGTCTCAGGCTATTCCACACCGCACAGAAATCAACGGACACTTCATAAAGAAACATCATCAGAACGTTTAGCGATCCACATATCAAGCGTTGAGTCACCTGATTCCCCAAGGTCGCTTTTCGATGAGCGTGGCTCATCGAAAAATAGTTAGCCAGAGAGCCGAAGACCACAGGTACGTCAACGCTCCAACGCGTTGGTTTTCTTAATATTTACACCAATCGACACCGCTCAATTCTGTTTTCCGTCTTCACTTGCGCATATAAAATGTCCGGCTATACTTTCCAAATGCGTTCCTCCAAATACATTCTCTGGCAAGACGACAACGGCTGGCGCGGCTACCTGGAAGGCTACCCCGAGTACGAAGTCCAGGGTGAGTCATTCGAAGAACTGCAAGTGAAGCTGTGGCAGCTGCACCAAGAGCTCACGGGCCAGCATCAAGAATCTGAACTCGTCCAAGATCAAGGCCCCTATCAGCAGTCCGATACGAAAGAGTCCCATCAGTCTCACGGTCACGCCCATAGTCACACCCCTACCCTGCCTCGCCCCATGTCGCGCGCACAGAGCAAGCGCCGTGCACGAGTTGAAGAGCTGATGTTTGCGATGATCAGCAACCATTGAGGACCACGAACTTCGATTTCCCATGATCTTGTTTTCTGCAGAACGTGTCACAAGCTTGTGCGTCGTATGAACGCGGCCAGGGAGATGCTCTCGGAAAGGCTGGTTGGCTGATACGAAATCGCGTATTGGAATGAGCCCGTACGGTGACGAACCGTCCGCTCAACGGAAGGATGGAGTACCGATGCAAGCGATCAAGTGCTACTACTTGGATGAAGAGAAGCAGTGGCTGGGCTATCTGCCGAACTTCCCCGACCACTGGGCGCACGGAGAAACGCTTGAGGCCCTTCAAGCCAACCTCTATCGTTTGAACTTTGACCTGACCTTGGTGGAAGCCCTGCGAAAAGTGTCTGAACTCAGCCTCCCACTATGATGAGCGACCAAACACCCCTCCGACAGCCCGAGACCAACAGCTACTTCTGCCTGATCACCTTGTGAAATCAAAAACTCCTTCCTCAGTTCTACCTTCGCGATAAGCCTCCTGTAAGGTTTTCTTCTGGAAGTCGACTTATCTGAGTGAACAGCGTGGCAGCTGTCGACTTCAGCACAGGTAACCGAACCACATGTCCCGATTGACCTCGCAGCTGAAGATTGGTACATAGAGCCAGCTTCATATCATCCAGACAATCCTACGAGGCCTGGCATGCCCACCGATGCAATCACCCAGAAAGTCAGCGAACGCTATGCAAAAGCCGCCAATACCGGCGAGCAGATGTGTTGCCCCACCAGCTACGACATGGGGCACCTCAAAACCTTCATTCCCGAAGAAGTCCTGAGGATCTCCTATGGCTGCGGCACACCGGCCGGACTTAAAACCGTACGTGCGGGCGAGACGGTCTTAGACATCGGGTCGGGAGGTGGCATCGACTGTTTTGAAGCCTCTCGGCTGGTTGGTCCTACCGGACGCGTGATCGGCATCGACATGACGGATACTATGTTGGAGATCGCCCGCAAGAATGCGTCTGTCGTGGCGGCAAACCTTGGCTATTCCAATTCGAATGTGGAATTCCGAAAAGGCCTGGCCGATGCGATGCCGGTCGAGGACGGCACGATCGACCTCATCATCTCAAATTGCGTGATCAACCTGGCGCCGGACAAGCGGAAGGTGTTTCGCGAAATGTACCGGGTGGCCAAACCCGGCGGGCGATTCACGATCTCCGACATCGTATCGGACCAAACCGTGCCGCAGTACCTCGTCCACGACACCCAGAAATGGGGCGATTGCCTCTCCGGCGCCTTAACGCTCACGGCCTATATGACGGGCATGACGGAAGCTGGGTTTCTCGGCATCCACCTCGTCAAGTTTTCACCCTGGCGCGTGATCGACGGCCTCCACTTTTTCTCTGTTACCTTGACCGGCTACAAACTGCCTCCGGCAACAACCGCCTCTTCGGTTCGGTACGCCACGCTTCGAGGCCCCTTCAGCCGACTTGTGGATGAACGAGGTATGACCTATCACCGTGGGATTCCACAATCGATCACACCGGATGAGGCACGACTGTTGAGCGTGCCTTCCCTTTCTGAACACTTCCTTCTGACGACCGAACCGGTGACACTGGACAACCGCGATCCGCGTTGGAGCGCCGTCCTCCCCGCCGATGCTCCTTGCACCTGGCAAGGTCATTATGCGCTGCTGGCCGGTCCCTTCGTTGAAGCAGTCGATGACGATCACCATGTCTATCGCCGAGGGGAACCGCTGGAGATTTGCTCCAAGACGGTGGCAGTTCTAGAGACCAATGGCTATCAGCCCCATTTCGTCATTCTGAATCGTGCCGGTGAACCTGTGGGCGGTGAAGCTGTCACCTGTTCACCTGACGGAAGCTGCTGTTGATGAAGCGCGCCATCAATGCCAACGTACTCACTCCACGCCAATGCGCGTCGATTCTCAGGGCCCTGGGTGATGAAACCCGACTGCGCATCTTGGAATCCTTGCTCGTCGGTGAAAAGTGTGTGACGGATCTCGTGCAAGAGCTGGGGTGCTCTCAGCCTCATGCCTCCCATCACCTCCGCATTTTGCGAGACTCCAGCCTGGTTGAAGGCCACCGGTGCGGCAAACAGGTGTGCTACAGAGTGACGCCCGAGATTCAGCGTGCTCTCGCAAACGGGCAAGGACAGGCCCTGGATTTTGGTTGTTGCGAATTGCGATTTCCTGAGTCGGCCTTGATGACGATCGTCCGTGCGCACTGATGACCGTTATGTAGTGAGAAGATTCCAGTCGTCTGCTTGGAACCGATATGCCGCTGACTTTACCGGGGCAGCACAATCCTCTGGCCTCCGCCGCTGAACAGCTCAAGGTACTGGAACAGCCAAACCCGCACCTCTCTTTTCAGACTCAGCTTGATCGAGTCGGCCTATTTCCTCTGTACTCCACAGGGATCACGGTCTTCCAGATCAATGTCGGCAAACTCTGCAATCAGACCTGTCGCCATTGCCATGTCGATGCCGGTCCTGATCGTTCTGAAACTATGTCCTTAGAAACAGCAGAGCACTGCATGAAGGCTCTGGCCAGGACCGACATTCCGACGGTGGATATCACGGGCGGTGCGCCGGAACTCAATCCGCATTTTCGGTGGCTCGTTGAACAATCCCACAGACTCGGGCGCCACATCATGGATCGTTGCAATCTGTCTGTGTTACTGCTTCCCTCACAAGCTGACTTGGCAGAATTCTTGGCCCATCATCAGGTCGAAATCATCGCGTCATTGCCGTCCTACCAAGCCTCTCAAACCGATGCGCAACGAGGCGAGGGAATCTTTGAGAAGTCATTGGAGGGGCTTCGGCTCTTAAACCGACTTGGTTACGGTCGACCAAACAGCGGCCTGGTCTTGAACCTGGTCTACAATCCAGTCGGCGCGTTCCTGCCTCCAAGACAAGACGCCATTGAAACTCAATTCAAGAAGGAGCTACGGACTAAACACGGCATTGAGTTCAACCGGCTCTACACCATCACCAACATGCCCATCAGCCGGTTCCTGGAATTCCTGATCGAAAGCGGCAACTACGAGCAATACATGACGCGCCTGGCTCATGCATTCAATCCCGCTGCCGCCGCCGGCGTCATGTGTCGCTCGACCCTGTCGATCGGCTGGGACGGAAGGCTGTACGATTGTGACTTCAACCAGATGCTGGAGCTGACGGTCGACCATGGCGCACCGTCGCATATCCGTGACTTCGATCCGGCTCAGCTTCAGCACCGCCGAATCGTGACACGCAACCATTGCTACGGCTGCACGGCCGGTTCTGGGTCATCCTGTGGTGGAACCGTTACATAACAATTAATCTTATCTAAGATATGGAGATGTGTTGATGTATCGATATCTTGATCTTTACCGCCAAAAGAACGGCGCCTTGATCCCTGCGGTCCTGTTGCTTGCACTGTGGGGAATACCAGCAACCGCAATAGCCCAAACGACCGGAACTGATCAGCTGTCCGGCAAACTCGTGGTCACGGGTGCCAGCACCCTCGCCCCGCTGATCAGCGAGATCGGCAAGCGCTTTGAGAGTCTCTCCCCCAACGTGCGTGTGGATGTTCAGACCGGCGGCTCCTCTCGCGGTGTCGCCGATGCGCGCCAGGGACTCGCCGATATCGGCATGGTCTCGCGCGCGATGAAAGACGAGGAGAAGGATCTGCATGCTTTTCCGGTGGCGCGCGATGGCGTGGGAATCATTCTGCACAAAGACAATCCCGTCCAGTCCCTTACCGACGAACAAGTGATCGCGATCTATACGGGCAAGATCACCAATTGGAAAGACGTCGGTGGGAAAGACGCTCCCATCACTGTCGTCAACAAGGCCGAAGGCCGATCGACACTGGAAGTCTTCTTACACTACTTCAAACTGAAGAATGCGGACGTCAAAGCGCAGGTGGTGATCGGCGACAACGAGCAAGGCGTCAAGACTGTCGCGGGTAATCGCAACGCAATCGGATATGTCTCCATCGGAACAGCTGAATATGATGAATCACAAGGCGTGCCGATTAAGCTGCTCCCGGCCGGAGGGGTGGCTGCCTCTACTGAGACAGTGCGGAACGGAACCTTTCCGATTTCTCGCCCACTCCACATTGTCACACGAACTCAGCCGGCCGGATTAACCAAAGCCTTTATCGACTATGCTCAGTCCAAAGCCGTCCATGACATCATTGCACAGCAATACTTTGTCCCATTGGTCAACTGACGACTGCCTCTGCTGGTTCTTGCGTGTTCTTGCCGCCGTTGCCGGCACGATCGTCATACTCATCGTCACGTTTCTGATCATGGAGGCACTTCCTGTCCTTCAGGGAATCGGCCTGCTTCGATTCTTTACGGACCCGTCTTGGCACCCGGCCGAGGGCTTCTATAATCTCACGCCCATGCTATGGGGCACCTTGTTCGCCATGGCTGGTTCTGTGTTGATCGCCACACCCTTGGGCATTCTCTCAGCCGTTTTCTGCCACTATTACGCACCCGTCTCTCTTGGCAGACTCTATCGACGCCTCATTGAGCTACTCGCCGGCATCCCATCCGTTGTCTACGGATTCTGGGGACTCGTGGTGCTGGTCCCGATGCTTGGCGAGATCCACCCTCCAGGGCCCAGTCTCTTGGCGGGCATCCTTATCCTCACGATCATGATCCTGCCCACCATCGCCTTGATGGCCGATGCCAGCCTTGCCAACGTACCGCAACAGTATTTGCGCGGGGCGGCAGCCTTGGGACTTCCACGATGGGCGACGATTCGAAGCGTGGTATTTCCAGCGGCAAAGTCGGGATTGTTCACCGGCGTGATTTTGGAAACAGGACGAGCCATCGGGGAAACCATGGCGATCTTGATGGTCTGTGGGAATGTCGTCCAGACTCCTTCCAGTCTCTTCGACCCGATTCGTACGTTGACCGCCAATATCGCCCTGGAAATGGCCTATGCGCTCGGCGACCATCGCGCGGCGCTGTTCGTCAGCGGACTCGTCTTAATGGCCATGATCGTCGCCCTGGCAATCGCCGCCGAATGGATCAGCCGTGGGAGAATCTATGGTTAAGACACTGAGCCGATCGCAGAATCCTCGTGAAAGGTTGGCATTCGTCCTTGTGTGGGGAGCGGCGGCCGTTGTGACCGCCACCTTCTGCTGGCTGTTAGGAGACATTCTCTGGCACGGACTGAGTCGTCTCTCTTGGACGTTTCTGACTGCCCCGCCGGAAAACGCCGGACGACGGGGCGGGATCGGCCCGATTCTGGTTTCGACATTCTTGATTCTGGGCGTCTGCCTTGCCGTATCCCTCCCCATCGGTGTCGGCACCGCCGTCCTCCTCGCCGAATTTACCTCGGACCAAGGTCTGTTCGGGCGGATGACTCGCCGGAGCCTCGATGTCCTGGCCGGTGTACCGTCGATTGTATTCGGCCTTTTCGGCAACGCGTTTTTTTGCAAGACGCTTGGCCTCGGCTTCTCGATCCTGTCCGGTGGGTTGACGTTGGCCTGTATGGTGCTGCCTATTTTGATTCGATCAACTGAGGAAGGATTCCGCGCCGTTCCAGCCAACTACCGGCTATCCGCTGCCGCGCTTGGGCTCTCACGCACGACGACACTCCTTCACCTCCTACTACCCGCAGCAGTACCTGGCCTTATAGTTGGCCTGGTTCTTGGAGTTGGCAGGGCGATTGCCGAAACTGCAGCGCTCATTTTCACCAGCGGTTACGTGGATCGGATGCCGGAGTCGCTTCTTGATTCCGGTCGCGCACTCTCCATTCATATTTTTGATCTGTCCGTGAATGTCTCCGGAGGGGACGCCAACGCCTATGGCTCCGCACTGGTTCTAGTTGTCCTACTGCTCCTGATCAACAGCACCGCGTCATGGCTGGCAACCGTTGGGCTTCACCGAAAGATCGTGTCCGTATGATACCGATCGAACCATTCGCAGAACAGCGCCAGCAGCATCCTTCCAATACGGAACCTGCTTGCTGCAAACCTCACCCCTTCGTTGATGTGGATCGTCTCAGTTTGTATTACGGGGAGAAGTCAGCGTTTCAAGACGTGACTTTGTCGATCAGCAAGGGATGCATTACAGCTCTTGTGGGACCATCGGGATGCGGGAAGACCAGCTTCCTCACCTGCCTGAACCGCCTTACCGATCTGATCCCCGCATGTCTGGTCTCTGGACGGATCACGATCGACACGCTTGATGTGTTAGCGCCTCAGACCGATGTCATCCGACTCCGCCGCCGCATCGGCATGATCTTCCAGAAGCCGAACCCATTCCCTCTGTCGATCCGAAGAAACCTTGAGTTCCCGCTGCGTGAGCATGGCATGCGCGATCGGACACAGCTCAGCACTGCCATCGAAACCGCCTTACGGGATGTCGGGCTCTGGGATGAGGTCAAGGATCGGCTGGATTCGCCCGCATTGGCTTTGTCCGGCGGCCAACAACAACGCCTCTGTATTGCCAGAGCTTTGGCGCTTTCCCCGGAGATGCTGCTGATGGATGAGCCCTGCAGCGCCCTCGATCCGATTTCCAGCGGCATCGTTGAGGATCTCATTGTCAGGCTCCGTGGACGCTACACGATTCTGATCGTCACGCACAACCTGGCTCAAGCGCGCCGTATCGCGAACGATGCCGCCCTGTTCTGGGTTCACAACGGAGCGGGCCGGCTCATCGAAGCAGGCCCAGCCAAGCAAATCTTTGAAGACCCTCGTGATCCATTGACCGCCGCGTATGTCAGCGGGATGCGAGGGTAAATCATGGGGCATCAACAATTTTAGACAAGACAACGGAACCCACTGTCACGAGCTACCTTGAGGGAGGGAAATATAATGCACCAATCTCGGAAAATATTCGCACTAGGATGTACTCTGCTCGCTGCGTTTCACCTTGTCAGCTTTGTTGAGCATGCGTCGGCCGAGCACAGCGACCCCCTCACTACCTTGAATGTGAGTTCTGGACTCGCTCATTACGAGTCAAAAAGCCACGTCTCTGGTGGGTTCAAAGTACAATGTTCGGAAGCGTTGTATCCCCTGCTCACTCGCATTGCCATTGATTTTCAGAAATTCCAGCCAAAGATGCACATTGACGTCAGAAAGGGAAGCTCCAAAGCAGTCGCCGAATTTCTGCAGCCACCTCTTCACAAAACCGGCAAGATCAGAATGATCGACGATCGGGCCTCCAGCTTTCAACTGCTTGCTACTACACACCAGCTCTCTGAGACTGAGGTCAAAGAATTCATCGCACAACATGGCTATCAACCGACCATTGTGCCTGTGGCCGTTGATGCGGTTGCATTGTACGTGCACAAAGAAAATCCGCTCGTGGGGCTTACACTGGACCAAGTCGATGCCTTGTTCTCCTCGACTCGGAAACGAGGGGCGACAGCGTCTATTTCTCAATGGGGGCAACTTGGCTTGGCCGACGGCTGGAAAGAGGCTGCGATCCAACTTCATGGACGTGACCACCAGTCCGAAGCACGGGCGACCATTCAGGAGCAGGGCCTAGGTGGAGGAGATTTCAACGGAAACGTCCGGGAACATCCTGGGGCTGCATCTGTCGCCTTAACCATTGATCGCACCCCGACAGGGATCGGTTACAGTGGATTGGGCTTATACACATCGAATGTGCGAGCGGTTCCGATTGCGGAAAAAACTGGAGTGCCGTTTGTCATGCCGACTCCCGAGACCGTGGCTGATCACACTTATCCACTGCAACAAGTCTTGCACCTCTACATTGACAAATTACCCAAAGCATCGTTGCCTGATACGGTCAAAGAATTTCTTGCGTTTCTGATGAGTCATGAGGGGGAAGCTACGATCCTAAAAGCCGGATTGTTCCCCTTATCACCTACCCAAAGCGAAAGCCGAGCCGTGGCACTAGGTATATCTACAGGAAACGTGCAATCAAGAAATCCCCCAAACGTCCAATGAAAGCGGCTAGCCTTCAGGCTTGAAGCCGTATCGATTTTCTACTCAGGAGGATCTTGCATGAGAGGGTTGTACAGAATGTGGCATGCGCTTCATGTGATGGTCGTTGCTGTATTGAGCGTCGTTTCCGTCACGATGGCACAGGAAGCTCCGATGAACCAAGTTTCATCTCAGGCTCAAACGGACATTGCTCAGCGAACTGACTCCGTACAGGAAAAGCAAGGTCCACCGCCTGCCGCCCAAAAGCTGCCCGGCGGGATCTCACTTGAAGATCTCCTGCTCCAGAAGGGAACCATTACAAAGGACGAATGGCTCAAAATACAGGCGGAACAAGAATATCGAGCTGTTGAATACACCCGACGCGTGGATACTTTGGAGGACTGGAAGAGCAAAACCGAAGTCCTGCCGCTCCTACGGGACAAGGTCAATTTCGGTCTCAACGCGTTGCAATTTCTGTATGGACACGTCAATGCTAATGTTCCGGAAGGAAGAAGTCAGGACAGTTTCTCCGTTCGCCGCGCTGAAGTACTGTTCTGGGGAAAATTGAGCGACTACCTTCCTCGTTGGCACATGCTGATGGAATTCCAAAGTACCGGTAATACCAACAACACTCCCCTCACCGGAGCCTCCACAACGTCTGTGGGGACCTTCTTTCGAGAAGCCTACATCGATGTTCGCCCCATCCAATCATGGGCACCAAACCTGAATATGACCAGGATGGGGATCTTCCGAATGCCATTCGGTATCTTTACGGAAACGTCCGGGGGACTACGGGATATCATCAGTTCACCTTATCTGAATGGAGTAGGTGGTGGAGGGGGGCCGGGACAAAACCAGAATGGGACGGGTGGCGCCATCGAATTTCTTCAGGAACGCGATTACTTTGTCGATGCACGTGGAAAAATCATGAACCGGCTGGAGTACGTGGTTGGAATCATGAATAATAACAACTATCAGGCTAACGGCATCGTCAGTAACACGTCAGGAATTGGAGGAGCCAATCAGCCGAAAGCGGTATACATGCGACTCCGGCTCTTTGGCGACGATGTCTCGTTTGTCAGTTTCACCATGATTCAAGGGACCTCAAATAACGCCGGGACCTTCATCAATGGGCGTGGCAAGGGGCATTTCGATCGGTATGGGATCGATGCTCGCTGGAGCCCGAAGTTTCTCCCGGGTTTTACGACATATGGAGAATATTGGCAGGGGCATGACGGGTCGAATGCGACTACGGTGGGGACTGCCGCGAATGGGGCTTGCCTTGATACGTGCGGCGGCTCTCATGCCCCAGGGGTCCAGCGACGCACCTGGTACATCCTGGCGAAGTATCTCTTCACGGAAGGACCTCTTGAGAACTTTGAGCCGGTCTACATGTATGAGGAGTTCGATCCTAACACCAGACAGTCGAATGATCTCTATACCAGGCACATCGCTGGCCTGACCTACTATTTTGAAAACTTCCCTCCGAAGATGCAGTCCAAAGTGCAGTTCAACTATGAGTTTCGGCACCATTCGGGGTTGGGACCTGGCATTCCTCTTAATGCTGGCACGGACCCCTTTGCCCAAAATGCGTTTTTCTTCCAGTGGCAGGTGCGGTTCATGTAGCGATGCCATATCGTCTGATGAGGGAGATGTGTGACACCAATCCTAGAACAGTGCAGGAACGTCGTATAAACTGTCTCCCCACAGGTGAGCAAAAACTTGGTAAGCGATCCGCGCCGCGAAGGGCAAGGCGTAACACTTGAGAGGGCACATATGTGTAAACAGCCCATGGTTCTTCCGCTTTGCGGTCGGATTCGGACGATGCCTACAACGCCCTCAGAGAGCCCGCTCGTCGCATTACACTCTCTGTTGACTTGGAGCGCGTTCAGCCTGTGGTTGCTCATCACAGTCATCACCGGTCTAACTGGGTGTAGCTTTTTGAACAATGATCGGGTGGTGTACAACCAAGCCGGCATTCACATCGGACTGGAAGACGATCCCACAATCGCCCGCTCACATCAGCTTGTTTTAAATAATCATCCCCAGGACCTGACGCCGCATGAGATTGAATCGCTTCTTCAGCCCATTCAGGTCAGCGGGTACAGTGGTACGCTTACCGGCTTGATAATGAAGCCGCAGCCGGTTCCCCTTTTTACTCCTGCGGAGTTATCGAGGATCTCCGAACAGCTGGCCAATGCCTTACGAGAAGCGAAGCCTGATGAACGAGTGACTTTCTCATTACCGAAACCGGATGTGACATATAGTGAAGAGCGAACAGCGGGATCCTTGTTCTTTCGCGGGTCCTATCTCCACGTGGTTGTGAATGACCATTCCTCGGTCATTCGCACGGACACCGGGGGAGGGGATTATAAAGATATCCGCGATACCAAGGGTATGCGGCTAGGGATCGGGGGTCCAGCTCGAGCAGCAACGGTAGCAAGCCTCGAGGAGCCACGATGGGTGCCCTTTGAAGGGGTTCACATTTCGCTCGTCGTGAAAGAGCTGTTGGCTCGAAAGGGAACAACTTCGTCTACAAATACAATACAAGACAGAACTGAGCCACCGATTCCTCGTCTCCCCTCAACATCACCAGAACGGCCTCAGGTAAGTCCCTCACCAGAGGAGCTGCAACGTCAATTGCAAGAGCTTTCCGGTACAAATCAAGGACTGAGAGATCAGCTTTCTGAACAGAATAAGCGGATGGAGCGGTTACAGAAGCAGGTTGAGCAACTACAGAGAGAAATTCCCGCTTCGGATCCGAAAGGCCAGCCATAACGGGGCAGGCCCCGATCAGTGGCTGAGGATCTACATCCGTTAGTCTGCATCCCTCTGGAATCGATCACATCGCTTCATCTCTGCTCTCTTGCTTGCGGGTCTATCTGGACTTGTCACTCCTGGCTACACTCTGCTATGGTGCAACGCGGTTATTTCACCATCCATTGGATTTGGACATTGCCGAATGGTCTGGGACCCAAAAGATCCGTGGGGCAAGAAGCCCGATCCGCTTGAGGACGCGCTCAAGCAGGCCCAATCTCAGCTCAAAGATCTCTTTCCCCCCGGTGGGTTCAAAAGCCTCTTACCTTCCGGCGGAATCTTAAATCTTGTCATTGCTGCGGTAGTGATCCTGTTCATTTGGCAGGCGGTGTTTATCGTCGCGCCGGACGAAGAGGGGGTCGTCAAGCGATTTGGGGTGCCGGTTCGAACGGTCGAGCCAGGGCCTCATTTCAAGATCCCGTTCGCTGAGACCGTCCTGCAGCCCAAGGTCGCGAAACTCTACCGGGTCGAAGTCGGCTTCCGCACCAGCCAGCAGGGTCGCCAGCAAATGGTGCCGCAAGAAGCCTTGATGTTGACCGGCGATATGAACATTCTGGCGATCGAGTTTATCGTACAGTACAAGATCAAAGAAGCCGGTGAGTTCTTGTTCAACGTCGCGGATATCCATGAGACCATCGGCAAGGCGGCCGAAGCCTCCATGCGGGAAGTGGTGGGCAAAAGTAAGATCGACGAAGCCCTGACCACCGGCAAGGCGGTGATTCAGCAAGACACGATGACGCTGTTACAGACGATCCTGGATCAGTACCACTCCGGGGTGCAGATTGCGGCAGTCCAGCTGCAAGACGTGGATCCGCCGGAAGCGGTCGCCGCCGCGTTCAAAGACGTGACCAACGCCAAGGAAGACCGGGAAAAGCTCATCAATCAGGCGCAGGGATACCGCAACGACATTATCCCGAGGGCCAAGGGTGAAGCGGCGGAGCTCGTCAACCGTGCCAAGGGGTTTGCCCAGGCCCGCGTCAATCGCTCGCAAGGTGAGGCCAATCGCTTTCTGGCCACGCTCAAAGAGTACAACCAATCGAAGGATGTCATCAGCAAACGGATTTATATCGAAACGATGGAGGAAATCCTCCCCAATATGGAGAAGATCATCATCGATGGGAAAGGGGGCGAGCGCCTGCTCCCGTATCTCCCGTTGGATCGCCGCTCGAAGCTGACCGCAGCCAGTGGGGCAAAGGCCAGCTCGCAGCTGGAGAGTGAAGAATCCCGGCCAGAACCCTCGCCCACACTGAAATCGAGAGGAGCTCGGCCATGACCAAGCAGGGGTTGGTGCTGACCGTCGTGGCCGCGATTCTCGCGTTGTTTGTCCTCGGGGCTTCGCCGCTCTTCGTCGTGGACGTCATCCAGACCGCGATCGTGGTCCAGCTGGGGAAACCCGTTCGGAACATCACCGAACCGGGCCTCTACATGAAGGTCCCCTTCGTCCAAGAGGTCACCTACTTCGACAAGCGGCTGTTGGATTATGATTCGAACGCCCAGGACGTCATTACCTCGGACAAGAAGACCCTCTTGTTGGATAACTTTGCAAAATGGCGCATCGTCGACCCGCTCAAGGTGTATCAAAACTTCCAGAGCCAGCGCGGCGCGCTCCAACGCCTGCACGATATCATCTATTCCGAACTCCGCGTGGAATTAGGCCGGCATGAGCTCCTCGAGATCGTGTCGAGCACGAGAGCGGATATCATGCGGGTCGTCACCGAACGCGCGAAGGAAAAGGCGGCGGGGTACGGCATCGATATTCAGGATGTGCGGATCAAGCGCGCCGATTTGCCGGAACAGAACGAGAAAGCCGTGTTTGCACGGATGCAGGCGGAACGCGAACGCCAAGCGAAACAATATCGAGCGGAAGGCGCAGAAGAAGCGCAGAAGATTCGATCGGAAGCGGAAAAAGACCGGGAGATCATTCTCGCCCAGGCCTACAAAGAGTCGGAGGAGCTTCGGGGAGGCGGCGACGCCAAGGCGTTTCGCATCTACGCCGACGCCTACCGCCAGGACCTGAAGTTCTTCGAGTTTACCCGTTCAATGGAAGCCTACAAGAGCGCGTTCAAGGACGGTTCTACGCTGGTCATGAGCCCGGATTCCGAGTTCTTTCGGTACTTGAAGCAGCGCTGAGTTGCTACGAAAGTCCTACGATTTTTCCACTGGTCGCATCCAAGCTGATCCGCTCACCGGCCGGTTTCTTTGGTAACCCTGGCATCAACTGAATCCCTGAACAGACGGCTGTTACAAATCCGGCCCCGGCCAGGATTCGAAGCTCTTTGATCGGAACGATAAACCCTTTCGGTCTCCCCTTGAGTGTCGAGTCGTGTGAAAGTGAGAGAGGGGTCTTGGCCATACAGACCGGCAAGTTCCCATACCCTAACGCTTCAGCCCTATCTATTTGACGTTCAGCCTCCGGCTCGAATCGAACCCCGTCCGCTCCGTACATGGTCGTGGCAATGGTTTCGATCTTTTTCTTGATCGGCAAGGACACGTCATAGAGATGCCTGAACTGCCCTGGCGTTTGGACTGCTTTCGCCACAGCGACTGCAAGCTGCTCGGCCCCCTTGCCTCCATCCGTCCAATGAGCTGAGACGGCGGCATCTATGGCTCCCATCTTCATCGATTGCTCACGCACCCAGTCCAATTCATCCTGTGGATCGTCTTTGAAGGCATTCACCGCGACAACCACTGGTACCCCATGTGCCCGCACATTGGCCACATGTTGCTCCAAATTGGCGATGCCTTTTGATAAGGCTTCCTGGTTCGGCCCCGTGAGACTTGTGGGCAATGGCACACCTGCTTTTGCCACACCTCCTCCGCCATGAAGTTTCAATGCCCGCAGGGTCGCAACGACCACCGCCACTGCTGGTGAATTCCCCGAAACCCGGCACTTGATGTTAAAAAACTTCTCCGCCCCAAGATCACTCCCGAACCCTGCCTCCGTAACAACAAACTCGGCACATCGCAACGCAATCGCGTCAGAGATGATCGAGCAATTACCGTGGGCAATATTCCCGAATGGTCCTGTATGCACAAATGCAGGAGTCCCTTCCAATGTTTGAACCAAATTGGGCTTCAACGCATCCTTCAGCAGGACCTCCATCGCCCCTACACACCCAAGTTCCTCAGCTCTGACCGGCTTTCCAGACGTCGTCAATCCGACGACGATGCGACTAAGACGCTCCCGAAGATCTCGCCGATCCTTTGCAAGGGCCAAGACCGCCATGATCTCAGATGCCTCGGTAATGACAAATTGGCCTGCGCGGCTACCTGTCCCCTCTCCTAATACGATCTCTCGAAGTGCCCGATCGTTGACATTCAGCGTTCGCGGCCAAGTGATCTTTTGTGGATCAATCAAGAGCCGATTTCCATGAAACAGATGATTGTCCACGAATGCAGAGAGCAGATTATGACTGGCAGCCACCGCATGGGCGTCTCCGGTCAGGTGAAGGTTGATTTCCTCCATCGGAATGACTTGGGCATGCCCGCCACCGGTACCACCGCCCTTCACTCCGAATACCGGGCCGAGCGACGGCTGGCGCAGCGTAAGAGCGGTACGATGCCCGAGCCGGGTTAGCCCCATAGCCAGACCAATCGACGTCGTCGTTTTTCCCTCGCCCAGAGGTGTAGGATTGATCGCAGTGACAAGGACATAATGTCCCTTGGAGGTAGTGTGGAGACGGGCCAAAATCTCCGGCGAGACCTTTGCCTTATCCCGTCCATAACAGGTCAGCTCTTCGGCACGGATCCCGAGTTGAGCCCCGATATCGAGAATGGGGCGAGAGGTGACGGATTGCGCGATTTCTAGGTCGGTCAAGAGACACTCATTTTGGCGTGAGCTCAATCACACAGGGCCGGAGTATACCACTGTTTGTGAGTTATGAAGAGTGAGGAGCAGGCCAAACTGTCTTGGTTAAGGGGGGAAAAGCAAGTAACCGATACAGGAATGGGAGGGTTTCGTGAGCCTTCACCCCTTTTACTCTAGGATGTACTTGGTTGGATCAAGTGCCTGACCGTTCAACTTCACCATATAATGCAGGTGCGGGCCAGTCGACAGACCTGAACTGCCAACCAGCGCAATGACATCGCCACGATCGACTCGCTGACCTTCCTTGGCCAAAGCCTTGGCCAAATGCCCGTAGAGTGTTTCAACCCCGAACCCATGGTCGACGCGGACCATATTCCCGAGTTTCGGATCATAGCCTACTGAGGTCACCCGGCCTTGAGCCGGTGCACGAACCGGAGTATTGGGAGCCGCCCCGATATCCAACCCATCATGCCACGCTGGCTTCTCAGTGAAAGGAGAAACACGAGGACCAAACCCTGATGTCACCCATCCCTTTACCGGCCAAATAGAAGGTGTTGAAGCCCATCGAGAGGAACGTTGCTCCGCAGCCTCCGATAACTCCGACAAGATGCGTTCTTGGGCCGTGGTCGCCTTCGAGAGCCACTCCAGACCATCCTTCACAGCAGCCACCGCCTCAAGATGGTTCTTGGACTGGTCAACACCCACAGCAGACGCCTGGTTGGACTTTTCCCCTCCATCCTTTGAACTTGCAGAACTCGCCGAACCCGGATTCGTATTCCCATTGAGGCTTGGCATCGCCCCACCTTCAAGAAGCGGAACGTCCTCACCACCTCGGCCATTCACCATATCGCCTGACTTTGGAACTTCGATCCCCAGCATGACTCGAAGTCGTTGATTGACCTCGTTCATGGCCCCAATTCGCTTCTTGAGATCATCGATGGCTGTCGTAAATGCCGCAGTCTGCTCACGCGCACTCATTGCCTCACTGCGGAACGCAGACAGTTCCCATACCTCTCCCGTCCTGACAACATAGTGAGAAACGACGAGCAGATCGGCAACAACAAGAAGACCAACAGAGGTCAGCAGCGTCCGGAGAAGCTTTTTCGAAAAACTGAAGCGCAACGGTTTTGCCGTCGACCCTCGAAAGACGACAACCGTATAAGTCCCGCCGTCTTGATTCGTTGTCTGAGCCATAGTCATCGCCCCCCTGCCAATTGATCCCGGTAGGTTCACCCGGTGGAGACCGCCACGTTACCGACTTCTCTTCCTCCCGGTCAACCCCCCTAAAAACCGGTATGCCCCTGAAGTCATGTCAGCCCCATGAGTTTAGGAAACTTCGCTCCGAACCCAGTCCAGATACGGCTGAAATCCCTGTGTAACAGAAATTGCTATGATTTCAGGCACCTTATAAGTGTGAACTGTTAAAATCGCCTCTTGAAGGGGCAAGACTTTATCGGATGTTGTTTTGATGAAGATAAGCGACTCCTGATCGTTTACAATCTTTCCTTCCCACCGGTAGGTTGACTGGACTGTGGGAATAGTTGAAACACAAGCCGCAAGGCGGGATCTTACCACCAGGTCGGCGATTTTTCCTGCTTCCTCTTGGTTCGCCACGCTCACCATGACGACGACAACCTTCTGACCCAATTCGCCATCCATAGGCCGCCAGGATACCTAACCAATCCTTGCACATTCAACCGTGATGGGAGGACGAGTATCGAGACCGGAAACCCATAGAAAACCATATGCCCATCTCACCATTGAACAAATGAGCAACTTCTATGCCCTATGATTGAAGCGGCAGGCTTTTCCCAGCGCGTACTTTCAATGACTTGTGGGATCAGAATCGTTAAGAGTTGGGAAATTTCATCCTATCACTGCAGAAGAAACAACACAGTCAACCAATTTTTGTGAAGCTCTGTTCAAAACTGACCCTTGTGGGTCCCCTAAGCGAGCTATACAATTAGAGCTACATTCTACCCCTCACCCTTTCCCATTCGTGCTAACTCTTCAAAGTAACAGGCAAATGCCTTCATTCCACCGGAAGCTTGTCCCCAGTCGAAATATTCATTGGGCGCATGATAGCCATGTTCCGGCAAACTTAACCCCATGAATAAAATTGGAACCTTCCACATATTCTGCATCGTGACGACCGCCCCAATCGATCCTCCCTCACGTACGAAGGCCGGTTCTTTTCCGAATCCCGCTTTCACAGCCCGCTTCACACAATCCACATAAGGCCCGGTAAAGCTCCCCTTAAATGGATGGAGCATCCCCTCTCGCTCTACCTTAATAGTTGGATTGATCTTGGCGACATGTTTCTTGAAGAGGGTAAACACCCGTTCAGGAACTTGGTTGGGGACCAGACGCATGCTTATCTTAAGTTCAGCATGGCCAGGCACGACGGTCTTCACACCCTGTCCATGGTAGCCGCCGCTGAGACCATGAATTTCGAACGTCGGCGAGGCCCAAATCCGCCGCAGGACCTCGGCAGGATCCTGAACCCGTAGCGACCGAAACCCATAGGCCTCCTTGAAACCCTTCACCTGGAAACCGGACTTCAAGAAACTCTTGATCTCGGCCTTCGTGGGTTCCACCGCATCATCATAGAAGCCGGGAATCTTCACTCTCCCGGTTCGCGCATCGACACACGAGGTGGCCACCTCCATCAACTCGGCCAGGGGATTACGGGCCGCCCCCCCTGTGACACCTGAATGCGCATCTTTCTCCCCGGTGCGTAAGACCAGACGCGCCCCCAGCAGACCACGGAGACCATAGGGGACCGCAGGCCGCCCCTTGGCGATCCAGATCGTATCCGACACGATAACCGAGTCCGGTTTCGGGATCGCTGCACGATCCTTAAGCCCTGCCCGAAAATGCGGACTGCCGATCTCTTCCTCAAGCTCCCATAAGAACCGAATATTAATCGGCACCCCTTGCTCAATCGCATATTTTGCACCGAACAAGGCCGTAAGGGCCGGTCCCTTGTCATCGGTCGCCCCTCGGCCATGGTAGATCCCGCGATCGTTCCGAAACGCGAACGGAGCCTGTTTCCACTCAGTCTCTTGCGCGGGCTGCACATCCAGGTGATTGTAGATCGTGACGGTGGGGTACTCAGCCCCCGTAGTCCAGCCTCCCGAAACAATGGGAGCTCCCCCGGTCTCGACGATGTGCGGATCGGCCCCCAAATCATCGAGATACTGCTTCGCAAGCTCGGCCATACGCCGCATATCTCCCGCACGAGACGAATCCATACTGATCGACGGCACTTCCACCATCTGGCCCAAGAGATCCTCGAACTGAGGCCGTGTCTCCGCGATAAAGGCCCCGAGTCGTTGCTCATGTCCCATGCCCGTAATCCTCCTTGCTCAACGAGGCTGAATTATAACGATGCGAGGTGTCTAAGACAAAGCTGCTGCGGGTTTCTTATGAAGAACATGTTAAACTGACGCCCACTCCGAGCAGTTTCCACTCATGATTTGTCGTGCAACTCATCGCCTCTATTGCCTTACGCTCTCCGCCTCGATCCTATCTTCGACCCTGGGCTGGGCCGGAGATCCTATCAGCCTCCAACAGATTCTCGATGAACCGAAGATCTACCATCTTCGGCATGTGACCGTACGAGGCACTGTACGAGATGTGCAACCGCTGGCCCCGTATACCTTGGCGAATGGAGATCCATGTTATGGCGCGTACCTGTTCCGTCTGGAAGAGGATGAGGCGACCCTGTCAGTGGCCGTCTTGGGGATCTGCGGCAAGCCAGTCGTTCGCGACCCGGAGGTCGAAGACGGTGATCGGGTTGAGGTCAGCGCCACGATCCAGGCACCAAGTCACGGAGGAACGATTCTAAGCTTCAAGGGTCCGAAAACGACAACTGAAGAAGAAGCCGTCGTGCAGGCGGTGGCTGATCGCATTCTCCCCATCGTGGAATAGTTCCCCCCTGGTGTCGGCTATCCTCGCTTTTCTTTACAGCTCCACGACCCAGGGATATAGTTCCCACAAGTTCACGACTTCTGAATACCCGTTCAACGGAGCGCCCATGACGTGGATTCCATTGATCGTCCTGGCAGTGTGCGTGCTGATCGTCATCGGCATCTACAACAGCCTGGTTCGGTTGAAGGTCCAGTCTGAGAGTGCCTGGGCTGACATCGATGTGCAACTCAAGCGGCGGCATGATCTCATCCCCAATCTGGTCGAAACGGTCAAAGGCTATGCGGGCCATGAGAAACAAACCCTAGACGCCGTAATCGGGGCCCGCAATCGCGCAATGTCAGCAACAACTCCCTCCGCAAAAGCGGAAGCAGAAGGCCTATTGGCGCAATCCTTGAAATCTCTGTTTGCCGTCGCTGAAGCCTATCCGCAATTACGCGCGGTCGAAAGCTTCACGCAACTTCAGGCGTCCCTCAGCCACATCGAGGAGGCCCTGCAGAATGCTCGCCGCTACTACAACGCCGTCGTCCGAGACCTGAACACCAAGATCCAGGAATTCCCCTCCAACATGATCGCGAATCTCTTCAGCTTTAAAGCACGCGAATTCTTTGAGCTCGTCGATGTTGTCGAGCGCGGCGTGCCGAAAGTCAGCTTCGAACAGACACGCTGATTGCCCCGTGACAAGGCGCATCCCATCCATCCTCCGATCAAGTTATTTTCCGCTGCTCTTTACCCTGTGGCTCGTGGTTGATGTCGTCCTGCTCACCAGTCCCCCTGCACAGGGCCGGACGATGGTCATCGAACAGTTCCACGCCGAGATTCAGGTCCTTACGAATGGGGACCTGATCGTCACCGAAACGATCCGACCTCGATTTACAGGCTCGTGGAACGGGTTGAAACGTGATATTCCAGTCGAATACCGAACCCCGCAAGGATTCAATTACACCCTATGGCTGGATCTCCTCAGTGCAACGGACGAGCACCAGGTCCCACTCAAGTACGAGAGTTCACGCGATCGGCATTATCAAGTCTTCAAGGTCTGGTTGCCGGATGCACAGGACACCACCAAGACGCTGACTTTGCGCTACAGGGTAACCAATGGGCTGAAATACTTCGAAGAACACGACGAACTGTACTGGAACGTGACGGGCGACGAATGGGACGTACCGATCGAATCAGCGGGGGCGCGCATTCTCCTTCCTGCCGGAGCGACGGGTGTCAAAGCTCTCGCTTTCAGTGGGGCCTACGGAGCACGTGAACAACAAGCGGACATAGGTATTACCGGCCCTGAAATCCGCTATCAGATGACACGGCCACTCGGCTTTCGTGAGGGGCTCACGGCTGTGGTCGGCTGGGATAAGGGACTCGTCATCGAGCCAAGTTCTCTGAAATTATCTGGTTACTTCCTCCGATCCAACTGGCCGTTGCTCCTCCCGATCGGTGTCTTTGGCCTGATGTGGCGCCTGTGGTATCTGCGAGGCCGTGATCCACATCGACGTCCCATCACGGTTGCCTATGAACCTCCGGCACAACTGACACCCGCCGAGCTCGGCACCTTGATTGACAACTCGCCGGATCTGCGCGATATCACAGCAACCGTGGTGGACCTCGCCGTTCGAGGATTTGTCCGCATTGAGGAACGCCAGGAGCCCCAGCTCCTCGGTTTGTGGTCAAGTACAGAGTTCTCTCTGCACCAAGTGAAGTCCGCCGGGGAGTGGACGGAGCTCAAGCCGCATGAACAGATCATCATAAACGGAATCTTTTCGAACGGCACCATGACAGTTGTGCCCCTCTCCGATCTGAAGAATCGCTTCTATACCTATCTTGATGGGATCAAATCATCGCTCTTCGATCAACTCATGAAGAGAGGATACTATGCAAGTCGGCCGGATCGGGTCAGGTACATCTATGTGGCCATCGGTATCGCTGCGGCGGTCGCGTCACTCTCCGGGGCGGCATTCTTACAGGAACACTATGGTCTCGCACTCCAGACCGGTCTCGCAGGGGGACTGCTGTCCAGCGCGATCATCATGGGATTCGGATGGGTGATGCCTGCGAGAACGATTCGTGGCACGCGGGTGTTGGAGCAGATACTTGGCTTCGAAGAGTTCTTGACCCGGGTTGAGTCCGATCGCTTTGCACGAGTCCTCAAGACTCCCCAGATGTTCGAGAAATTTCTGCCCTTCGCGATGGCGTTGGGCGTCGAGCGCAATTGGGTCCGCGCTTTTGAGGGCATTTACACGCAACCGCCTACCTGGTATCAAGGAAGACATCTCAAAGACTTTCAGCCTGGCCGATTTGTCGAGAACCTCTCGCAGATGTCGACCGCAACCGGAGCGGTCATGGCCTCTGCACCACGAAGCTCCGGAGGATCCGGCTTCAACAGTGGCAGGTCTTCCGGCGGATCGTCGGGAGGCGGCTTTGGCGGCGGAGGGGGAAGCGGATTCTAACAGATGGAATGCGATGCGACGGCTCAGTAGGACGGTAACCCAGTATTCCTTTGGAATTGCCCTCGCGCTGATCGTGGCAGGGTCGGCTGGCTGTGCAGGCAGTCGAGGGTTCGATCAGGCTGCAATGCGCGAAGCCCTTCACCTCGACTCTCCCTCAGCCTCGGAAACCCCACCTGTCTTGCCAGGGAGCGCTCGCCCCTCCCCACCGTTTCGCCTCGGGATCTTCTTTGTTAAACATCAAGTTCCCGACACACCATCCATCAGAAAGGTTGAGTGGCTGAGCGCAGATCGAGATCAGCTCCTCCGCGAGCTCGCACCGCTGCGAGATGAGCGGCTCCTTGCGGACATGTTCGTACTCACGGATGTCAGACTGCGCGGTACCGATATCAAAGAAATCAGGCAGGCGGGGGCTCGGTTCGGCGCCGATATGACCTTGATCGTTGATGGGGTCGCCGGCATCGATCGGTACAACAACTACTTGGCCTGGTTGTACCCGACTCTCCTCGGAGCCTATCTCGCTCCCGGTACCGAAAGCGACGCGCTCGTGATGGCCACAGGAAGCCTGTGGGCCGCCCACTCTGACTGGCATACTCGGATCCAGACTGTCGAAGAACGATCAAAGATAGTGGGAGCGGCGGCCTTCCTTGATGACAATGCCCCATTGCACGACGCGAAGAGGCTAGCCATCCAAACACTCGGCAAGTCTATCGTAGAGCAACTGCGGCTCCTCAAGTAGCACTGGTCTCACGCGACAGAGGGTTAGAGTGAATCGAAGCTCACCAAGACTCCCAGTAAGAAAAGATGTTGTCCCGGCACAATGCCGGGAACCCCGGGACGGATCTCGCCGCTCTTGAAAAAGCCACCTCCTGCCCCGGTGGAGTCGTCATACCGATGCTCAACCCGCACGATCGTATTCGTCCATTTATGGGGAAGCTGGTACTCGACTGTGGAAGTAATGGCCTTCACGAACTGTTCAGCCCCTGTCCAGCGACCGTTCCGATCCCAGTAGAATTCAGGCCGCAGCGCCACAGACCACGGCCCGGCGACATGCCACCTGGCGACCAGGTTTCCTCCCATGACAAAGGCTCGGGGATTATCCGGCTGACTTGCAATGCGTTCAGTTCCAATATCGAGAGACGCCGCGATCGTCACGTCGTCGCCTTTCCATTCTAGAATCTGATTGCCGTACAACCGCCAGAACTCCATCGACGTATTTGGTTGGTCCGGTCCTGCATAAAGCGTTTGCATGAGGGTGAATCGTGGTGTGGCTTTCCAGATCCATCGACCTCCATAACTGGGGTGATCGTTAGGATGGGCAAGATGATAATAACTGCTCACGACAAAGGCCGTGACGGTGAGAGCGTCGCTCACAGGATACTGGGCATTTACGCCGAACATCATGTACGGCGTGTTGTCCGCAATCCATGATCGCGTGTAGTTGGCATTGTCTTTTGCATAGAGCGACTCATACCCCATCAAACTGTTGAATAGGCCGGCGGTGATCGTCAGCCCTTTGCCGACCGGAGCAAGATACGACACATTCGCACGATGAAGATGTCGAAGCACATCCGATCCCTCGACGCGTCTCTCGCCCACTAAGAAGGCAAACTCTTCAGAGTCTCGCCCTCCCTGGAAACCCAGTTCCATGCCCCAACGTGACGTCTCTCTCGCATCCTTGCGCACATAGGCCAGTCCCATGTTGGGAGAGAGCTCGTTATGATGAGCCGCCGTGGCGCGATGCCGCCAAAGATGATTGTCGGGAAAATTAAAATTTCCGACGTACCCGACATCGACATAGGCTCCATAATGCCATGGAGAGGTGGATATCGTAGGTGTACGAGATGCGAGATCGCTTGGATTTCCTGATTCCTGGCCAAAGGCCGATGCAGTCAGCAACGCCACAATAAGACAGACACTTGACAGGGTAGTGATAGGTGACACGACCTGTGGCTCCTCACATTCGATTGGCCTGCTTGGATATCGTAAGAGAGTTGGTACACCCACGCAAGGAGGGATCGCTATTCCCAGAGTCGGCGGGAGTGACGCAGCAAGAGAGTGCCTCCCCAGAGGAAGGAAGCGAGCATCAGAAGTATTCCAAGATTATAGGTCAAGTGAGCCAAGCGATGATCCCACTCCAACAAGTCCAGCATCGTCAGGATGTTGTTCCAGTCATGCCCGTCCGTTTCCTTTCCGGTGACTCCACCAAGTAGCATCAGATCCATCGCGCGCGCATCGTTGATGTAGGGCGCGATGTCCATCAAGCTCTCTGCCATCCACCAGAGGGCTACGGAGGCACCGAACGGATCATGGGTCTTCACCAGGAATGTCCCGAGACAGATCACCGGCATAAGAATCTGCCCCAGGGTGCCGCCCAGAATCGTCATAAAGCGCCCGAAGGGGATGAAGAGAATATGGCCGGCTTCATGAAACGGCAGATTGATGAGATGAACAAATGACTCACCGGTGTAATTCGTCTCAAGCGGGGTGGTCATGAATGCCCAGCCCCACCAAACCATGGCCACGAACACCGCCGCTCGACCATAGAAGGTCATGGATTCGGTCGTCTGGTCCGATTCAATCAGCCACTGCTTGGCTGTCAGGAACCACCTAGACTCTATGACTGCTGGCCGAGATGGTGAAAGACGCCCCTTCGCCGCTAGAGGTTTGTGTTTGGCAAAGATAATCCCGCATCGTCCACATTCCTCTGCTCCATCAGGCCGTTGCGCCTGACACTTCGGGCAATGTGGGACCGATACACTCTCTGCAATCATTTCTCCACTGTAGGGCTCCTCAGAAAATCGAACAAGGAAATCTGAAGAAGGTTGCAGGCGTTGCAACCTCCGGTCAGCCTGGCCCCAGAGAAGCAGCAGATCGCTTCAGCTCGAGAGCGCAGACATGCTAATATGTGCGTATGAGCGAACGTTCATGCCGACGGTTCTAAGGGCTGGTCCGTATCGGTTCTTCTTTTATGCGGGTGATCGAGAAGAACCGACGCACATACACATTGAGCGGGAAGACAAGGTGGCAAAGTTTTGGCTCGATCCGATTCGATTACAGGAAAGTGGAGGATTTTCTCGTTCGGAAATCGTCCGTTTGCATAAGCTCGTGATTGAGTATGAAAACAGCCTTCTGGAGGCATGGGATGAATACTTCGGCAGTTGAAATCTCATTACCGGTCGCCGAAACGGTGACCGTGACGGAAGACACGCTCACCGTCGAGTTGAGCGATGGACGGAGCCTGTCCGTGCCACTTGCTTGGTTTCCACGCCTCGTTCATGCCACACCTGTAGAACGCAGAGGCTGGCGATTGATCGGCAGAGGGCATGGAATTCACTGGGAGAAGCTTGATGAGGACATCAGCGTTGAAGGTCTCCTCGCGGGCAGACCGTCCGGAGAAAGCCAAGCATCGTTTAAAAAATGGCTCTTCGCTCGCAGGACCAGCCGGGCACGAGGTTCTACTCGACGTACCAGAAATGGCCGTCACTAGCTAGTCAACAAGCGTTCCCTTCCAACTGAATTTGTTCATCTATATGTGGCAATTAACCGAAAAGATGAAATATCGAATTGCTCATCAGTACCGTACCTTGAAGGTTGGACTATCCTCCGACCTTGCCTTCCATCGATCATAGAGGCAAGTCGTGGACACATAGGCATGCACCAGTCACTACCGGTTCACTCAACACTCCAATGCTTCCAACCAGTGAATCCTGGCCATCAAATATAGATGAGCAGTCTGACCTCAGTGCCACTTCTCGTGATCTTGCACGTCGTGGCAAGTCCATATAAACAGCCTGTCAGTGGACGGAAAACGGCACCGGCACGAAAGTGACAATAAACACGGCCAACGCAACCCAGCCGACGATCGTCCGGTTACGCCCCAACGGGATGTGAGGGTCTAGAACTGGTGGATGGCCGAGGCCCCACAATCCCGCCATAAAGGCCCAGAGGAACCAGCCGGGCCAGCCGAAAAATCCTAAGGCTAAGAGGACCGGGAGAAACGCCAGCGCCATGGTCCGTTGTCGCTTCCCCCACAAGGCATAGGCGACATGGCCGCCGTCCAGCTGGCCGATGGGCAACAGATTGAGCGACGTCACAAACAGCCCGAACCAAGCGGCAAACCCGATCGGATGAAGTACCACATCCGCCTCCGGCGGGAGCGGCCCGATGATGAGCCAGGACATGAATTGGAGGAGCAACGGTTCACCGAGCTGCAATCCCAACGTGGCGGTTCGATCCACGACCGTCGACAGATTCAATCCGACGATCAGCGCAGCGACAGCAACCACGAATCCGGCCAAAGGACCGGCGACGCCGATGTCGAACAGCGCACGGCGGCTCAGAATCGGCCCTCGCATACGAATGATGGCGCCGAACGTTCCGATGAAATACGGCGGCCCCGGAATGAACAGCGGCAGGGAGGCAGGTACTCGATGGATCTTCGACAGCACATAATGTCCCAACTCATGCGTGGTGAGGATAAAGAGTAAGGCCCCGGCAAACGGAATGCCTCGCCAGAGCAGCTCAGGAGATGTCAGGAGAAAATTCAACGGGCCGCGCGCCGGACCATTGTACGTTTGGTAGGCCCCGGCCCACAGCGTCGTAAAGACCGTCAGGAGGAAGAGGACAATCGGAAGCGTCCATTTGGAAAAAAACGACGGCGCACCCTCGTCTTCGTCCTCCGTGACATCGACGATCTGGGGTGGAGGCTGTTCCCCCACATCAAGAACAGTCCCGTTCTCACGGTCTCGATATTCCTCTCGCCCCAAACCATTCATAATCACTCTGCGTTATGGAAGCGCTGCAAACGGATTGTGCTCGAGTTCTTCCTCGACAGTCGTAGCAGGTCCATGGCCGGGCAGAAGACGATAGTCCGGCGAGAGTTTCAGCACGCGGTGGGTGACTGAATTGAGATGTGATGGGTACAACTCTTTGGGATTGGACCGTCCGATCGATCCGGCAAAGAGCGTATCCCCGACGAAGCAGACCGGCCACTGGGCATCATCCGCGCAGTAACAGATCCCTCCCGGCGTATGCCCGGGCGTCGTCATACATCGGAGCGTGCGACGGCCGAACCGGATCATGAGATCATTGTCCGGGACCACCAGCAATTCCCGCCGCGGTCGCCAACTGAGCAGCTCCACATCCTCTGGCCCGAGGTAGACGGGGACTTCATACCGGTTAAGAATCTGCTCAATCCCCTCGGCATGATCCGCATGGCCATGCGTCAAACAGATGCCGAGCAGTCTCAACCCGCGACGGCGAAGCTGATCCAGCATGGCCGGCGCGTTATAGGCGGTATCCACCAGCAGCGCTTCCCCCTCATCGTGCAGGAGGTATCCCTGGACGCCATACCCGTTGATGGACCCCTGCACCACCTCCACCCATGGCGGCATGCCTTGGGCAACCGGCTCCCACTTATCGATCGCGATCTGCGCCAGCGGCTCCGGACGCAAGCCCAACGCCGTGGCCAGCGCACGCACCTCCGTGCGGTCTCGCGGCTGATCGCCACGTTCCAGCGCCGTGATATCGCCACCGGGCAATCCCGTCATGCGGGCCACATCGCCGACGGACAAGCCCTGTCCGGCACGGGACTTTTTCAGAATGTCACAAAAATCATCTTCAAGCGGCATGAATTAGCCCTCGGCGGTGAGTTCTTTTTCCCCTTATCCCAACCCTACGCATGGTGGCGAGTCCGTGCTTTGTGGCGTCGACGTCGCGAGTCGACCTTCATGAGCAAGACGCCCAGCACGCGACGGCATTGCGGCCCAAGGCCGCAGCCTTAAAGGAGCGTGATGCCATGTCGATAGTAATGCCGACAGCCATACTGATACGAACGCATGGCGATACGCCAAAACGCACGGGCTAGCCGCCGCGTCCCTCTTCACCCTTCCGGGCTCAGCGTGATCTCCTTCACCTCTCCGAACGTCGCCAAGGCTTTCGGCAGGGCCTCACCGGATCCAACCGCAACAATCTTCAAACGATCCGGGCGCAAATGTTTCTTGGCCGCTGTCTGAACCTCCTCCTTGGTCAACGACACGACCTTAGCGCGCAGCTGCTGCAGAAAGTCCTTCGGCAACCCGTCATACTCCAACTCGACCAACCGGCTGACAATCGCCGAAGGACTGGCAAAGGAGAACACGAACGAATTCACGTAGGCCTCCTTGGCCTCGGCCAGTTCCGTATCGCTCACCGGCTCCGCACGCATCCGTTCGATATTCGCCACAAACCGCTCGATCACTTCCTGCGTGGAGGTCAGTTTCGTTTCCGCCCGCATCAGCCAAACCCCTTGGTCGTGCGTGCCTGTATTGAGACGGCTGCCGACGGAATAGGCCAGCCCGCGTTTGGTCCTCACATCATTGAACAGGCGACTGCGAAACGAACTTCCTCCTAAGATGTCGTTGGCGATGGCCAAGGCGACGTAGTCGGGATCATTCTCCTTGATCGAGAGATGTCCCAGACGAAGATGGGTCTGCGACGTCTCCTTACTGACGAACCTGACCACCGGCCTGGACGGCTCCGCTTCCGGCACATCGGCAATCCTCAATTCCGGCACCGTTCCCTTTTTCCAGTCTCCGAATACTTTGCGCAGTGCGGCCAGCATCTCATCTTTTTTGAAGTCGCCGGTCACACCGAGAATCATCCCATTGGGATGAATCGTATCGCGATGAAAGGTAACCAGATCGTCCCTCGTCATCCGTGTGATCGAATCCAGCGAGCTTTCTCGGGCACTGGGATGATCAGGCCCATAGAGCACCTTGGCAAATTCTCGACCGACGATGGACCCCGGATGATCCTGCCTTCGGCGAATCCCTTCGATCGCTTGCAGCTTAGCGAGATCCACGCGAGCCGGGTCAAACGCAGGTCTTCGCAAGAGACCGGCCAAGATTTCCAACCCACGGGGGACATCTTTGCTCAACACATCCAACGACGCCGACCCTGATTGCCGACCGATTCCGATGCTCACATCGCCCGCGAATTGCTCTAACTCCGCATCGACTTGCTCGGCCGACAGTCCTCCTCCACCGCCCGTCCGCATGACCGCACCGGTCATGGATGCCAATCCGATCTTGTCGATCGGATCAAGCCAACTCCCGGTTCGCATCGTGACCGTCACCGACACAAGCGGCAACTCATGGTCTTCCAGAAGATAGACGACCATGCCGTTCTCGAGAACCACCCGATCCGGCTCCGGCGGTGAAAATTCCACGGGTTGAAACGCCATGGATCGAGGATCACCGAGTACCGGTTCACCGGCAGAGACCGTGACGGCTGAAGCCAGCAATACGGCCATCCCCAACAAAGCAGTGATTCTCCATCCCTTCACCCCTTGCCCCTCACCCCTCACTATCCTCATGGCTGCACCTCGTTGCCCGACATGGCGGTCACACTTTTACCGAGACTTTTCTTGACCAACACCGCGACGGTCCGATTCGACCTGGTAAAGTATTGCGCGGCGACTCGCCGGACATCGGCAGCCGTCACCTTACCCACATTGTCGCGTGACGTCAGAATGTAGCGCCAATCGCCGGCAACCGCCTGGTACAGAGCCAGTTGAGACGCCAATCCACTGTTGGATCGCAGTCCACGCACGAGATCTGCATCCAAGTTATTGAGCACTTTCTCCAGCTCCTGTGCCGAGACCGGCTCCTGCTTCAGCCGCTCAACCTCCTCATAAATCGCCGCTTCGACTTCCGAGGCCGTATGAGGAGCCAATGGCGTCGCCGTGAGCACGAACAGATTCGGCGCACGCACTCCGGGATGACTGGCATCGGACCCGACCGAGACAGCCAAACGTTTCTCCCGCACCAGTTTCTGATGCAAGCGGGACGTGAGGCCGTCGCTGAGCACCGCATCGATCACGTCAAACACATCATCATCCGGATGGCCCAGGGTCGGCTTGTGATAACCGATCACAAGAGCCGGCTCGGCATCAAACTCCACCTCCACCCGGCGTTCCCCTCGTTGTTCCGGCTCCACCGTCACCAAGGATGGCGCCGGCGGCGCGGCAGGAATCTTCCCGAACGTCCGCTCAATCAAGGCAATGACTTCCTTGGGATTGATATCCCCCACCAAGGCGATCGTGGCGCGATTCGGGCCATAATAGGTCTTGAAGAAGGCTTCCGTGGCAGCCGGTGTCAACGAGAGGATATCGGAGCCCCACCCGATGGTTGGAATTCCGTACCCGTGGGCCCGGAATGCCGCCGAGGTAAAGGTTTCAAACAACAGCCCGTTCGGACTGTCGTCGTTGCGCAGACGCCGCTCTTCCATCACGACGCCGCGTTCCTTGTAAAACTCGCGTAAGACAGGGTTGGCCATCCGGTCTGATTCGATTGCCGCCCACAGCGGGAGTCGATTGGAGGGCAAGCTGATCATGTACCGCGTCAGATCTTTCCCGGTTGAGGCATTGAGTCCCACGCCACCGTGCCGCTGGTACATCAGCGCCATTTCATTGCCGACTACATACTGACCGGCCTGCGCTTGCAGGGCCAGAAACCGCTTCTGCAGCGATTCGATTGCCGCTCGTTCGTCTTCCGTCGCCCCTCCCCCTTCTTTGGCCGCCACCTCTCGTTCCCGCAGATCGAGTTCCGTCCCGACGACGGCCAGCTCATCGAGGAGCGGTTTTTCCTTCTCGTAGTCGGTCGTCCCCACGACACGCGTGCCTTTGAAGGCCATATGCTCGTACAGATGGGCAATGCCCGTCTGGCCCACCTGCTCATTGATGCCGCCCACGGCAAAGGTGATGTTGATGGAGACAACCGGCGTCTGATGCCGCTCGACCATGAGCACCGTCAGCCCATTGGCAAGCCGATGCTCGATCACCCGATCGGCAAAGCTCGGTGACGCTGCAAACGACAGATCGACGTTGAGAATCAGGCTTAGCGCCAGCAGAAGCACGGTGACGTATGACACACGGAGCTTCGTCCATGGCTCACCCGAAAGTTTCGAATTCCATGTTTCTCGTTTCATGTTTGAGGTTCCTCCGGCAACTCGAAATCTGAAACTTGCAACGTGAAACTTTTGAGCGGGAGACGCTTCACGAGATACGCGAGACGGATGAATAGTCATATGAAAATCTCCGTGAGTTGTTCCGGTGTTTCGATGAACCAATCAGGCTGGCAGGCTTCCATCTTCTGCCGATTGCCCATGCCGTATCCTACGGCACAGACCCGAATGCCTGCGTTATGCCCGCCATTGATATCGTTCGTACTGTCTCCGACAAGGACCGTCCGATCCTTCGGTACGCCCATCTTGCTGATGATGTGGAGGAGCATACCGGGCTCCGGCTTCAGGCCGAACCCATTGTCTCCGCCCACCATGTACATGAAATGTTGTGGTCCCAACCCATTCAAGATCACGCGCGTGTATTCAATCGACTTGTTGGTCGCGATCACTTTCTGCTTGTGCGCAAAATGCTCGAGCATGGGTTCGATTCCTGGGTAGAAGGTCGTCCGGTCCAAGCAGTGTTCGAGATAATGACCCCGGAACACTTTCAAGGCTTCTTCAAATTTCTCCTGATTCCCTTCCCCGACCGCCAGGCGCAGCAGCCGCTTCACCCCGTCTCCGACAAACCCGAAGATCTCTTCAAGAGGACGCTCCGGCAATCCCAACTCATTCAACGTGAAATTGACGGCATGGGCGATGTCCCATTTGGACTCGATCAACGTTCCGTCCAAGTCAAAGATCAGGAGGTCCACAGGCGTCTGTGCCATTAGTTTGCCTTTCGCAACGATTCGATAAGGTCGGTGAGTACTGTGCGTTGGATGTCGTCCGATTCGTGGAGAGCCGCATCTCGAGCAAAGCTCACCATCCGCCTCAACCCGACATGGGGCGGGATGACTGGTGAGAGGATACGCCAGTAATTGCCCACGACTTTCACGTGAAAGCGAACCTCTTCGGTCCTGTCCTCAGGGACAAAGCTGGCCGTCTCGAGATACACCGAGCCTCGCACCTGAAAGGTCACCGGGATGATAACTTCTAGATTGTTCACAATCTCCCATTGCCGGTAATCCTCGGACACGGTGGTTTTTTGCACCACCACGATATGCCCCCACGCCGGTTCCTCTTTCCACTCGACATAGGGCATGACCGTATCGAATGAGGAGGCGTCGAGGCGTGCTCCTTTCTGATCCAGCAACACATACCGCTTGACGACGTCCGCCGGGGATCTCCGCATCGAGCCGCTCGGACTCAACTGCGCATTCGACGTCCCCGCCAACGTGAGGAGTACGAGCACAAGTAGAGTGGAGACACCGGCCCGTGATACACAGACCGAGCCGCTCGAGCCACTCCTCAACACAGCAAATACATTCCGCAAGATAATCAGTGACGATATGATGATTCGGTTTTGTTCGCGGCACACACCGGCCCGCTCATTCTAGCAAACAGGGCTGAAGACATCCAGGCAAGTACGTGAATCCCTGAGGAGAGGGTTTGACCTTCGCGAAAAGAGAATGCTACGGTCGTCTCATCTGAGCCACACATCCGCACAGGAGAGAACCTGTGTCCACCCGTCGATGGCAGCAGCTCCAACACTTCGGCCTACTTGTCGCCCTCTGCTGCACGATCCTACTTGTTCCATCGATCGGTACCACAACTCCAGACCTCGTCTCCCACACTCCGACCACCAGCGCCTCGATTCTTCTCCCTCCGCAGACCGACGATCCTTCGTGGTTTACAACCCCGCCTGAAAAAGCCTACGATCTCCTCACACAACTGGAAAAGCGAGGAGGGCGTCCACTTCCAGGTTATGTCGGGGGACGTGACTTCCAAAATCGAGAACGCCGTCTTCCTCCCGGTCGCTATCGGGAGTATGATGTCAACCCGAAGATCTGCGGGCGCGGGCGTGACGCCGAACGGATTGTGATCGAGCAACGAACCGGGAAGGCCTACTATACCGGAGATCACTACAGAACGTTTGTCCCCCTCAATTGACAGAAACTGCAGCACGTGAGCGCCCTATGCCGGTAACACTGTCTCTCCGCACCCACCTCAGCACCTCAGCACCTCCCTGGTCAGGACTTCTCGTCTTACCTCGCGGGAGTGCGGCCACAACGATAGTCACAGCTCCCGCCGGATTTCTAATGCGCACGATCGAAGGCAAGAAATGTCGAACGACGTCGGGCCTCTTCGATGAATTCGCGCAGGCACTGTCATTCCCGGAATACTTCGGACACAACTGGGATGCCTTGGAGGAATGTCTCGCTGATTTCGAGTGGCTTCCCGCCAAAGGCTACATCCTCCTCATTTCGAACGCCCATGCGGTACTCCCGGATGATGAAGAAGAGTATGAAACGTTGCTGGAAGTCCTCAACGACGCCGGAGAGGCCTGGAGCAAAGGACAAACGGCGGACGGCCGAAGCGCCCCGTTTCATGTGGTACTTGCCGTGACGGCACAGGATAAGTCGACGCGACATCGTTGGGAGCTGGAAGAGTTCAGCTCCACCGAGCAGGGAAAGTCCGGAAGAAAACCCCTCCGAAAACGCTCAGCAACTTCCAAGAAGAAATCTGCCAAGAAATAGCAGGGCAGCGATAACGGCTAGGCCCTGTAGCTCGTGCACGTCGTTCGTGAAACGTGAAGCGCCCGGATCCCGAAACGAAATACGCTTCACGTACGGCACTTCACGGCTTTGGGATCACGTTGTGCAGAAATCACAAACCTGAAACAGGAAACCCAAAACTTGAAACCGTCTCAGGAGAAGCGTTCATGAAGAATGCGGTTAGCTCATACAGCAGCCAGGGCTCCGGATAAGCCTGGGAGGAAGGGATAACACGCATGTCGTTTGTCGACGCGCCTCCCAACGAGCCCTGACCGCTCTCTCATGCGTGAGGCAGATGCTGTGCGTCTCCCGGGGATCATCGAACGGCGCTTTCTCCCCGACGAAACCATCCTGACCTTCGCCTCGGCACCAAGAACACACCACTTTCATGGCGATCTCACTTTCCTAACTTGCCGGATACAGCAAGAATCACGCCGCCCTCAACCCCTGACGACTCAGCAGCCAAATACAACGGAAAATGAAGAACCCCGCCCTTCCAGGCGGGGTCTCCTTACAATTCAAGCTGCGCTT